>RDXZ01000039.1 GCA_004293265.1 Bacteroidota bacterium | reverse complement strand
CACTACTTTTGTTGGTATAAAATATCAGATTATTTAATTTCTTTTCCTAAGGAACAATCATTAAATAAAGTGATAATCTATCAATAACGAATTTCGTTAGTATGTTGTGAACAAAGTTCTGTTACACTACTCTTGTTAGTATAAAATATCAGATTATTTAATTTACTTTCCTAACACATAAACGCTAAACCAGTGTGTGACCTTGATTTACGTGAGTTCGGGATAAAAACTATAAAAAAATCTAACTCTTTGACAATTTTAGTGATATAATGAATTTTTAGAAAGAAAAATAGAAAAAAATGATATTGTGTAATTTCAACCCTAAGGGTTGAAATCCTCTGAGAGAAAAACCTCTCAATTTTCGCTACAATTATCAGCGTATCAAAAAAAATTTCATAAAATAAGGTCAAACTTCCATCAAATCGCACCAACTTAATTTTATAAAAAATATTATCCCGAACTCACGTTGATTTGTTACACACAGGCTATTGCTTCGCAACAGACAAGCCACAGGCTTGCCCAGTTGAGAGATTTTTATGGTTTTTATCCCGAACTCACGTAAATATAAAATATACTTTACAATTGTTGCATTACTTTTTGGTTTTGATTCTTTCATTCTTACCATTTCTGTTTCTAATTGCAAAAAATATAATAATCATTCTTAAAAATATAAAAAAATACTAAATTTTATTTATCTTTGCAAAAAAAAGAATTTATATATCAATGAATCAAAAAAATATTCGTAATTTTTGTATTATTGCTCATATTGACCACGGCAAAAGTACATTAGCAGATAGATTGTTAGAGTTTACACAGACAGTTACCGCAAGAGAAATGCAGGCACAGCTCCTTGATGATATGGATTTGGAACGTGAAAGAGGTATTACCATCAAAAGCCATGCTATCCAAATGAAATATCATTACAAAGGTGAAGATTATATTTTAAATTTGATAGATACTCCTGGGCATGTCGATTTTTCGTATGAAGTTTCACGTTCTATTATGGCTTGCGAAGGGGCATTGTTGATTGTTGATTCTTCACAAGGCATCGAAGCACAAACGATTTCAAATTTATATTTAGCAATTGGCAATGACTTAGAAATTATCCCTGTTTTAAATAAAATTGACCTCCCACACGCGATGCCTGAGGAAGTGAGTGATGAAGTCGTGGATTTATTGGGCTGTAAAAGAGAAGAGATTATTAGAGCAAGCGGAAAAGCAGGTATTGGCATCGAGGATATTCTTAAAGCAGTGATTGAACGTGTGCCTGCACCCAAAGGAAACCCTGACGAACCTTTACAATGTTTAATTTTTGACTCTCTTTTTAATTCTTTTAGAGGAATTGAAGTAATTTTTAGAGTATTCAATGGCACTATCAAAAAAGGTGATAAACTCAAATTTGTCGCCACAGGTAAAGAATATAACGCTGACGAAATTGGCGTACTAAAACTCGAACACGAAGCCATCAAAGAACTCGGACCAGGCAGTGTTGGTTATTTGATTTCAGGTATTAAAAACGCAAAAGAGGTAAAAGTTGGTGATACTATTACACACTCACACAACCCTTGTTCTGATATCGTGAAAGGTTTTGAAGACGTAAAACCAATGGTTTTTGCAGGAATTTATCCCGTTGAAACTTCTGAATTTGAAGATTTGAGAGAAGCAATGGAAAAATTACAACTCAATGATGCCTCTTTGGTTTGGGAACCAGAAACTTCTGCGGCTTTGGGCTTTGGTTTTCGTTGTGGATTTTTAGGAATGTTGCACATGGAAATTGTGCAAGAGCGTTTGGAAAGAGAGTTTAATATGACCGTTATTACGACTGTTCCTTCGGTACAATTCAAAGCGTTTTTGACAAAAGGCACTCAAATCTCAGTGCAAGCACCTGCTGAAATGCCTGACCCTACTTTTATCGATTATATCGAAGAGCCTTTTGTGAAAACACAAATCATCACAAAATCCGATTATATTGGTGCGATAATGAAATTGTGTATGGATAAAAGAGGCATTTTAAAAAATCAAAACTATCTTACTACGGATAGAGTTGAATTGATTTTTGAAATTCCTTTGGCTGAAATTGTGTTTGATTTTTTTGATAAATTAAAAACAATTTCACGCGGATATGCATCTTTGGATTATGAATTGATTGGTTTTAGACAATCTACAATGGTCAAATTAGATATTTTATTGAATGGTGATAAAGTTGATGCACTTTCTGCCATCGTTCATAAAGACAAAGCTTATGAATGGGGAAAACGACTTTGCGAAAAATTAAGAGAATTATTACCAAGACAAATGTTCGAAATCGCTATTCAAGCCGCTATCGGTCAAAAAATTATAGCCCGCGAAAACGTAAAAGCAATGCGTAAAAATGTAATTGCCAAATGTTATGGTGGAGATATTTCTCGTAAAAGAAAATTATTAGAAAAACAAAAAGAAGGTAAAAAACGTATGCGACAAGTAGGAAACGTAGAAATTCCACAAGAAGCATTTATGGCTGTGTTAAAATTAGACTAATTTTATTTTGATGATAATAAAATAATTTCTCAAAATATACAAAAATAAAGCAAATAAATATATCTTTGGTTTTATTAGCAAATTATTTAGTAAAAATCATTGATAAAAAATATTTGCTTTATTTTATAAAATAATAATTTTCAAGTATTTAACAAAATTTAAAAAATACAAATGCGTTATATTTTCGTCTTATTTTTAATTATTTTTATAAAAAATAATCTTATTTTTGCTCAAAATGATGTGCAAATTCCTGATAGCACTTTAAAAAGATTAGCAAAAGATATGTGTGAATGTTTCAACGAAAGAAACACTGACGGCACTATCAACGAAAAAGCACCCAAACCGAATAAAGATAAACTACAACTTTGTTTTGGATTTGTGATATTAAAATATACAAGCGAATTACCCGCTTCAGCAATGGAAAATCAATCTGTTTCCGAAGAATTGGGCAGAAAGGTCGCACCATTTTTGATGAAAGATTGCCCAAAATTTCTTTTGTTTGCCATTGATGAAAACCAAGAAAAAAAAGTAGAAGAACCAAAAAATCCATTTGTAGTATATGAAGGAACTTTTCAAAAAGTAGAAACCAAAAACTATACTTTTATCACCATAAAAAATGATGCAGGAAAAATTGATAAATTTTTATGGTTGAATACTTTTAAAAATGATATTCTTTTTATCGATAATCCAAAAAGTATGAAAGGTAAAAAAATCAGAATATCCACTACGGAAATTGATAATATTTATGATAGTAAAACCAAAAAATATATCTCTTTCAAAGAAATAAAAGAAATTGAAGAAGTAAAATAATTCATTTTTAGAAAAAAAATTAAAAACAATGTTGCGAAAAATATTTCTATTTTGTTCTTCATTTTTTATTTTTGCACTCAATAGTTGTGGGCAAGATAAAAAATATAAAGATTATACAGAATTTAGTCGTCATATTTTTGAAGGAAAAGAACTTAAAACTCCTTATCGTTTGCTCGTTCCTAAAAATTTTGATACACTAAATTTTCAAAAAGAGAAACAAAAATATCCATTGGTAATTTTTTTACATGGTTCAGGCGAAAGAGGCGAAACAAATTTAGTACCCTTGACGCATTTTGCACCTTATGTGTTAGAAGAAGAAATAAGGACAAAATATCCTTGTTTTGTGATGATTGCACAATGTCCCAAAGATAAAAAATGGATAGAAACTGACTGGAAGTTAGCCTCGCACACACAACCTAAAGAGATTTCTTCTGTGTTAGATAATGTATTGAAAATCAGCGAGTTAATAGAAAAAAAATATCCAATCGATACCCAAAAAATTTATATCACAGGACTTTCTATGGGCGGTTTTGGAGTGTGGGATTTGATTGCAAGAGTGCCTGAAAAATTTGCGGCGGCAGTGCCTGTTTGTGGTGGTGGTGATGAAAAAACAGCCAAAAAAATGAAAAATTTACCTATCTGGGTTTTTCATGGTGCTTTGGATAAAGCCGTCAAGCCCGAACGCTCACGCAATATGGTAAAAGCCATTGAAAAAATAAATGGAAATATAAAATACACAGAATATCCTGATGTCCAGCACGATAGTTGGAAGCCTGCTTATTCAGATAAAAAAATGTGGGAATGGTTATTTAAACAAAAAAAAGGTAACTGATAGTATTGATTAAATCACAATAGATTTACTTTGAAATAAAATTATAATATTGTTTTAAAACTATTATCATCAAACAAAAAAAGCGTAAAAAATATTTTCTACGCTTTTTTTGTTATTTTATTATCTTACCAATTATTTTCCAAAACTTCCACCTCTTGAACGAGAAGAAGAACTTGAAGAACTGCTACTTCTTGAACTGCTTCTTGAAGTTCTATCACTGCTACTTGATGAAGAAGAAGAACTTGTAGAAGTTCTGTTCGTTGGCGAATTAGATGAAGAACTTGAAGATGAACGAGAATATTTAGTCGGATTACTTTCTACTTTTTGTCTAAATGAAGAAAGACCTGATTGCGTTTGTTTGCGTTCAAAAAAATTAGGATTTGTTTTTTGAGCATTTGGGCTATTGGTTCCGTATTGATTATTGCCATAATAAGGCTGATTAGCCGTATTTGGATTGCCTCTATAACTATTATAATCACTATAAGAACTACGATAAACGGGACCTGTTGCCAAACCAATCATCGAACTCATAAACGCATATTGTCCATACATTGCCCAAAAAGAGTTTCCGCTGTTATCAGTTTTCCACTCGCCATATTGTTTGTTACCTACTACGCCATTAAATCCTGGAGGTGAAGGAGTTTTGTGGGTTTTTCCGTCTTCTGATTTTGAAGCCAATTCCATTCCCATATTGTTAATGTTTTGCGCAAAATACATTTCTTCTACATTTTTCCAATCTGTAACTTCAGATTTTGCTTTGTCTTTATCCATGTAGTTTTTAGTAACTTTATATTTATGTTGAAATATTTTTTTACCTTCTTCCACGTGCATATCGTATAAAACGATACTATATGCTTTTTCTGTGTCCAAATCTCTCATCAATACATCAACGGGTGAAGGTTGTGCATATTTAGGTTTTTGTTGAGATGAGCCACAAGCAAACATTACCAATGTTATGCTCACAACAAAAAACAATTTTACAAACATTTTCATTTTTTTTAAATTTATTTTTTTAAGTTTTATTTTTTATTAACTAACAAATAGCAATTTTTGTGCCTTTGTTTATTTCTATTGACAAGATTTTTTTGTGATAATTAAGGCATGATAAAATTTGAAAACATTAGTTCGTTTACAGGCTGACTAACCGCCGCCGCAAATTCTTGTTCTCCCCATTGTTCGACATTCAACGATTTTGTTTTTTCTTTATTATTGAAAGTCCAACTCACAAACTCACTCCAAGCATCTTGTGAGTCATTTGTATCTCTAAAATGTCCTAAACTTTCTTTTTCTCTAATAAACAATTCGCCGCGATAAAGTACTTTTCTGGGTGGTTGTTCTTTGTCTAAAATATGGTCAATGACATCTTTTCCGTCTTCTCCTTCGACTTCATTGACATCAATTTTATGGGCAACAGCACAATCCAAATGCCCGCCATCTTCTTCTATATACAAATAAATAGTTTCGTTTGCTTGTACTAATTGAAATTCATCAGCCCAATAATTATTACCCCAATCATATTCGTACACTGCTGTAATTTGCCAAGTTTTAAGGTCATAATCGACAAAACCATTTTTTCTAAGTTGGTTCAAACGCATATTTGTTACGTCTAAAAACTCAGGTTTTTCTTCTTTTTTCTTTTTAAACCAATTAAACATAAAATTATTGATTGTTTTTTTTTATTATTAGTACAAAAATATAGATATTTATTAATAAAAACAAAAAATATATTATAAAGTTTCAAAAATATCAAATATTATAGAAGTAAATCAAAAATAAACATTCTATCGAAACTAAAAAACTTTCTATTGAATAAATAAACAAATCATTGAATATCAATACTTTATTGTTTTTAGTTCTCAAAATTTGATATATAAAATATGTTAGTGTAAAAATTTTGTATATTAATCAAAATGACAAAATATTTGTTTTACGCCCTCGCTTGTGTCCCACACAAGCGAATATTGTAACAAACAAATCTTACACCAACGACGACTGCTTGTGGGACACAAGCAGGGGCGAAAAATTATTATTTTGAACTTCGTGCAAGCGTGGACGCTTGCACGAGATACTTACACTGGTGCAAGCGTCCACGCTTGCACCAAAATAATCTAAATAGTTACAATCTTATTTATTTAATAAATTGATTTCATTGCTACTTTATCAATATCGCCTGCTCCTGCAAAAATTAAAACTTCTCTTGGATTTTTTTTAATTTCTATCAAAACTTCTTCTTTTGACAAAACTTTTTTGAGTGGTATGTTTATTTTTTGCAATAAATTTTTAGACGTAATATTTTCTATTGGTTTTTCACGTGCCGCATAAATTTCTAACAAAATTACTTCATCAGCCAAAGACAAACTATCTGCAAAACTTTGCATAAAATCTTTTGTTCTGCTAAATAAATGTGGTTGAAATACAATTGTTATTTTTTTATTCGGATACAAGGCACGTGCAGAAGTCAAAAGGGCATTAAGTTCGGTAGGGTGATGAGCATAGTCATCAATGATAACGTTTTTTTCATCTCTTTTTAGAAAATCAAAACGTCTTTTTGCACCTTCAAAACTTTCAATTCCTCGTTTTACCAAATCAGGTGCTACTCCCAAAGCCAGACAAACTGCCAAAGCGGCGACTGCGTTTTCGATATTATGATAGCCAACAATTCCTAATTTTACGTTTTCGATGCTAATGTTTTTATTTACAAAATCAAAATAAAAATATCCGTTGGAGATATTAATAAAATCAGCATAAAAATCTAAATTTTCATTTTCTTCTAATTGATATTGCCCTGCATATTGAAATTTTTTTGCGTTTGCGGTCAGATTTGTACCTTTTTTAATAAATACAATTCCTTCTTTTTTATTTTTTAATGCAAATTCTTGGAAAGTTTGGGCAACATTTTCAGCATTTCCATAAATATCTAAATGGTCGGCATCAATAGAAGTAATGACGCTGATATTAGGGGATAAATGTAAAAAAGATTTATCATATTCATCAGCCTCCACGACCATAATTGTCTTTTCAGGTTTTTCATTACTCAACAATAAATTAGACTGATAATTTTTTAAAATTCCGCCTAAAAAAGCCGTACAAGGCATATTGGCTTGCGTCAAAATATGTGCAATCATCGAGGAGGTTGTGGTTTTTCCATGCGTACCCGCGACTGCGACCGTAAAATGATTTTGAGTAAGTAAGCCCAACACTTCGGCTCTTTTTTTTATATTAAATGCTTGATTTTCAAAGAATTGTAATTGAATATTATCTTCAGAAGAAATAGCTGCAGTATAAATAATCAAAGATTCCTGCTGATTGTGTTTGATAAAATCGGGAATATTTTTTAAATCATCTTCAAAATGAATTTCAATGCCTTCGTTTATCAGTTGTTGTGTAAGCATTGAGGGATTGCGGTCATATCCACCTACCCAATACTTATTCAACTTAAACCAACGAGCCAAAGCACTCATTCCAATTCCGCCAATACCAATCAAATAAATATTCTTAAATTGATTTAACATAATAAAGTAACATCTAAAATCTAATTGTGAGTAATGTTTTCAATAATGAAGCACAAAGATAGCATTTATTTTCAGATAAAAAATTTATTTTCATTGATTTTTTTTACAATCATTTTTTTATCTTATCTTGATTTTTATCTTACTTTTTTTATTTCTGCCAAAATTTTATCACCGCCTTGGTTTAATAATTTTTCAGCAAGTTTTTTTCCAAAAATAATTGGATTTTCTGTTGAAATTTCTTTAATTTTTATCATTTCTTTGCCATTCAAACTAATAATTCCTCCTTCAAAAACAATTTTTTGAGCAGAATTGATGTGTGCATATCCAAAAATAGGAATACTACAACCGCCTTCTAAAGTTGCTAAAAAAGCCCTTTCAGTTTCTAAACAAATCGAAGTTTGATGATGGTTTAAGTGCTTTTTAAGAAAATCTTTTTTTTCTTTTGCTAATTCTTTGTGCGTTTCGATAGCCACACTTCCTTGCCCAACTGCAGGCGTAAATTGTTGTAAATCTAATTTTTCAACGATTAAACTTTCTAAACCTGCTCTTCGCACACCCGCATACGCCAACAAAATGGCTTTATATTGTCCGTTTTCTAATTTTTTGATACGCGTTTGTAAGTTTCCTCTTACTTCTGCGGTTTGAAGAATTGGAAAATAATATTTTAAAAATGCTTTTCTTCGCGTTGATGACGTGCCAACAATTTGGTTTTCGTTTAACAAAGACAAACGCACATTTTTATCAAAACTCATCACCACATCATTGGCTAATTCTCGTTCACAAAAAGCCAACAATTCCAAGTCATCATCTAAAACCGATTGCACATCTTTGGCACTATGGACAGCCAAATCTGTATTTTTCAACCTCAAATCTTGTTCTAATTCCTCAGTAAAAAGTCCTTTGTTACCAATTTCTGCTAAGCTACGATTTAAAATTTTATCTCCAACGGTTTCATATTGCACCAACTCAATAGTTGCACCTGCATTTTTAAGTATATCAGCCACAAAGTTTGCCTGCCAAAGTGCTAATGGGCTACTTCTTGTTCCTAATCTAAAATGTAACATTTTTATAGTTTGTATTTTTTAATTTATAACAATATTTTTAAATATTATCAAAATCAACTTTATTTTTCAAATTTACCAACATATCTTCCGTCATTTTTTCCAAAGTATATTCAAAATTCCAGCCCCAATCCCTTGTTGCGACAGACGAATCGATACTCATAGGCCAAGAATCAGCAATGGCTTGCCTAAAATCAGGTTTATAACTTACTTTAAAGTTAGGAATATGTGTTTGAATGGCTTTGGTAACTTCTTTGGGCGAAAAACTAATCGCACTCAAATTATAAGCAGAACGAACTTTTATATTTTCTGCGGGGCTTTCCATCAATTCCAAAGTCGCTCGAATCGCGTCAGGCATATACATCATAGGCAATTGCGTATTTTCGGTCAAAAAACATTCATATTTTTTTTCTTCTGCGGCATGATAAAAAATATCAATAGCATAATCAGTCGTGCCACCACCCGGAGGAGTTTTATAACTAATAATACCTGGGTATCTCAAACTTCTGACATCTAAATTATATTTTTTAAAATAATATTCAGCCCATCTTTCACCTGCCAACTTACTAATTCCATAGACTGTATTGGGGTTCATTATCGTATTTTGGGGGGTGTTTGTTTTGGGAGTATCTAATCCAAAAACTGCAATTGTGCTTGGATAATATATTTTATTTAAGTTTTTCTCTTTTCCCACACCTAATACATTCAAAACGCCTTCCATATTGATTTGCCACGCAAAAAGAGGGTCTTGTTCGCCTGAAGCCGATAAAACAGCCGCCAAATGATAAATCTGTGTAACCTTATATTTATCTACCAATATACCTAATTTTTTAGCGTCCATTACATTCAAAGACTCGAAAGTAAGATCAGTTTCAAAGTTTTCAGGTTGTCTTAAATCAGTCAATATAATATTTTGTTTGCCATACACATCAGCCAAATGTGTGGATAGTTCTGTGCCAATTTGCCCTAATGCACCAGTTATTAGTATCGTTTCAGTAGGCATATTTAAAAAAGATTAGAAAAAAAAATAAAATGAATGTAATATTTCGCAAAGATAGGAAAATAGATAACAAATATCAAAATTTTATTCTGTTTTTTGAAAAAAAATATAAAAATACCAAGTTTTTTTTATATTTTTTTTGGTTTTGATAAGAAATAAACCATATTTATTTTTTTGCCTTCGAACTGAAACTAAATAATTGCCAGCTTTTATGGAAAAATATCAATATAAAAATACCAGAATATAACACATTGAAATAAAAAAATGTTAATTTATTTTATTTTTATTGTATTAGAAAAAAAAATGTTAAATTTGCAAATTGTTACAAAACAAACGATTGCAAAATACTAAATATTATGAATACACAAGATAATGTAGCCTATCACATCAACGAAAATGGATATTATATCTATGATATTTCGGGTGCAGGCTTAAAACAAAACTATGGTGATTATACTACAGATGACCACCAAGTGTGGCAAACTTTGTATGAAAGGCAAATGGAGAATTTGTTAGGTGGCGTATTTACTTCGGAGTATATAAAAGGACTCGAAATGTTAGGTTTTGATAGTAAGAAAATTGCAAATTTTGAAGACATAAATCAACTATTAAAACAGGCAAGCGGCTGGAGTATTTATGTCGTTTTAGGTTTAATTCCTATCAAAGAATTTTTTGAATTGATGAAAAATCAAAAATTTTGTGCTACCACTTGGTTAAGAAAAAAAGACCAACTCGATTATTTAGAAGAGCCTGATATGTTCCATGATGTTTTTGGACACGTACCATTATTGACAAACAAACCGCTCTGCAATTTTATTCAAGGATTGAGTAATATTGCACTCAAATACATTGATAATCAATACATTATTGATTTAATTGGACGAATTTATTGGTTTACGATTGAGTTTGGATTAGTCAAAGAAAACGATATTTTAAAAATATACGGAGCAGGAATTATCTCCTCAGCAGGCGAAACAGACTATTCTTTGAACAGCCCAATTCCTCAAAGAGTGCCTTATAGTGTGGAAGAAATGTTGAATACACCATTTCATAAAGACCATTACCAAACTAAATATTTTGTATTAGATTCTTTTGAACAATTAGAAAATTCTATCCCAGAAATAGATGAAAAGATTGCAAAAATTCATCAAGATATGTTAGTGAAAGCGTAATTATTTTGCCCCAACTTCGAGGAGAGTTTTTATTGATTTTATCAATAAAAAACTCTCATTTGGAGTTGATGACTAAATGATTTTTTTATTAAAAAACTAAATTCATTAGTTTTCGTCTAAAATGTTCTTTTACAAATTTGTCATCTTTGCGTACTTGCGTGTGTACACGATTAGACAAAAATACAAAAATTAAATCTTTTTTCATATCTGCCCACGCCACACAGCCCGTAAATCCTGAATGTCCAAAAGATACATCAGAAGCACGATTAGGAATATAACCAATATTAATTTTATCTATTCTATCCCAACCCAAACCACGTCTATTGCCTTCAAAATGCGGTTTTATAAACATTTGTATGGTTTCAGGTTGAAAAAAAATGCGGTCTCCAATTTTTCCATTTTGTAAAAAAACCTGCATCAAAATTGCTACTTCTTTGGCAGTACTAAAAAGCCCTGCATGTCCTGCTATTCCTCCGTGCATTGCCGCTCCTTGGTCGTGAACATACCCTCTAATCGTTTGCATTCGAAAATAAGTATCTGTTTCGGTGGGAGTAATCATATCTTTTGAGAATTTTTGTAATGGATTAAAAGTTGTTTTCTGTAATCCAAGTGGTTGATATAGATATTCATTGACAAAAATTTCGGTAGGTTTTTCTAATAATTTATCACATATTTTTTTTAAGAAATAAAAATTAATATCACTATATTCGTACTTATGCAATCCGTTTTGGTTACGTGGAGTGCGTTTGCAGGCTACACTCCAAGCCCACAAGCTATCTTTGATTTCGTTTTTAGCAAATAGATTTTCTGCTACTTCTAACGAAAATTGTGAACTACTTTTGTTTTGATACCAAATTGGATTTGGTTTTTTGTTTAATAATGTTTTTTTATAATGAGGTTGATAAGGTTCTAAACCGCTTTGATGTGTGAGTAATTCTTTGATAGTAATATCATTTTTATTTGTATTTTTTAATTCATCTAAATAAAAAGAAACTTTTTCTTCCAAATTTAATTTTCCTTTTTCATACAAATACATTACCGCAGGCAAAGTGGCTAAAACTTTTGTCAAAGAAGCAACATCAAACAAATGATTTTCAGTAATATTTTGTGGATTAAATTGTTTTTTAAAAGCCGTTTTTCCATAATTTTTCTGAAAAATGAGTTTGTTTTTATGAATAATGGCAATTTGCGCCCCAGAAAATAATTTTTCTTTCATACCATTTTCTATCAAAATATTAATTTTTGCTAAACTATCCAAACTAATTTCTGTTCCTGCGGGGTGATTTGATTTCAAAATATTTTCTTTTTCGGGGAAAGACAATCCTGTTCCTTGCGGAAAAATATCGACAGAAATAGGTAATTTTCCTTGAGGTTTTAATGCCCCAAAAACACTTTGAATAGCGGCTCTTTGTGTATAAATATTATCTTCGTATGCACAAATGACAGATTTTACACTCGAATTTTTATCAAAAGTAAGACTATAAGCAGAACCAAAAACAAGTACACAAGTATTTCGAATAGCACTTATTTTTTCTGTAAATTTTCTTTGGAAAACACTAAAATTATAATTTTCTTTTCTTTTTTTATTCATCTGATTGACACCAATAATTGTCAAAGGAAAAGCTTTTAAAGCGACTAAAAGGCTATCATATTGTTCCAAAGTAGCATTTTTATCAATATTAAAATGAGTAACATTCCCAAATAAATCCATTTCTTTTTGCCATTCTGTTTTTTCTTTTGTGTTAAAAGACAGAGAAGCAATTGGGTAAGGAAAAGGTGTTTGTAAAGGTAAAAAATTACTTTCGTTTTTAAGCAATGTTATCGAAGATTGAAATAGTTTTTCTATCAATGCGTAATATTCGGGTTTGTGTAATATTTTTGTATTAAATTTTTCTACTTTTTTATTTTCAAACAAACCTGCTTCTATTTTTGCTTTTAGTATTTTTTTAACTTTTTTGGCTAATATTTCTTCTTTTAAAATTCCTTTTTTGTATTGATTTTGTAAATATTCTGATGAGGTCGGGACATCTGCCGCAATCAACAAAACATCTACTCCTGCTTCCAAAGCCTTCATTTCCAAAACTCCATTAGGAAAATATCCTGCAATGCCTTTCATTTCTAAGGCATCTGTAAAAATCAGCCCTTGAAAATTTAATGTTTCTTGTAAAATATTTGTAATCACTTTTTTAGATACACTTGTAGGTATGCTGTCCCACGCAGGAATTTTGAGATGTGCCACCATTACGCCTTTGATTTGGTTATCTATCAAATTTTGAAAAGGTTTTAGTTCTAAATTTTCTAAATTATCAGTTGTTTTTTTGATAATTGGTAACAATTCGTGGGAGTCAGTATCAGTATCGCCATGTCCCGGAAAATGTTTTGCAGTCGTAATCAAGCCTTTTTTTTGCATACCTTTCATATAAGCAAGTGATTTTTGATTAACCAACGTAATTATTTCTCCAAAACTTCTATCTGCAATCACAGGATTTTCGGCATTGTTGTTAATATCTGCAACGGGTGCAAAATTGATATGTATTCCTATGTTTTTGCATTGTTCTGCCACTTGTTCTCCCATTTTTTCAATCAAAGAATCGTTTTGTATTGCTCCCAAAGTCATTGCACGTGGATAACTAAGTGTGCTATCAAGCCTCATTCCCAAGCCCCATTCGCCATCAATGGCAACTAAAAGGGGAATTTTAGATTTTTTTTGGTATTCATTATTTAGTTTTACTTGTCTTGTTGGGCTTCCTTGAAAAAAACAAATTCCTCCGATATGATATTTTTTTATTAATGATAGTGTTTCTTTTATTTTTTCATTTTTTCCATCGCTATAAGCTCTTATCATAAATAATTGTCCAATTTTTTGGGGTAACGTGAGTGTTTGGTACAAGCTATCAACTTTGTTATTGTTGTTTATTTCTTTGATAAACAAATTGAGTTTTGTTTGAGCGTTAATATTTTGTGTATTTTTATTTTTATGATTTTTATTTTCGTTATTAAATGAAAACAAAAACGTGATAAGGAAAATTTTTATAAAATAAATCATATATTTTGTCTAATATTTTATGGAAATAACTCAAAAAACAAGTCATTTTTTTGGTGCGAAAATAAGTATTTTATTTTAATTTATTTATTATTTTGAATGTTTTTTTGCCTTTTATATGATTTTGTTTGCCAATAAAAAAATAATATAGGTTTTAATTTGTGTTTTTTTTATACCAAATGAATAGACAAGTCCATAAAAAAAATTGAAAAAAATTGAAAAAAACAAAAAAATAGATTACTTTTGTATCAATAAAAAATATTTTTGAATATAGTTTAATATTATCTCAAATTATTTATCTCATAACTTAATTTTTTTATCAATATGAATCAAGATTTTTTGCCTATTATTGGCACAGACCATATCGAGTTTTACGTAGGAAATGCAAAACAAGCCGCTTACTTTTATCAGTCTGCCTTTGGATTTGAGTTAGTTGCGTATGCAGGACCCGAAACAGGCATCAGACAAAAAGCATCTTATGTATTACAACAAGGAAAAATAAGATTTGTTTTTACGACCGCTTTTGACCCCAACGATGATATTTCTAAACACGTTACCAAGCATGGCGATGGCGTAAAGGTTTTGGCTATTCAAGTAGAAGATGCCAAAAAATCATTCGAAGAAACCGTAAAAAGAGGGGCTATCAAAGTCTATGAACCTACTACACTTACCGATGAATTTGGAGAGGTAATCGTGGCAAGTATCCAAACTTATGGCGATACCATACATACTTTTGTAGAAAGAACTAATTATAAAGGTGCATTTATGCCCAATTTTGAGGTACGAAAAAGTAATGTTCCACACAAACCCATCGGACTTTTGCACGTAGACCATTGTGTAGGAAACGTGGAAATGGGTGAAATGAATAAATGGGTTAGTTTTTATGAAAAAGCGATGGGTTTTTCTTTGTTGGTTACTTTTGATGATAAAGATATTTCAACGGAATACACTGCTTTGATGTCAAAAGTGGTTTCAAATGGCAATGGTTATATCAAATTTCCTATCAATGAACCTGCTGACGGAGCAAGAAAATCTCAAATTGAAGAATATATTGAGTTTTACAAAGGTGCAGGAGTGCAACATATTGCGATTGCCACAGAAGATATTTTGCATACGGTAAGTGAATTGAGAAGTCGAGGCGTTGATTTTCTACAAGTTCCTGACAACTATTATGATACTTTGACGCAAAGAGTTGGAACAATCAAAGAAGATATTAATTTACTTCGAAAACTAAATATTTTGGTGGATAGAGATGAAGAAGGATATTTATTGCAAATATTTACAAAACCTGTGGAAGATAGACCTACCGTTTTTTATGAAATTATACAACGCAGAGGCGCAAAATCTTTTGGCAAAGGAAACTTTAAGGCTTTATTTGAAGCCATAGAAAGAGAACAAGAGTTGAGAGGAAATTTATAATCTTTCACGTGAGTTCGTGATAATTTTTATTAACATCTATTGAAAAGTAATTTGAAATAATAGTCTGTATCGTAGTTTACGAAAATCTGATTATTATTTCAAATTAAAAAATTATTTTAAACATTTTTCAAAAAACGAAGTCTGACCTCGTTTTTTGAAAAATTACACACTTTTTTGAACTATTATTATCCCGAACTCATATAGAAAATTAAAAAAACAACGAAAAAAATAGTTTTTAGATTTGTGTTTTCAAACTATCTTTTTTTAAAGAATCACTTTGTATTATTTTTTTTCTTTCTTCTTTGAGTTTTATTTTTTCGATTTCGATTTGTTTTTCTTTTTCTATATTTCTTTGGTAGATAAGAAAACCATTTTTTTGTAAGATAAGTGTTAGATTTTTATGATTTTTTAATCTTTTTTCCCAACCTTCATCACCGACTTTCAACAAAAAATAAGCGTTTCTTTTGGGTGTTCCTTCCAATAAATATTCCTGCCAAGCCTCTTTTTGTTGTGAGAAAGTAGATTTTCCCATACTTTTTTTTCCAAATTTATTTTCTAAAAAAGTCTTTTTTTCTTGGGCAACTTCTGGTGATATTTTTCCGTAAAAATGATGTGCATAACTGTGATAGTTCAAGGGTAAAATATAGGCTTTTTCGTTTGCCGTAGATTTTAAAAAATCAATCATAGTTCTTTGTGTATATTGTTCAATTTTAGGAATAAATACATAAATAACGGCTTGTGAGGTAATAATACAACCAAAAAATAAGTAAAATGCGCCATCAATTACGCCTTTTCGATGCCCCGCAATAAGCGAATAGGCAAAAATGGAGAAAAATAAAATACCAATCAATACTTCCCAACCTTGCCAAAAAACTTCTGCTTGCAAATTGCCTTTTGTAAATCTATCTGCAATATTGTTTAATAAAAGAGTTTTAAAAAACGGAATCAATGCCACCACCACAAAAACAATAGCCCAAATAATTCCGATAATCCAAAGCCCAATTTTAATAAATATATGCCATTTTAATTCATTTTTTTCTACTCGATGCAAATAATCTGCGGCTAAAAAAGTCAAAGGAAAATAACACAAAGACGAATAATGCACAATTTTTGCCTTCACAATTGAAAAAATTATCAAAGTAACAAAAAATAAAATTTGCATCCAAATTTTAAAAATTCTTTGGTTTGTATGTGATTTATAATTGTATTGAAATCCACCAAAAAAATAAATGCTGGCAGGAAAACAACCTAACAATAAAACAATAGGGTGATAATAAAATGGTTGTTCGTGTCCTGTATCTTCAGATTTGGCAGCCAAGCCCCATTGATATTCTAAAAATTGTTGTAAAAACCAAAAACCATTGCGAAGCATTTCAGGTAAAAACCAAATACTCAAAACAAATAAAGTAGTAAAACTATAAATTAAAATTTCTACAAAACCAAAAGTGCTTAATCTTAAACTTCTTATCCAAAAAACCAATCCACAAACGCCTACCAAAAGCAAGGCTACGGGTCCTTTTATCAAAACTGCTAAGCCTATAAAAATTCCTCCCCAAAGTGCTTTCCAACGCCTTTTACTTGCTTTTTCGTGAGTTACCATTAATACTAATTGGAAAATACTCAGAAAAATGAATAAATTAAAAATAGGGTCAATGATGCCTGTTTTGAAATAAAAAGCAGGTAAAAAAGAACCTGAATATGCTAAAACCCACCATTTTGCTAAATGCTCATCAAAAAGCCGATTGCCAATATAAAACAAAACTAACAAAGTTATCACGCCTACCAACGCATTAGGCAATCGAGCGGCAAATTCATTGACACCAAAGATTTGCATCGAAAGGCTTTGAATCCAAAAAAATAGAGGTGGTTTTTCCCAAAAAGAAATAAATTCGACTTGAACTTTTTGCCATTCTCCCGTCAAAATCATTTCACGTGAGATTTCTGCAAAATTAATTTCGTCCCAATCAAACAATGGAACAATACCCAAAAAAGGAATATATAATAAACAAGCGACCAATAAAATCAGCCAATAAGTGCTACGCATTTTGAAATAATATTGAAAAAAGTTTGCAAAAATAGTCTTTTTTTTTATTTTTCAAAAGGAATATCTAAAATTTGTGTTTTTCTAACGTAAACATTTTGTCCGTTCCACTCAATTTGATACCAAATATCAATATTTTTTTTGATAATAATTTTGTGTCCTTTGTTAATTGCCGTTACCAATTCACTGCCCGCAGAGGGAGCAGACATCAAAAAAGTATTATCTGCACTGATAATGCCTTGTTTTTGATAACTATATAAACTAAAAAACCACCAAATCAGACCTAAACCAATTAAAAAAGCAATTTTTCGAGGTATAGGTACTGGTTTTTTTTTTATTTCTCTTAAAATAAAATAAATAAAACCATAAATACTAACACTGATTAAAAAAAAAGTAATAAAAAAATAATATTGTTGATAAAGCGTTTGCATTGCTTCGGTATCTGAGCGTTCGTATCCTTTCAATTTATACCTTTCTGCCAAAGTTCCCATCTGAATTAGCACTTCTGCATCAGGTAAATAGTAATAATATAAACTTAAAAAATACAAAGAGCGTGTATATTCGCCCAAACCTTCATAAATAAAAGCAGTTTGTAAAAGCATTTGAGGAGTTGCTCTTTTTTCTTGATAAAAAATTTTTTCATATATTTGTAAACATTTTGTATATTCTTTGCGTTTAAAAAACGTTTCTGCTTGTTCTTTTAAGGCAAATACGTTTTCAGATTTTAATTGAAAATAAAAGAAACAAAATAATAAAATGAAAAAAAAAATGAAAAAAAAACGCATAAAAATTTGGATATTAAAAAAAATATATTGACCTTTGCACACTGAATTACAAAGGTAGTTAAAAATTATTAAAACTGCAAAAATAAAGTAGAAAAAAATAATTTTTTTGTGATAGAAGTAAATATATGATTCCGTAGCTCAGCTGGTAGAGCATTACACTTTTAATGTAGTGGTCCTGGGTTCGAATCCCAGCGGGATCACCAGAAATATAAAAAAATAAGTTGTTTAGTTAGTTAAATCATACGATTCCGTAGCTCAGCTGGTAGAGCATTACACTTTTAATGTAGTGGTCCTGGGTTCGAATCCCAGCGGGATCACCAGCATAAAGAATATCTTTTTTAAGGATATTCTTTTTTTTTGTTTATGAGATTTGAAGATAAAAAAGAAAGGTTTTTATGGTGTTTTATACAGATAAAATTTTTAGATTATTCTAAAAATGTAACTATTTAGGTTATTTTGGTGCAAGCGTGGACGCTTGCACCAGTGAATATCTCGTGCAAGCGTCCACACTTGCACGAAGTTCAAAATAATAATTTTATGACTATACCTAAATAGTTACTTAAAAATTAACTACTATAATTGCTTTTTAATAAAAAAATTCCTATTTTTGCAAAAAAAAGTATCAAAAAATTATTAATTTAAGTATCTCAAAATATCCTAAAAATATGAAAAAAATTGCATTGTTATTTTTTTTGGTAATATGTTCACAAACATATATCATAGCACAAAAAGGAATTATGTCTATCAAAGAAGGTAAAAAACAAGGAGTTTTTAAAGATACCTTAGACAAAATTTATCCTTCTGCTATTGGAGAGGTTTATAAAGATGAAGCAAATGATTTTTTAGAGGCATATAAAAAAATGTATCAAAAACTATCTTCATTTTTTAGAACCAAAGGTTTTTATATCGAAAAAATAAATGTTTTTAGCATTATTTATTTTAACGATTTGGGAAAATTAGATTATTATCTTTATCATTTTAATTCGCCGCTTGATATAGAAAAACAAAATTTATTTCAAAAATATGCTTATAATTTCTTTGAAAATTATACTTTTGAAATGCCAAAAAATAAAAAATTTACGCAATGTGGTCCGATAGTATTCGAAGTTGTTAAAGAAAAAAATAAGAAATAAAAATATTCAAAAGTGTAAGCAAAAAACACTTATGTTTTTGTGTTTAATAAAATTCTCTAAAGTTCGGTTATTCGAAGAATGACAATTTTTGTTTATCAATATCAAATTTTTTTTATGAAAAAGAAAAATCTCTTGTTTGTTTTTATTTTAGCCATTGCCTGTTTCTCACAGACAATATTTATTTTAACCATACTATGAAACAGAGGCAACGGCATAAAAAACTATCGCAGGAAGCACGCAGATAACGCGGATTTTACGGATTAAAACGGATTTTTATTCGTCAAAATAAATGAAAATTGTTGTGTTTTTTGTTATTTATTTTGACGAATAAAAAAAACACACGCTCAAAAGCGTGTGTTACAATGTTAATTTACTGCTCGTTAATCTATTTTTGCCAAATATTTTAAGTTTGGGTGTTGGTATCTTTTACTTGCTTCTTTATACTTTTTTGAAGTTTGAAAAGTAGTATTGAGAATAACAACACTTTTGATATAATCTAATTCAAAAGAACGAAAGCCCATATTTCCCGAGTTAGAAAAACCATCAAACTGGTCAATATCTGTATATGTTCCTATTTGACTTTCATTCAAATATACTGCATAAGGATTGCCATATCTTTTTTCACCACTTCCTGAGTTATTATCTTTATAATACTCAAATTCGATACTTTGTTTACGCGCTATTGCTCGCATTAAGTTTATTTCGTCTTGTTGTGACATATACTAATTTTTTTTAAAAGTGATTAATTTTTGTTTTTTTGTATTAAAACCATAATGGATAGAATAATTTGGAATATGCCTGAAACAGCATAAATATATCCTCCACCAGAAACCATTACTAAAACTATAGTACCAACGATACTAAATACGCCCAATAAAATATTGATGACAGCCAATACTTTCATAAAAATTATTTTTTGTTTTTTGTGAATAAAATTATTTAATTTGTTGTGCAACCTTTTGCATTATTTTCAAACTGACTTCTGTAAATTTTGCATATTTTTCAACAGAAACATTTGCTTGAAGAACTTTTAATTTTTCTTCATAATCTTTGAGTTTTTCCATTATTTCTTGTGCATCTTTGAAATAAGTAACATCTCCATTTTTTGCCTTTACCATAAGGTCGATGTACTTGTTGTAAAGTTCTTCATAAGTTACTAAAAAATCATCAAATTCTTTATCAGCATTAGATTTAGCTGCTTGTTCGTTTTTTTCTTCGTTTTTTTCTTCTTTTGCTGTTTCTGTGCTTGTAGATTCATTATTGTTTATGACTTCTTCCACTAAACCCAAAGCAGATTTCATTTCACTTACACAATTTGATGCGTGTTTCATAAAATCGTTATAAAAATCATTTCTTGCGGTGCTGGCTACTCTTAAATTTTCGTGCTTATTCGAAAATTCTTCAAGTTTTTCTTTCAAAACATCTGGTTCATTCTTATGATTAGCAACAATTTTACAATATTCATTGGCTAATTTTTCTGGACTTGCTTGACAAGCAAAAAAAAGAAAAGATAAAAGAATGACTTTTACAAATACATTAATTTTTTTCATACTTTTTTAAATTAAATTATACTTTTAATAAATTACGCTGCAAAAATAATTGGTTCTTTTGGTTCTACAATAGTTCAAAAAGTTTATATTAGCGAACCAAAAGAACTTTTATATTTCTTTATTTTTCTCAAAAAAAGAAATTACTTTTGCAAAAAAATATTCACAAAAAAAACAAAAAAATGAAAGATATAAATAAAGCAGAATTACCAAATAATCATTTTATAGTTTCAAAAATTAAAGAAGAAATTATTAAAAAATACAAACAACCAAAAGTCAAAAAAGATGCAGAAATTATCGCCAAAATCACAGGCGTAAGCTCTTCTACTATTCAAAGATTTTTTGGTACTTCGAATGCAAAACCTTGCGAAACATACCGAAAAACAACTTTAAACCAGCTTACTATCGCACTTTTTGGTAAAAAAATAGAGGAATTTATAGGTGAAAATAGAAGTGAAGAAGAAGATTTGGTAGCACATATTTTTGATAAAAGATATAACAAACTTTTGAATATTGACACAAGACAAAATTTTTATAATTTTGATTTATTATGCCTTCGCCTCGAATTAAGCCCTGAAATTGTAGATAATTGTATCAAAAATTTAAAAGGTTTTCGGTTGCGTTATCGCAAATCTTCTTCTGAATATCCGTTAAATGTTGTAAAAACCTTAGAATATTTCGAAGATAATACTGATTATGGTACTTTTTTGCCTGCTTCAGAAGAAAATCAATCCAATAATATTACCATTATCAATCCGATTGGTTATCCTGAAAAAGACATTACTTTTATTGCACATTATTTAGCACAATATGTCAAAGGAAATTATATTGCGAATGAAAAATTTTCTAAAAATGCGACCAATTACAAAAAAAGATTGGCTTTTGTGAATAATCCTGCGTATCAAAATGACAAAGTTTTAGATGAATATCCAGAGAAAAAAAATGTTTTTCAAAATTTTTGTAAAGATTTAGATACAATTGTTAATGAAAATAGTTTGGTTGTTATTTTACAAACCGCAAAAGCAAAACGTTCTCATTTTCATATCGTTTTTGGTGGAAATGACAATAAATATGTTGGATTTAATTTTCCTGAAATCACTTTTGACAAACCTGATGTGTTGGAAAATAAGGTCAATGAATTGAAAGAAAAAATCACAAAAGATAATCTTACGCTTGTTACACACGAGGAATTAGGAAATAATTATGACAAAGATTCCTTGCATTATTATATTTACCAAAAATACAAAGCAAATATTTTGACAATTTATCTCAATATTGGTCTTATTAGTTATCCTGATATGTTTATTGGCAATCAAAAAGTAATTCAATTATTGGGTGATTTTTTAGTGGAATTAATCTAAATTTTGAATTATTCATCAATCAAATTCATTTTTGAGTCTAAAAATTATTTTTCGCCCCTGCTTGTGTCCCACAAGCAGTCGTCGTTGGTGTAAGATTTGTTTGTTACAATATTCGCTTGTGGAACACAAACAGGGGCATAAATCAAATATTTCACCCTTTTAATTAATATCTGAAAATTTTACAACAACACTATTTTTATAA
This sequence comes from Bacteroidota bacterium, assembly GCA_004293265.1. Classification (GTDB taxonomy): domain Bacteria; phylum Bacteroidota; class Bacteroidia; order Cytophagales; family Microscillaceae; genus RDXZ01. The sequence continues at coordinate 5,066 of RDXZ01000039.1, read as the reverse complement.
TTTAATTTTTACTCCGACCACCAAAACATCATCAATTTGTGAATTTTTCCCTTTCCAACTTTCAAATATTGTTTCTATCATTTCTTTTTGGTGGATAAACGGCAATAAATGGTTTTTAAAAATCATTTCACGCATATTTTTTATCATAAATTTTTTATCTTCTTTGCCTCCAAACTGGTCTTGGTAGCCGTCAGAAAATAAATAAAAACTCAATTCAGTAGGAATAGTATCGTTATCAAAAACATTTATTTTTGTAAAAATACGTTCTTGCTCTCTTTGTTCACCACCAATGGGCATTTTATCAGGTCTTAATTGAACAATTTGGTTGTTAAAAATCACAAATGCAGGATTTTTAGCGGCGGCAAATTCGATTTTTTTTGTTTTTTTATCAATAGTAATAATCGAAATATCCATTCCATCTCTGTTATTACTTTCTTTTTGTTTGAGTGATATTCGGATAGATTTATGTAGTTCGTTTAATATACAATCAGGCGAAGTAATTTTTTTAGTTCTAACAATTTCATCTAAAAAATTTACCCCAATCATACTCATCAACGCACCCGGCACTCCATGTCCTGTGCAATCTCCAACCGCCAAAATAATATAATCTTCTGTATTTTCCAACCAATAAAAATCTCCTGACACAATATCTCTTGGTTTGTTCCAAATGAAATAATCTTGTTTTCCAAACGTTTTTTCAAATTCTTCTTCCAAAGGTAAAATAGCAATTTGAATACGGCTTGCATAGCTAATACTTGCTGTAATATCTTCATTTTTTTTGGTTAATTCATTTTTCTGAATTTCGGATTGTCTTAAAGTGATGTTCAATTCGTGGTTTAATTGCCCTAATTCTTCGTTTACTTCTGAAAGTTCTTGCGTTCTTAGTTTTACTTTTTGTTCCAAAGTTTCGTTGGCTTCCTTCTGTATACGCAAACTATCTTTGGTTGCATCTTCTTTTTCTTTTCTAAATTTATTATATTTGTTACTCAAAGCAAAAGCAAGAAAAAGAATTTCAAGAGAAGCACCAGATTCGACTGCGTATTGAGTGAACGTATTAATAGGCAATACGCCAAGATTTCTTAACACTAACACAAAAACACCTGCAATGTAAAAAGAAAAAGCAAACAAATAAAATTTTGCAATTGTGCTTTTTTTGATAATACAAATAACGACAACTATTAAGTTTATAATGACGCTCACCAGCCCTAATAAAGTACCATAAATTATTAATTTTCCAGCATTTTGGTTATAAAATAAAGGAAGTATAAATAAAAACATTCCTGATATTATCAAAAAATACAATAAATAACTGCCAATTTTGGTATATTTTCTAACATTGACAAACACATATAAAAAAGTTGCGGCGGCTGAAACCAAAAAGCCAGAAAACATAGGAAGTAATTTATCACTCCAAAAAATATTTTCAGGAAATAAAAAAATAATACTATGCCCAACTAAACTTGCTATGAAAAATATAGTACCTAAAACGGTCATCGTGTACCAAAAATAAGCCCAATCTTTGAGTGTAATAAATAAGAAAAAATTATAAAAAAGCATTACTCCCAACATTCCAAAAAAGAAAGCATAAGCCATTTCTATATAAATAATTTCAGAAAAAATTGTTTCTTTGGGTGCAATTTGTAAGTTGGCTTGTAAAGACGCGTTGGTTTTTATTCTGATATAAAACACATCTTTATCCTCACTTGAAAAAAACAAATGGAATAATAATTGTCTTGTTTGTGTTTCTCTTTCTGAAAGTTTACGACAATCCCCTGTTTTTTTCATTACCCATTTTTTGGTGTCCACATCAAAATAATACAAATCTACGTAATCCAAAGTAGGAATTCCCATATCTAATATATAATCATTGACGAGAAAATATAAATTTTTTATTTCTAATTTTAACCAAATGGCTGATTTTGTATAACCAAAATTGATTTTATTGTCAGTGATGTATCGAAATTTTGCCGTTTCTTTTATAATTTCTTCTATTTTGAGTTGAGCAGATTTATCCTCTAAAAACATTATTTGGTTAGGTAATATTTTTACAGATTTTTCTTTATGTGTTGTAATTACATTTTGCGAAAAAATTGCAATATGAATAAATGAAAAGAAATAAAATAAAATAATTTTTTGTATAGATGAAAGCATAGTTTTTCGATAGAAACAGACAAAAATTAGTACTAATAGAATTAAAAACGCCCAAATTTAACTTTATTTATCAATTATTTGTAGTTTTTTATGCAAATATAGTGCAATTATTTTTTAAACAAAATTATAATTGATATAACTACAAAAATTTTTGGTATCTTCTTTACTTATTTTAGATATTTTTAGTTAGTGTAAAAATTTTATATATTAATCAAAATGGCGAAATATTTGTTTTACGCCCTCGCTTGTGTCCCACAAGCGAATATTGTAACAAACAAATCTTACACCAACGACGACTACTTGTCGGACACAAGCAGGGGCGAATTGGTTGTCTAAATACATATTTTTTTTAAATTTCAAATATATACAAAATTTTTACAGCAAGTATTTTTACTAAAAAAAATCTATTTTTTTTTTAAAATATAGCCATTTTATAAAATTAATTTATAACTTTGCAAATTATTCAACAACATAACTAAAAAAGAATGCACTTTTTATTATTTTTTATATTTTTTTTACTATTTTCTTTTCAGTTATCAGCACAAGAAGATGACCTGAGAGAAAACATAAAAAACTATCAAAATGAATTTGAAAGTGCTAAAACAGACAGCCTAAAATTAGAAGCATTGATTAAATTAGCCAATATTTATGGAGAAATTTCATTAGATAGTTCGTTAGTTTTTCAAAAAAAAGCCGAAAAAATTGCTCGAAATTCACACGAAAAAGAACTCTTGTTACGAGTTTTGATTTTAAGTGGCAATACATATAGGCTCAGAGAAGATAACAAAGAAACTCTTTTTTATTATGAAGAAGCCGAAAAAATAATGAAAAGATTGCCACTCAAAAAAAGAGACGCTTATACTTTGTATTATTTAGCAGGAATTTATAGAAATCAAGGCAAAATCGAACAATCTGAAAAATATTATATCAATGCTTTGGAGGTCGCAGAGGCACAAAAAAACCTCGAAATCAACAATCTCAAATATATTATTTTAAATGGATTGATTGAATTGTATAAAAACGAAGAAGATTTTAGAAAAGCAGAATTTTATCTCAAACATCTACAAAAAGTAGTCAATGAATTAGAAAATTCAGATTTAATCGCCTTGAATAAAAAAGAAGCATACGAATATACAAAAGATATTCAAAATACTATCAAAAGCCTCGAAAATTCAAAATATAGAACAATTACTTATAGTATTTTAGGTATTTTTTTTACAGGACTGATTGGTTATATTTTTTGGCTTTATCAAACTAAAAGAAGGAGAGAAAAACATAATGCCCTTTTGGCATCTAAAAATAGTGAATTAGAAATCGAAAGACAAAAATCTGATAAATTATTGTTAAATATTCTGCCAAAAGAAGTCGCAGAAGAACTCAAAGAATTTGGAAGAGCCACCGCAAAACAATATGCACGTACAACGGTTTTGTTCACAGATTTTAAAGGTTTTACTAATATTTCATCAGGACTTACGCCCGAAAAATTAATCGAAGAACTCAATGATTGTTTTGTCATGTTTGACGAAATTATCAAAAAATATAAAATAGAACGCATAAAAACAATTGGAGATGCCTTTATGTGCGTGGGCGGATTGCCTACGACCAACAACACAAATCCGATTGACGCAGTGTTAGCAGGCTTAGAAATGCAAAGACGTATGAAAGCCAAAAAAGTAGAAAAATTAGCACAAGGCTCTGATTATTGGCAATGTAGATTGGGCATTAATACAGGAGAAGTGATTGCGGGAGTAATTGGGGTAAGTAAATTTGCGTATGATATTTGGGGAGATACAGTCAATGTAGCCAGTCGAATGGAAGCCAATGGAGAAGTTGATAGAGTAAATATTTCTGAAAATACATATTTTTTGGTCAAAGATTTTTTTGTTTGCACACCAAGAGGAAAACTGGTCGTAAAAGGAAAAGGAGAAATGGAAATGTTTTTTGTAGATCATATCAAACCAGAACTTTCTTTGAAAGAAGAAGGCATCGAACCCAACGAAAGTTTTTGGCAATTAGTCAATCAAAATTTTTTTATTTTTCAAAAAAAGTAATAAAATTTGGAAAATAAAAAAAATTAAACTAAATTTGAAAAAAAATAATTGTTATAATTATTAAAATTCTTTAATATTAAACATAGTTATTATATAAAAATAATTCAATAAATCAAAATATTGAGATACATTAAAATATATGAGTGCAAAATATAATGCTGTAATGCTAATTGATGATAATGAAATAGATAACCTTATCAATCAAAAAATTATAGAATCTTCGTCAATTTCTAATCATATTTTTACACATACTGGCGGTAAAAGTGCGATAGAATTTTTAAAAAATGCTGAAAAAATAGCAACCGCCGCAGGAAATAAATCTTTGATGCCTGAAATTATTTTTTTAGATATTGATATGCCTTTGATGGACGGCTTCCAATTTTTAGATGAATTTGAAAATTTATCTGAAAATATCAGAACACATTGCAAAATTGTAATGCTTACTTCTTCTATCAATTCACGAGATGTAAAAAAATCAAAACGTTATACAAATGTGAAAGAATATTTGAACAAACCTTTGACAAAAGAAAGTTTGAAAGCATTAAGTATATAAATCTGATTTTTTTGTTATTATTTATAAATATTTACCACATATTTTACTAAATTTATGAGGCAAATATTTCTTTGCTTATATTGCATTGCTATTCATAAAAAACGTGAGTTCTGGATAACAATAGTTCAAAAAAGCGTCTAATTTTTCAAAAAAACGAGGTCAGACCTTCGTAAACTTCGGTACAGACCTTGTTTTTTGTTTATAAATAAAACATTTAGACTTTGGACAAAAATACAATGGTGTGCAAAATGATTACAAAAATTTTATATATTTTTTACATTTTTGAGGGCTTTTTTAAGGATTATTTGATA
>RDXZ01000038.1 GCA_004293265.1 Bacteroidota bacterium | reverse complement strand
TTTGTGAATGAAATCGCATATTTTTCGCTTCGCTCAAAAAGACAAAATAACGCTCACTCTTTTATTTATCAAAAAATAACCTAAATAGATACAAAAAAAAATGATTTTTTTGAAACTTTTTAACTAAGAAATTAGTTAATATAAAAGAGAGCGAAAAAAACGAAAAAAATTTCATTTATTTTTTATTTTCAAAAAAAAGTAATTCTTTTGAAACTTTTTAACTAAGAAATTAGTTAATATAAAAAAAGAAGAAAAACATAAAAAAAGTAGTAGTTTTTAGTAAAAAAATGAAAAAAACATAAAAAAAAACATTTTTTTTATAAAAAAATACAAAAAATCTTTGGAAAGAGTAAAATCATTTATATTTTTGTCCTAAAAAATAAGAAAAGGTTTTTTATTACTCAAAAAATACTTTCTTTTGCAAATAAAAATTTAAAATTAAAATTATTTTCCGTTTAAAAACGACAACGTTTATTTATTAAAAAGTTATGAAAAAAACAATTGCTCAACTTTTATTAGCATTCTTTATTCTTATGAATGCAACTTTCGTAATGGCACAAGACAAAAAGCCTGAAGAAAAAACAACAGAAAAACCTGCAGAAGAAAAACCTGTGGAGGAAAAACCTGCACAAGAAGAGAAAAAAGCTGATGAAAAACCAACAGAAGAAACCGCTAAAGTTCCTAATGCTACTTTTCACCAAGTAATTAAACAAAAATTTATTGAAGGTGACTGGATTTATATGACTCCCGTTATTATTTGTTTGATTCTTGGTTTGGCGATTGCTTTGGAAAGAGTAATCACTTTGAACTTAGCAAGCACAAACACCAAAAAATTCGAGAAAAAAATCGAAGAAGCATTAAAAAATGGTGGTATTGATGCAGCAAAACAAATCGCGGTAAATACTCGCGGTCCTGTGGCTTCTATCTATGCACAAGGCTTGATTAGAAATTCAGAAGGATTGGATATGGTTGAAAAATCAGTCGTTTCTTATGGTTCGGTAGAAATGGGACGTTTGGAACAAGGTCTTGTTTGGATTTCATTGTTTATTGCCTTAGCACCTATGTTAGGTTTCTTAGGTACGGTTGTGGGTATGATTCAAGCATTTGATATGATTCAGGCGGCAGGTGATATTTCTCCAACGATTGTTGCGGGTGGTATTAAAGTTGCCCTTTTGACAACAGTTGCAGGTTTGATTGTGGCTATTATTTTACAAATCTTATACAACTACATCACAAGTAAAGTTTCTTCTATTGTATCTCAAATGGAAGATTCATCAATTAGCTTGATTGATATGTTAGTAGTTTATAATCGTAAATAGTTTTACCCTTTAAAAAAAAATATTTTAATATTACAATGGACAAAAAAATAAGTAAAATATTAACTCCAGTTTTATTGGGTTTAGCATTTTTAGTAAGTATAGCGGGGGTGTTTATGGGAGCGCTTATGACCAAAACATATTCTCCTAAAAACGCCGCACCACCTGAGCCTGCTCGCTCAGAAGGAGTCGATTTTTCGACAGATTTATTTTTAAATATCAGTTATATATTTATTATTGTGGTAATTGTAGCATTGATTGCAGGCGCAATTTTAGGTGTGATTGATGATTTGAAAGGTTCAATGAAATCTATTATTTCTTTCGTAGGTTTGATAGTACTTTTTGGAATTTTATATTTAGCCTTTGCTGATACCAATGTTTTAGGACATGGTGCTATCCTTGATGGTAAAAAAATTGATATGTATAAAGATTTTAAAATCACGATGGGGCAAGTGAGGTTTGTTGATGCCAGCTTGTTGTTGTCTTATTTTCTTGGTATATTTGCTATCATTGGTGTAGCAGTTGGACAAGTGAAATCTTTGTTGGAGTAAAAACTTTTAAACTCAAAATATTATGAAGAAAAGAAAATCAGAAGGCTCGCAAGAAATTAATGCGAGCTCTATGGCGGACATTGCGTTTTTATTGTTGATATTTTTTTTGGTAACTACTACTATTGCTTCTGATAAAGGTTTAACAATCGTATTACCTCCCAAAAAAGATGATCGTACAAAGGTTGAAACCAACGAAAGAAACGTCTATGTGGTATTGGTTAATTCAAGAAACCAATTACTTGTCGAAGGACAAGGTATGGACCCAAAAGACTTGCGTGAAGGCGTAAAGAAATTTCTTTTGAATTATGGTGCAGATAAAAAATCGTCAGACAATCCAAGAGATGCGGCAGTTTCTTTCAAAACTGATAGAGCCACAAAGCACTCGATGTATATGCAAGTATATGACGAAATCATAGCGGCTTATAACGAAATTCGTGCTGAAAAGTTAGGTATGACTATGAAAGATTATATGAATTTTGACAAAGAAAAAGCTAAAAAAGAACCTGCATTGATTCAAAAAGCACAACTTTTCGCGCAAAAAACGGATTATGTTGATGAAGATATTGTAGATAATTATTTGGCGTATGATGTCAAAACAATAGATAAACGTAAACAAAAAATGTTAGATGCTTTTGTGAAAGCACGCAATTCTTCAAAACTTTTATTTGTTGAAAAATATTATGATATTCAAAAAGAATTTCCAAAACGTATCTCAAAAGCAGAACCAACAAAAGTAGAATAATATGGCACAATTTAGGAAACAAAACAAAGCACTCCCTGCTATCTCTACGGCTTCGTTGCCTGATATAGTATTTATGTTGTTATTCTTTTTCATGGTAACAACTGTATTAAGAGAAACTGATATAAAAGTAACTTATTCAGCACCAGGTGCAACTCAATTAGAACAAATTGAAAAAAAATCTGTGTTAAGTCATTTGTATGTTGGTTTTCCAAAAGATTCAAAATTAGGAAAAGAAGCACGTATTCAAGCCAATGATGTTCTTTTGAGTGTACCCAAAGAAGTTAGACAATGGGTGGTCAATGAAAAAAGTAAGTTACGTAAAAGTGACCAAGCAGAGCATACTATTTCTTTGAAAGTAGATAGGTCTGCCAAAGTAGGTATCGTTACAGATATTGAAAATGAATTAAGAGAAATCGATTCAAGACGTGTCATTTATAACGCCAATCGTTCAGCAGGGAAATGATTTTATTTTCTTTGTGTGAACAAACAAAAAAAGCAAATCTTTTTTCTAAGGATTTGCTTTTTTTGTTTGGTATTTTGACAATTTTAGTGAAAATTTAGAGATTTTTCCTTGCTGTAAAAATTTTGTATATATTTGAAATTTAAAAAAAAATATGTATTTAGACAACCAATTCGCCCCTGCTTGTGTCCCACAAGCAGTCGCCGTTAGTATAAGAATTGTTTGTTACAACATTCGCTTGTGGGACACAAGCGAGGGCGTAGTTAATAAAATTATTATTTTGAACTTCGTGCAAGCGTGGACGCTTGCACGAGATACCCACTGGTGCAAGCATCCACGCTTGCACCAAAATAACCTAAATAGTTACAAATTTTATTTGCAAAATGAAGTCATTTAAGTTAAAAAATGTTTTAATTAAACCAAAACTACTATTATTTCTGGATTTAAAACATTTTTTTTCATAATATTTTGATATAACGAAAATAAAATATTAACTTTGCAAAAAAAATTAAATTGTTCCTACATAAATATTATGCAAAAAATAAAATTACTTAGTTGGGTATTGTTGATAATAGTTTGCGTTTCTTCTTGCAGATTTAGTAAAATTCGCAAAAGTACAGACTTAAAAGTAAAATATGATGCAGCCATGAGATATTATGACAAACGTGATTATTATAAATCAGGTTTGTTATTAGAGGAAATTATTCCTTTGATTACAGGACAAAAAGAACAAGAAGTAGCTCAATTTAGGTATGCTTATTGTCATTTTAATCAAAAACAATACGATTTATCATCTTATTATTTTGATAAATTTTATAATAGTTTTAGAGGAAGTAAATGGGCAGAAGAAGCAAGATTTATGGTAGTAAAATCATTGGTTGAATCTTCTCCTAATCATAATCTTGACCAAAAAAGTACCGCAGATGCTATCAATTCAGCACAAAGTTTTTTAAATAATTTTGGAAATAGCACTTATTATGAACAAACCTCAGCGATGATGAAAGAAATGCGTCAAAAATTAGAAAAAAAAGGATTTGAAAATGCTAAATTATATCACCGAATTGGTTATCATCGTGCGGCAGTAGTTGCTTTTTCAAATTTTCAAAAAAGTTTCCCTGATTCTGATTATAACGAAGATGTTGCCTATTTACGCATCGAATCTCAATATGATTATGCTTTGCAAAGTATCGAAACTAAAAAAATTGATAGATTAAAAGATGTCATTGAGTTTTATGAAGTTTTTGTTACTACTTATCCAAAAAGTAAATACACAAAATCAGCTCAAAATATGCACAAAAAAGCAATCAACACATTGCAAGAAAATAAAAAAAATATAGTTGGTTTGCCTAATAGCAGCGAAAAAGCAACTATCAAAAACTAATAATTTTACTTAAAATAAAAACAAAAAACAATGGCAAAATATAGAGTAACTTCTGTACCCTCAATTATTCCACGTGATATAAAAAAATTAAGTGAACAAACAGGGAATTTATACGCGTCTGTGTCTATTATTTCGAGGCGTGCCGCTCAGATTTCTTCGAAAATTAAAGAAGAATTGGTCGAAAAATTAAATGATTTTTCTTCTACGGTAGATAGTTTTGAGGAAATTCACGAGAATAGAGAACAAATTGAAATTTCTCGTTATTATGAAAAATTACCCAAACCAACTTCTGTTGCTACTGACGAATTTTTAGAATATAAACTTAAATTTGGATTTAAAGAAGAATAATTTTGTGATTAAAATTGTTGTTCATACTAAAAATAAATTTTAAAATATTTTATTGATTATAAATCATTGATTATCAAGTTATTAAACCTATAAAATCTTTATGACTTTATAGGTTTGAAATCTTAAAACCACTTTCTGATATGTATAAAAATAGCTCATATTTTTTAATATTTTTTTTGTATCAACCCAAAAGGTTTCTAAAAAACAACAAAATAACATATAAATTCATATCTTATACTTAAAAAAATACTTCATATTTTATTCCCTTACAAAAAATGAAAAAAATATTTTTATTTGTAATTATTGTTTCTTTAACTTTATTACAAGCCTGCGCACCCGGCGGAAAAAACGCTATTAATGTATTTAGTTTGCAAGATGATATTACCTTAGGCAAACAATTAAGAGATGAAATTGCCTCAAAACCAAAAGAATATCCATTGTTGAGCAAACAACAATTCCCAAAAGCGTATGAGCATTTGCAAAGAATTACCAACAATATCTTAAATTCAGGTACACTCGAACACAGAAACGATTTTGAATGGACATTGCATATTATCCAAGATGACAAAACTTTAAACGCTTTTGTTTCACCCGGCGGATATATTTATGTTTATACAGGTTTGATAAAATATTTAGAAACTGAGGACGAATTGGCAGGCGTAATGGGACACGAAATTGCTCACGCAGACCGCAGACATTCTACTGCTAATATGACAAAAACGCACGGAATTGAAACAATTTTGAGTATGATTTTAGGAAAAAATCCTGGAATGTTAGGGCAGGTTTTGGGTGGAATGACAGGAAAATTAGGCGGATTAAGATTTAGTAGAGATGCAGAAACTGATGCCGATGCACAATCTGTAGTTTATTTGTCAAAAACACAATATAGATGTGATGGAACAGCAGGATTTTTTGAAAAAATGATGGCTCAAAATTCACAACAACCGCCTCAGTGGTTAAGTACGCACCCAAGCCACGAAAATCGTGTCAATGATATTAAAGCGAAAGCACAAGCCATTGGTTGTAGTGTAAAATCATCTGCTAATCAAAGTTTGTATCAAGACTTGAAAAATAGTTTACCAAGATAAGTTCAAACTCCACATTCAAACCTTTATATTATGAATTTTCGTGTAGAAATCAATGTAATGACAAAAAAAGAAATTTTAGACCCGCAAGGAAAAGCCGTTAAGTTAGGCTTGACAAACGTGGGCATCGATGCTATCAAAGATGTTAGAATTGGAAAACATATTATTTTGGAATTGGAGGCGACAGACGAAAATGAAGCCAATCAAAAAGCCGAAATATCTTGTAAAAAATTATTGGCAAATTTGATTATGGAAGATTATCATTATACAATTTCAAAAATATAAACTTATCTCAAAAAATTATGGCTTCTCAAATTGAAGTTTGTTTGACTCCTGATTTATTACCTCATTTTGATTTAAAAGATAAAATTGTGGTCGTGATTGATATTTTAAGAGCAACTTCTTGCATCACAACCGCACTCGCATCAGGCGTAAAAAGTATTATTCCTGTCCGAGAAGTTGAAGAATGTAAGGCTTTGCAACAAAAAGGATATTTGGCAGCCGCCGAAAGAGGTGGAAAAAAAGTAGAAGGTTTTGATTTAGATAATTCTCCGTTTAGTTATCAAAATCCTGATTTGAAAGGAAAAACAATTGCAATGACGACTTCTAACGGAACATTGGCTATCGATTTATCTAAAAATGTTGCCAAAGAAGTTTTGATAGGTTCTTTTTTAAATCAAAGAACTTTATGCAATTATTTGCAAAAAAAAGAAGATAAAATTTTATTGTTTTGTGCTGGTTGGAAAGGCAAAGAAAATATGGAAGATACTTTTTTTGCAGGTGCTTTGATTGATGATTTATCAAATATGAACGTTGAATTAGAAAACGATGGCGCATTTATTGCCAAAGCAGTTTATCACGTAGGACGAAATCAATACAAAAAATTCTTGCGTAAATCTTCTCATTATCAACGTCTGATAGGTTTTGGCTTAGAAAAAGACATCGATTTTTGTTTTACGGCGAATCAATATGACGTATTGCCTTATCTCAAAGGAAATGAAATTGTGCTATGAAAAATAAAAAACTGATATGTATTGTAGGAGCCACCGCAGTCGGCAAAACTAATATAGGTATTCAATTAGCCAAATATTTTGAAACTGTAGTTATTTCTGCTGATTCACGTCAGTTTTATAAAGAATTAAACATCGGCACAGCCAAACCTACCTCCGTAGAAATGAATGGAATAACACATTATTTTATTGATAATCAATCTATTACAGAAAATTATAGTGTTGGAGAATATGAAAAAGATGCCTTAATTTTGTTAGAAAAATTATTTGAAACACACGATAAAGTTATTTTAGTGGGTGGTTCAGGTTTGTATGTGCGTGCTTTGTGTGATGGGCTTGATGAATTTCCCGAAATTTCCTCAGATATTCGTGTTACAATTCAAAATGATTTAGAAGAAAAAGGACTTACTTATTTGACCGAAAAACTCAAAATTTTAGATGTTGAGTATTATCAAGAAGTTGATTTACAAAATACACAGAGAGTTTTAAGGGCTTTGGAAGTTTGTATCGGTACGGAAAAACCTTATTCATCTTTTCGAAAAAAAACAAAAAAAGAAAGACCATTTGAAATTATAAAAATTGGTTTGCATTTGCCAAGAGAAATTTTATACCAAAAAATTGATGCTCGAATGGACTTGATGCTCGAACAAGGACTGAAACAAGAGGCAACTAATTTATTGCCTTTTGCCTCGCATAATGCCTTAAAAACCGTAGGTTATCAAGAAATTTTTGATTTTTTAGATAATAAATACGATTGGAACGAATGTGTAAGATTGCTTAAACGAAACTCACGAAGATATGCCAAAAGGCAAATCACTTGGTTTGGGGCAGACCACGAAATTAGTTGGTTTGAACCCACTCAACTCCAAAAAATAATCGATTTTATATCATAATTGATTGAACTACACAAGTCAAAAAATGGTTTTAAGATTTCAAACCTACAAAATCATAAACATATCATATCTTGATAATCAATAATTTATAATCAATAAAATATTTTCAAAACTACTTATTCTGCATCTTTGATAATTTTTTGCCACAAATCAGGTCTTTTTTCTTTTGTTCTTTCGATAGATTTATTTTCTAACCATTCGCTAATTTTTGGGTGATTGCCACTCAATAAAATCTCAGGAACTTTATGTCCTTCAAAATCTGCGGGACGCGTATAAACAGGAGGTGCTAATAAATTATCTTGAAAAGTATCGGTCAAAGCAGAAGTTTCATCAGATAAAACATTGGGAATCAATCGAATAATAGCATCAGTAAGTACTGCCGCCGCCAATTCGCCTCCCGATAATACATAATCACCAATACTAATTTCTTTGGTAATAAAAATATCACGCACACGCTGGTCTACGCCTTTGTAATGACCGCAAAGAATGATAATGTTTTGAAGTAAGGATAATTGATTGACCAAACTTTGATTCATCTGAACTCCATCGGGAGTCATATAAATAATTTCATCATAATTTCTTTGTTTTTTGAGTGAGTTGATAAGTAAAGCGATTGGCTCTATCATCAAAACCATTCCTGCTTCTCCACCAAAAGCATAATCATCTATTTTTTTGTGTTTATCTAATGTATAATCTCGAATATCATGCACATATAGTTCGACTATATTTTTATCTTGCGCCCTTTTTAAAATAGAATGGGCAAATGGACTTTCCAATAAAGAAGGCAAACAAGTAATGACATCTATTCTCATATTTGGGCAATGAAAGAAAAGTAAAAATAAAACTATTTGCAAAGATATTGTTTTTTATCAAATATAAAAAATATATTCAAAAATAATGATTGTTGTCTATAAAAAATTATTGGCAAGGATTTTTTATATCCGATTAAAAAAATAAAAAAAATCTCAAATTCATTCTTTTTTTTATTAATTTCGTGCAAGCGTGGACGCTTGCACAAGATATTAACTGGTGCAAGCGTCCACGCTTGCACCAAAATAACCTAAATAGTTACATTAATTGAATGAATTTGAGAAAAAAAATAATTACTTTCTGAAAAAAATTATCCTTTCATTTTATCATAAGCGTCCATTACTTCTTTCACTTTTTGACGTGAAACTTCTAATAATTGACGTTCTGCCTCATCTAATTTTAACTCAATAATTTTTTCAACTCCGTTTTTACCCAAAACAACAGGCACACCCAAATAACAATCTTTGATGCCATATTCGCCTTCTAAACTCATACAAACAGGTACAACTCTTTTTTGGTCTTTGACGATAGCCTCTACCATTTGTGCTGCTGCCGAACCCGGTGCATACCAAGCGGAAGTTCCCATTAATTTCACTAATTCGCCTCCGCCATTGATAGTACGATTAACGATAGCATCTAATTTATCTTTTTCGATAAGTTCTGTAACAGGAATCCCGCCGACTGTTGTGTAACGAGGCAAAGGAACCATTGTGTCGCCATGTCCACCCAAAAGCATTGCTTGAATATCTTTTGGAGATACGTTTAAAGCCTCCGCCAAAAATGCACGATAACGAGCCGTATCTAATATTCCAGCCATTCCAATCACTTTGTTACGAGAAATTTTTGCAGTCGAATGTGCCACATAAGTCATTACATCTAAAGGATTTGAAACGATAATAATAATTGCGTTGGGAGAATTAGTGATAACTTGTTCGGTAACGCTTTTTACAATTCCTGCATTAGTACTAATTAAATCATCTCTTGACATACCCGGCTTGCGTGGAATACCTGAAGTAATGACCACTACATCAGATTGAGCAGTTTTTGTATAATCATTTGTTGAGCCAATAGTACGTGAATCATAAGAATCAATAGGGGCTTTTTGCCAAATATCTAAGGCTTTTCCTTCTGCCACACCTTCTTTAATATCTAATAAAACAATTTCGTTCGCAATCTCGCGATACGCTAATACATCAGCACATGTTGCACCAACATTGCCTGCACCTACTACGGTAATTTTCATAATTTGAGAATATTTTATAATTTGGCGTAAAATTATAAATTTTTTTTGATATTATATGATAAACTAAAATAAATCTTTTTAATTTTTTTTTTTAATAATATTTTTTAGTGAAGTTGATAATACAATTATAATTTATCAACTAACTAAATAGGTAAATATTTGGCTTACCAATAATAATTTCAAACGAATTTATTTTTAATGTAATACTATAATAAATATGATAATTTTAATTTTTTTATATTTATTTTTTTATCGATTTTATTTTTTATTTTTATAATTTAATTTATCTTTGCGGTAATAAAATAAAAATACAAAAATGAATGAATTTGTCATAGAAAAAAGAAATTTATACAGAGCCATTGGTGAATTATCTTATGTCATTGCACAATCAGATGGACGCATCAGCAAAGTGGAAAAATTAGTTTTTGAGGAAGCACTTAAAGAAGAGTTAGACAATGACGGTTGGCTTGCCAAAGATAGATTTGATATGTTGGCTTCGCAAGGTATGAAAGCCAGTATTCAAGAAACTTATCACAGAGTTTTGTTTATGTTCAAACAAAATAAAATTGCTTTAAATGCTGAATTGACTGAAAAATTTATTAATATATTAGAAAAAGTTGCGGGAGTTTCGGGTATCACAGACGAAGAAATTGCTATTATTGAGAAATTTAAAACTGATGTGAGTTCGATTTTATAGGTTTGATTGAATTTTAACCTTGTATCTATAATTATTTTTATCAAAAAAAAATGAAAAAAGAAGATATAGAAACCTTAAAAAAGCATCTGACAAATTATATTCAATCTTTAAAAGGTGACTTTGTAAATAAAAATAGTGGTTATGAAAACGCTATTTGTGAAATAATAGAAGGTTTTGAAAAAGAAACAGATAGATATTGGGATTGTATTTGGGAAGAAAAATACATGCACATCGAATTTAAAAAAGGTACGAGCATTTGGCTTGATTTAGTTCGTTATAGTGAAGTTATTTTAGAAAAAAATCCACAGGCAAAAACAAAAACATTTACTTTATTTTTTATTCCAAATAAAGAAAAAACGGCAATAAAAGAAATATTAGGCGTAAAAACAGATACTATTATTGATAAACTCAATATCAATTCTGAACATGCAACACAATTATTAAATCTAAACGAAACTGTACCAAGGTCTTTTAATGCACAAGCAAGTTTAACCGTCAATGATATAAAATTATTGGCTGATTTTGTGATAGAAGTAAAATAATAACAATAAAACATCTTAATTTTTTATGAAAAACAATTTTAAAAATACCATTATAAATGGCGATAGTTTAAAAGTTTTGGAATACCTACCAAAAGAAAGTGTGCATTTAATTATAACTTCTCCACCTTATAATTTAAGTATCGATTATGCAAATCATAATGATGAATTGCCTTACGAAGAATATTTGGAATGGATGAAACAAATTTGGAAAGGTTGTAAAGATGTTTTGGTAAAAGGAGGTCGCCTGTGTATTAATATAGGTGAAAACAAAAGACAAAATATAAATACACCTACACATTCATCATTTATACAACAATGTAGTGAATTAGGTTTTTTATACAGAGGTACAATTATATGGAATAAAAATAGTTCTGCAAAACATTGTGCTTGGGGAAGCTGGCAAAGTGCTTCTAATCCACATATTGTCCCAAGACATGAATATATTATTACCTTTTCAAAAGATGATTATAAATTAGATGGAGAAAAAGCAAAAACAGATATGAGTGGAGATGAATTTATGGAATATACAAGAAGTGTATGGAATATGGGAACAGAAAGCAAGACAAAAATTGGACATCCTGCACCTTTTCCTTTGGAATTACCTAAAAGATTGATTAAATTTTATTCATTTCAAGGGCAAACCGTTTTAGATATTTTCTCAGGTTCAGGTACAGTGGGAGTTGCCTCTAATGATTTAGATAGAAATTTTATTTTAATTGATAATTCATTGGAATATTGTGAATTAGCTAAAAAAAGAATAGAAAAGAGAATGAATAATCTTTTTAGCACAGAAAATAACGTAGAAATAATTGATTTTGAAAAATTAGATATGAATGTAGAAAATGAAAATATAGTTTTACTATAAATTATTAATAACTCAAAATAAAACATAATTTAATATATCTTAATACACTTTTACTTTTAATAATAACACAATAATTTTTTATGAAAAAAAATCTACTATTTTATTTTTTTTATTGGAGTATAATTTTATTTTTTATACACCAAACCGCTTTTTCACAAGCAGACTCGACCAAAAAAGATAGTGTTGAAAAATTACCATGGACGCGATCAGGCTCTATCAATGTTAGTTTTACCAACGTACAACTTACCAATTGGGCGGCAGGTGGACAAAACTCTATCGCTTTGGGTGGAATTATCACCGGAAAAGCAATCAGAGAAACAAAAAAAGACAAATGGATTTCTGAGGCAACCATACAAGTCGGAGGAGCAAAAGTAGGCGGAGATAATGTATTGTTCAAAAAAACTGATGATTTTTTCATCATCAACACACAATACAACCGAAAAATCACAGAAAAATGGGCATATTCAGGTGGATTAGACTTGCGTACCCAAACATTGCCCGGTTTTCAATTTTATAATGGTGCTGACGGCAAAGAAAGACGAGGAAAAATGTTATCAGAATTTTTTGCTCCTGCATTTTTGACCGCTAATTTGGGTGCAACTTATCAAACCAAAATATTTACCGCCACGATTTCACCTCTTGCAGGCAGGCTTACGATTGTTCAAAACGATTCTTTATCAAAAGCAGGTGCTTTTGGTGTAAAACCGGGTGAAAAAACTTTGCTTGAATTTGGTCCGAGCATTACCGCCAAATTAGATGTGAATTTAATGGAAAACATTAATTTAAAATCAAATTTTTCGATGTTTAGCCGATATGATACTTGGGTAGCCAAAGGACTTTGGGACGTAAACTGGGAAACTTTATTGACTTTGAAAGTGAATAAATATTTTACGACAAGTTTTGCTACACATTTGATTTATTTTAATAATGTATTGATTTTACAAAGTGATGGCACTTCCAAACAAGCAGTTCAGTTCAAACAAGTCTTGTCTGTCAATTTTGGAGTGAAGTTCTAAAAAGTAAAATCTATTTAAAACAACAAGATTTTTCAATTTTTTTATATAACTTTTTTTATACAATTTTTTTATACAACTTTTAAATTTTTTATAAATATGGCATTTGAATTAGCCGCTTTACCTTATAGTTATGATGCTTTAGAGCCTCATTTTGATAAAATGACGATGGAAATTCATCATTCAAAACATCATCAAGCCTATATCACAAACCTAAATGGCGCAATCGTAGGCACTTCTTTTGAAGGAAAAACGATTGACGAAATCGTGAAAGGATTAGGACGTGAAAATATGGTGATACGCAACAATGGTGGTGGGCATTTTAACCATCACTTATTTTGGTCTATTTTGTCGCCCAAAGGCGGAGGCACACCCACAAATGAATTAGCGGAAGCCATTGATAGTGTTTGGGGAACTTTTGAGAGTTTTAAAACTGAATTTCAAAAAGCCGCAATGACTCGTTTTGGCTCTGGCTGGGCTTGGTTGTGTTTGAAAGATGGTAGTTTAGAAATTTGTTCTACGCCTAATCAAGACAATCCTTTGATGGCTGATGCAGGTTGTAGTGGTACGCCCATTTTAGGATTAGATGTTTGGGAACACGCTTATTATTTACATTTTCAAAACAGACGTGCAGATTTTGTGGGTGCATTTTGGAATGTAGTCAATTGGAACAAAGTAAATGAAAATTACTTAAACACAAAATAATAAACTTTGCTCAAAGTCCTCAAAGTGATGGTTTTATTCTATTTTCTTTGGGGACTTTTTTTCTTTTTTATGATGATACCTGCTGATATTATTCAACAAATAAAAGACCGTTCTGATATTTTGGAAGTGGTCAATGATTTTGTATCTTTGAAAAAAAAAGGACAAAATTATACGGCTTGTTGTCCTTTTCATAACGAAAAAACGCCTTCTTTTTCTGTGTCGCAAGCCAAAGGAATTTATAAATGTTTTGGTTGTGGAAAAGGTGGCGATAGCGTTTCTTTTGTGATGGATATTGAAAATTTATCTTATCCCGAAGCGTTGCGTTGGTTAGCAAAAAAATATCAAATCGAAATTCCTGAGGACGATAAACCACTCACAGACGAACAAATCAATCAATTCAACGAAAAAGAAAGTATTTTTGTTATCCACGAATTTGCTCACAAATATTTTATCGAACAACTCAAAAACACAACCGAAGGACAAACCATTGGTGTAAGTTATTTCAAAGAAAGAGATTTTAGAGATTTTATAATTGATAAATTTGGATTAGGCTATAACCCAACAGGCTGGAATATGTTTAGCAAGGCAGGTTTGGAAGCAGGTTTCAAAGAAGAAATGTTGATAAAATCAGGACTAAGCCTCAAAACTGAAAAAGGTACTTTGATTGATAGATTTAGAGATAGGGTAATGTTTCCGATTTTCTCGGTGGCAGGGCGTGTGATTGGTTTTGGAGGACGAATTATGACCAACGATAAAAAAGTTGCCAAATATTTGAACTCTCCTGAAACGCCTATTTATGAAAAAAGCAAAGTATTATATGGACTGAATTTTGCCAAAAAAACAATCAGAGAAAAAGAAAATTGTTATCTGGTCGAAGGTTATACAGATGTTATTTCTTTGCATCAAGTAGATATTTTTAACGTGGTTTCGTCATCAGGGACATCTTTGACGATTGAGCAAATTCGTTTATTACGCCGTTTTACGCCTTTGGTAACGGTGCTTTATGATGGTGATTTTGCAGGTATCAAGGCATCTTTGCGTGGAATAGATTTAATTTTAGAGGAAGGATTAGATGTAAAAGTATTGTTGTTTCCTGATGGAGAAGACCCTGATAGTTTTTCTAAAAAATTAGGGCAGACTGAATTTTATGAATTTTTAGAAAAAAATACACAAGATTTTATTACTTTTAAAACCAATCTTTTTATCAAAGAAACTGCCAATGACCCTATCAAACGTGCCGAAGGAATCAAAGATATTATTACAAGTATTACAAAAATTCCTGATGTTGTCAAAAAAGATTTATTTTTTCAATTAACCGCCAAATTATTAGATACAAAAGAAGATATTTTAGTAAGTGAAGCAGAAAAAATTATCCAAAAAGAAAAAAAGAAAATAACTTTATTGCCTGAAAATCAACCACAAAATCAAGAAGAAAATATACCAGAAACCCAAACAGAAAATCAAAACAAAGAAGAAGTTTTTGTATTTAGCAGAGAAGAAAAAGGCGAATACAAACAAGAAAGAGAACTATTACACTTGATGCTAAATTATGGAGAATTAGAATTGATAGATGAAAAACCATTGTTATTTTTTATTTTGAATGAAATTGCAGATTTGAGTTTTCATTATCCTTTGTATCAAAAAATGTTAGATGATATGAGAATTGAAGCGAAATTTGATAGAGTGGCGGGCAAAGATTATTTTTTAAACAAAGAAAATGAAGCCATTAAAAATTTGGTCGCCGAACTTTTGATGCCCAAATACACCATTTCTGAATCGTGGGAAAAAAAATTTATGGTATTTACGCCACAAGAAAAAGACCACGTATTATTGAACGTGCAAGAAGTAATTTTACGTCTGAAAATGTTTTATATTTTAAGAATGATAAAAGAAAATGAAAAAAATCTTAAAAATGCAGAAACCGAAGAAGAACAAGATAATTGTTTGATGGTCGGATTGAAATTAGAAGCGATGCGAAAAGAAATTGCAAAAGGTTTGAATAATGCTATTTTTTGATTTTTTGTGTGTAACTATTGAGCTTCTTTTGGCGCAAGTGCGGAGGCTTGCACCAACCCATCACGTTAATAAACAATATTTTCATAAAAATATTTTTTGAATTGCTAAAAATTAGGTTGTTTTTTATAACTTTGCACTAAGTTGTCAGAAAAATCAATATTTTTATTATTATTTGAAAAAAATGCACCAAAAAACTTACGAAAAGATATTATTTTCATTCTTATTTTTTTTATTTTTATCTTTATTTTTCCAAAAAATATTGGCACAAAGTCAAATTTTAGATGATACCACCAAACAAGTCTATGGAACAAATACAACTTTTACTTTTAGAGAAATCGATATTTTAGATGATACAAAAAAAAAATATAAATTAGATACAACTTTAAATAATTTTCATCATTTTACATCTATCCAAAAATCGTGGTATCAATATCAAGATTTAGGTGCGTGGGGAACTTCCGTCAGACCGCTTTATTTTCAAACGCCTCATCAAATCGGGGCAAGATTGGGTATTGATTCTTATTATTTATACTTGCCGACTGCTGAAAATATTGATTATTTTGACACAAAATCTCCTTTTATTCGCCTCAATTATGTGCAAGGAACAACAGGCGACCAGTCTGTGAATTTTATTTATGCTCGAAATGTAAACAAAAGATTGTCTTTTACACTCAATTATAAACGCACTAACGCTAATAAAGCCTATGGTGCAGACAACACAAGAGATGTTTTAGCTGACCAAACAACTTTAAATTTAAACGTTCAATACGAAAGCAAAAATAAAAAATATCGACTTTTATTTCATTATGCACACTTAAACCAAATCGTAAACGAACAAGGAGGCATTATCAAAAATGGTGCGTTGCCTGATAGTGGACGTTTTGCATACAGAGAAATTGCCTCAAAATTAGGAGCAACCGCACAAAGTTGGCAAACACATAATAATTTTCGAATTTATCAACAATATAAAATAGGAGAAGGACTCGTCGGCTTTGCTACCACTGATATTAACAGACAAAGAGATGCGTATTTGGATATTTTTGGACGAGATAGTTTGTCTATTTTGGCTCGTGTCAATTATTATCCTAATATCGGTACTATTACTACTCCGATTGGTCAAGTGCCTTTGTATAATTTTTCGAACACAAGTACGAGTGAAAGTACGATTTATTGGCAGTTTGATAATAAAATTGGTTGGAAAGGACGCTGGAAAAAATTTAATTATCAAGTATATTATAAAAATAGAATTTATGATTTTTATTTAATTGATAGAAAATTAAAGTTTGCTTATAGTTATGATAACGCAGGAAATATTACTGGTAGTAGAAATATAAGTCCCAATTTAGGTGAGGGAGTACAAAATTTTGTGGGTGGAAAACTATTTTTACAACTCAAAGATAGTACTCGTTTGACTCTCGAAGCCGAGCATTTATTAGGGCGTGATTATCAACTCAAAGGAACTTTTGAGAGTAAATGGTTTGTTGCCAAGGGAAAAAGTGTACTTTATTCGCCTTCATTGTTAGAACAAAGATATGTAAGCAATCATTTTATTTGGGACAATAGTTTTGGAAATGTTTTTGTCAATGAAGTAGAAGCGGAGGCTTTTTGGAGTAATAAATTTTTGTCAGTCAAACCATTTTTTAATTACCAAGTAGTTGGAAATTTTATTTATTTTGATGAAAAAGCATTGCCAAAACAAACCAACGATATTTTGCAGATGACTCGGATTGGGGTTTTTGCTGATGTTAAATTTGGAAAATTTAGATTGGCACAACAAGGTATATTTTTTCAAAATATAGGTTCAAATATTTTTCGCGCTCCACCGATTTCGTACACAGGGCGTATTTTTTGCGAAGATTGTTTGTATAAAAAACGTGTTCAATCGCAAATTGGTATCGAAGCCAATTATAAAAGTGATTATTTTGGAAATGCTTTTTTGCCTGTTGTCAAGCAATTTCATCTACAAAATGTTCGCTCTATACAAGGTTTTTGGTATTTAGAGGCATTTATGAATGTAAAAATTGGAAATTTTAGAATTTTTGGAAAATTGATGAATATTTTAAATTTTCGAAGAGCCGATTATAGAAGTTATGAAACAACGCCAGATTATCCTGCGTTACCTTTTACTTTTACTTTTGGTATTGATTGGATGTTTTTTAATTGATTATTTTAGTTCGCTCACTAATGCAAGCGTCCGCGCTTGCACCAAAATAACCTAAATAGTTACAAAAATCATTATTTTTGCAAAAAAAAAATCTAAATTTTATTTCAAAAAACAACATGGAAAAACAAGATTTTAATTCTTCACAAGCACCCGAACCCGTAGGTGCGTATCCACACGCAAAGCGTGTAGGAGATTTTTTATTCCTCTCAGGTGTAGGTCCAAGACAAAAAGGAACAAAAAAAATACCGGGAGTAGAGTTAGACGAGCAAGGAAATATTATCAGTTATGATATTGCGACACAATGCCACGCTGTTTTTCAAAATATCAAATATATTTTAGAAGATGCAGGGGCAAAATGGGAAAATATTGTTGATGTTACGGTTTTTTTAACCAATATGAAAGATGATTTTGCGATTTATAACCAACTTTATGCAGAATATTTCAAAGAAAATAAACCTTGTAGAACAACTTTAGAAATCAATTGTTTACCTACGCCTATTGCTATCGAGCTAAAAGTTATGGCTTATATGGGAAAATAAATTTTTCTATACCAACTTTTATCAAAATTATACGTTTTAGTAGAAATAAAACGCTCAAAAAATTATGTTTAAAAAAAAAATTGCTTTCTTATGTATTTCTTTGTTTTTTTATGCTTGTGGAAACACTGAAAACAAAACAAATGATTGTAAAAATAAAATTGATGTTTCAAATATCAAAATAAAAACAGAGGTAATTCGTTTTGAAAAAGAATTATTTGCTCAAAAAGATTCTAATGCTATTCAAAATATACTAAAAAAATATCCATTAATGCGTGATAGATTTTTTGGTATCAAATTTTCAAAAGATAGCCTCAAAGAAGAAAAAAAACTCATCGCTTCTTTGACAAAAATGGTCAATGAAAAACATTTAGATACACTTTATAACGATTGCCAAAAGGCTTTTGGGGATTTTAAAGAGATTGAAAACGAATTTGCAGAGGCGTTCAAACACATCAAATATTATTTTCCTAATTTCAAAACGCCTACTATTTATACAACCATCACAGGTTTAAAAAGTTTTGGAGGATTAGAGTTTTATGTCGATAAAGATATGATTGTCATTAGTTTAGAATTTTTTTTGGGTAAAAATGTACGTTATAGACCACGCAGAGAAGAATATCCTGATTATATTTGGCAACATTATCACCAAAAATCTATAGTCCCCTTTTGTTTGCTTTTTATGGCAAATGGTTATAATCGCTCTGATTTGAACGATAAATCGATGGTAGCAGATATGGTTTTTTATGGAAAATCGTTAGAGTTTGTAAAAAGAGCAGTGCCTTGTATGCCTGATAGTTTGTTATTGCGTTATTCTCAACAACAAATTAGAAACATAAATGACCAAAAAAATCGTAGTTTTTTATGGAATCATTTTTTAGAAAAAAAATTATTGTTTTCTAACAAAGATTTAGATAAAAAAGCCTACCTTGAAGACAGACCTTATATTGCCGAAATCAACAAAGAATGTCCGCCAAGAATTGGACAATGGTTTGGTTGGAGAATTATACAAAATTATTTACAAAAAAATAAAGATGTTAATTTTCAAAAACTAATGAAAAATCAAAATGCCCAAGAGATATTCGAAAAAGCAGGTTATAATGGACAATAAAAAATTTGGTGCAAGTGTTAAAACTTGCACTAAAATAACCTACATAGATACCAAATTTTTAAAGTTTATTTTTTTCTAAAAAATAACTGCACAGGCACGCCTTTAAAATCAAAAGTTTCTCTCAATTTATTTTCAAGATAACGTTGGTAAGGCAGTTTAATATATTGTGGTAAATTACAAAAGAACAAAAAAGTAGGTCTGCTTCCTTCGGGCAATTGTGTAATATATTTTATTTTTACATATTTTCCTTTCAATGCAGGCGGCGGATATTTTTCTATTGCCTCCAACATTACATTATTGAGAGCCGAAGTAGATATTTTTTTGTATTTATTAGCATATACTTCCAAAGCAAGTTCCATTGTTTGAAAAATACGTTGTTTATTCAAAACAGAAGTAAAAATAATTGGAATATAAGTCATTGGTTTTATTTTTTCCTCAATTTCTTCGGTAATTTTTTTCATCGTTTGGGTATCTTTTTCAATCAAATCCCATTTATTGACCATAATTACCACTCCTTTTCCTTTTTTATCTGCCAAACCAATCAAATTTACATCTTGCGATTCGAGTCCACGCTCTGCATCAACCATAATCACACAAACGTCAGCCGTTTCTAACACACGCAAAGCACGCATCACAGAATAAAATTCAATATCATCGTGTACTTTGCTTTTTTTACGAATCCCTGCGGTATCAATCAAAATAAATTCTTTGCCAAAAGCATTATAATGTGTATGCAAAGCATCTCTTGTTGTGCCTGCAATATCAGTAACAATACTTCTATTTTGCCCTGTCAATACATTAACAAACGAAGATTTGCCTACATTTGGGCGACCTAAAATGGCAATTTTTGGTAATTTAGTTTTTTCTTCTTCGATAGGTTCAGGCAAAACTTTGATAATATCTTCTAAAATTTCTCCTGTTCCACTGCCGTTGGCTGACGAGATAGGATACAATTTATCACCCAATCCTAATTGATAAAAATCAGCAGTGAGATAAGAATTGATAGGCTCGTCTATTTTATTAACAGCAATAAAAACATTTTTTTTATATTTTCTCACTACATTTGCAAATTCTCTATCCATATCTGTTATGCCCACTTGTGCATCAACAACAAATATAATTACGTCTGCTTCGTCTAACGCTACCTCCACTTGATGACGAATTTCGCCCTCAAATACATCATCAGACCCAATGATATATCCACCTGTATCGACCAAAGTAAAATTATATTTCCCCCACGAAGCCTGTCCGTAGAGTCTATCTCTTGTAACGCCACTCACGTCATCCATAATAGCCAAACGGCTTTCAGTTAGACGATTAAAAAAAGTTGATTTTCCAACATTAGGTCTTCCAACAACTGCTATAATTGCACCCATTTTTTATAAAAAATTTTATGATTTTTAGTATTTATTTTAATATTTTTTGTGGATTTATTTTTTCATTTTTATTTATTTTTTTCATTATTTAAAAAATTAAAAATAATTTTGACAATTTTTTTATTGATACTAAAATATTTTCTGGTGCAAAGGTAGTTATTTTTTATGAAATTACGAAAAAAAAGAAAAATTGATTTTGTATCAATACAAAATATGATAAAAATTAGAATGTTTGTAACTATACACATCGGAAAATGGTTTTGGGATAAACCTTGTCATTCCGACTGAAAGGAAGAATCTTATTTTTCGTTTGCAGATAGTCATTTAAAAGTAAGATTTTTCGCTTTGCTCAAAATGACAAATCTCCCAAAACCACTTTCCAATGTGTATATTTACAAAACTTTTTAGTTATTATTTTCAAAAAATTAAACTTTTTTTTAAAAATAAAGTCAAAGAAATATACTTCTAAAACGTTATCAAAATGAACCGTCGTAATTTTCTCAAACAAACCGCTTTTACAAGTGTTGGAACTTTTTTGATTCCTAATTTTCTCAAAGCCTTTGAACAACAAAATATGTTTAAGCCTTTAGGAAGCGAAAAAATTGTCGTGGTAATTCAATTTTCAGGTGGAAACGATGGCTTAAATACAATTGTTCCTTTTGAAAACGATATATATTATAAATTAAGACCAAAATTATCTATTCCTAAAAATCAAATTTTGCCGCTCAACAAAGAAGTCGGTTTAAACCCAATCATGAAAGGCATAAAATCTTTGTATGATGAAGGTTTTGTGAGTGTTATCAATCAAGTAGGTTATCCAAACCCTGACCGCTCTCATTTTAGGTCGATGGATATTTGGCAAACAGCCAGTAGTTCTAATCAATATTGGCAAACAGGCTGGATTGGACGATATTTAGATGCACAATGTAACGGAAAAGATTGTCAAATTGCGTATGAAGCCATCGAAGTTGATGATTCATTAGGTTTGGCACTCAAAGGAGAAAAAATAAAAGGCTTGGCTGTCAAAGATGCCAATAAATTAGCAAAAGCCACCAAAACAACTGAAATTAAAACTATTAATTCGTTTCAAAAAGAAGAACACGACCACGAAAATGTAGCCTATTTGTATAAAACCTTAGCCGAAACCGTTTCATCAGCAGACTATATCGAGCAAAAAATAAAAAAAATAAAAAATAGCGTAACCTATCCTACTTCTGATTTAGCCAAACAACTACAAACGATTGCACAATTTATCCGTTCTGGTTTAAGCACCAACGTTTATTATGCCTCTATGGGTGGATTCGATACTCACGTCAATCAAAAAATAATACAAGAAAGAAACTTAAAAATGTATGCTGAAGCATTGCCTTTGTTTGTCAAAGATTTACAAGAAGCAAACCTTTGGAAAGATGTTGTAGTGCTTACCTTTTCAGAATTTGGAAGGCGTGTTGCAGAAAATGGCAGTGGCGGTACAGACCACGGCACTGCAAACAATGTTTTGATTATGAACGGAAATCTAAAAAAAGCAGGAGTTTTGAACGAAACAGCCAATTTAAACGATTTGGACAATGGTGATTTAAAATTTAAGGTAGATTTTAGACAAGTTTATGCTACTATTTTAGAAAAACATTTACAGACAAAATCTTCTTTGATTTTAGATAAAAATTTTGATTTATTAGATTTTTTATAGCATCTTTTTGAAGCTAAAAAAGGAGATAATTTTTATTTTTAGTTTTATTTTTATTTTTATTTTCATAATCAAAAAAAATATGAAATTCTTATTTATATTTGCACAAAAATATAATTCAATTTTTTCACTTTTAAATCCTATTTTAAAAATATGATTATTGGCGTACCGAAAGAAATTAAAAATAATGAAAGCCGAGTCGGATTAACTCCCGCTGGTGTAGCTGAATTTAAAACCGCAGGACATACAATTTATGTGCAGGCAACTGCAGGCGTAGGAAGTGGACTCGAAGATGCTGAATACATAGAAGCAGGTGCAACTATTCTCCAAACCATAGAGGAAGTGTATAACATAGCAGATATGATTATCAAAGTAAAAGAACCTATTGCAGTCGAATATCCACTCATTAAACAAAATCAATTACTATTTACTTATTTTCACTTTGCTTCTTCAGAAGAACTAACCAAAGCAATGATTGAAAGAAAAGCAGTTTGTTTGGCTTATGAAACAGTCGAAAAATCTGATAGGTCTTTGCCTTTGTTAGTACCAATGTCAGAAGTCGCAGGTAGAATGGCTATCCAACAAGGTGCAAAATATTTAGAAAAACCAACCAAAGGACGTGGTATTTTATTAGGTGGTGTACCGGGAGTAAAACCAGCCAATGTTTTGATTTTAGGAGGCGGAATAGTAGGCACACAAGCCGCAAAAATGGCGGCAGGTTTGGGCGCACACGTGATGATAATGGACGTAAGTTTGCCTCGTTTGCGTCATTTGGCTGATATTATGCCTGCCAATGTAGAAACTTTGATGTCTAATAAATATGCTATCAACAAAGCAATCCAAGTAGCAGATTTGATAGTAGGTGCAGTTTTGATTCCAGGTGCAAAAGCACCACATTTGGTAACAAGAGATATGTTAAAATTGATGAAACCGGGTGCTGTTGTGGTTGATGTGGCAGTCGATCAAGGCGGTTGTATCGAAACTTGTAAACCAACTACTCACGAAAATCCAATTTATATTATTGATGATATTATTCACTATTGCGTAGCCAATATGCCGGGTGCAGTACCTTATACTTCAACGGTTGCCTTGACCAACGCAACTTTACCTTATGCCCTACAATTAGCCAATAAAGGTTGGAAAGATGCTTGCAAAAGCAATATCGAACTAAAATTAGGTTTGAATGTTGTAGATGGAAAAATCGTTTATAAAGGTGTTTCAGAAGCATTTAATATGCCTTATACTGATGTAGAAAGTGTATTAAACTAAAAATTAGTCATTTAAAAAAAATATTTTTTTTTAACGAGGCTGTCCAAAAATCTATAAGGTTTTAAAAACCTTATAGATTTAAGTACTTGAAAATCAAATAGTTATAACATTATATTTGTGATAAAACAAGTTTTTTTGGATAGCCTCAATTTTACTATTATTTTTTATCAATTATAAAACTAAAAAAAAAGAAAAATTTACACTTACACCAACAATTAAAACGTATCTTTGCTTTTTTTATATCCAATATTTTATACTTTTTACTTATTATTTTTATGCTTTTTATAGTTATTGCTTTATTGGTTTTTATTACCCAATCATTATTTACTGATTTTTGGTTATCAGCGGCGAGTGCATTTATAGCTTCTTTTTTATTAGGAAAAAATAACTTACATAGTTTTCTAAGTGGATTTTGTGGTGTAGGAGTGATTTGGTTGGGTTATATTTTATTTATTGATACACAAAACGAAAGTTTATTAGCAGACCGCATAGCACAATTGTTCAAATTATCTTCGGGAACTTGGTTAATTGTCGTTACGACCTGCCTTGGAGGCATCACAGGAGGGTTATCTGCGTGGACAGGTTACGCACTCAAGTCTTTGTTTATTAGTAAAAAATAAAAATATTAGACTAAAAAAAACTATTCTGTAATCCATTTTACAACATCTTCCATTGGTTTTTTGATAGAAATAGGTGATTCTTTGGCAATATTTCCTACATAAAAAAAGCCAAGTAACTTATCATCTTTCCCCAAACCAAAAAAATCTTTGGCGTTTTCTGCATAAGTAACTCCCCCACTTCCCCAATATGCACCAATATTATACGCTTGTGCAGTGAGATACATATTTTGAACCGCACAGGCAACTGCTTCTATTTCTTCAATTTCAGGAATTTTTGCTGTTTCTTGTCTTTTCATACCAATTGCGATGATATGCGAAGCTTTCAATGGATTTTCTTGTAATTTTTCGTAAGTATTTTGGTTAAATTTATCTTCTGCGGTATTTTTTTTATATAATTCGCTTTGAAAATGAGCCAATTTTTTTAAACCTTCTCCCGCAAAAACCACAAAACGCCAAGGTTGAGTTTTGCCATGATTAGGTGCAGTATTGGCATTGGATAACATTTGTGAAATAATTTCATTGTCCACAGGAATTTCAGAAAATTGTGCAGGATAAGTAGAACGTCTTTCTTGAATGACTTGATTGATGATTGTAATTTTGTCCATTTTTTTATTTTGATAATTATTTTTTTGATGATTTAAACAATGCTTTTAATCGTTTTTTCTCCAATATGAATACGCATAGCAGTACCTTTTGCTCCAATCCATTTACCAGATTTTTCGCTTAACAACGCAGTTGCTTTTACCAACAAAGTAAAAGGTTTTCCGTTCATATCAAAATTTCTAACCTCTGCCTCTGCAATTTTTTGAGTTTTTGTGGCATCAATAATTTGTATAAATGTCATCATATCGTCTTTATGCGTATATTTTTTCAAATACTCATCAATAGTTGGGGTTTCTCCTTCTTTAGGCATATCATACATAACAAACATCTGTTCAGACCATTTTGTCTTTTGGGCAGGAAAATTAATTTCCCACAAACCCACTTCTCCAATATTTTGAATTTGCAAAAATTGGTCTTCAGTGTGTTTCAATTTTGTTTCATATATTTTCCTTTCGGATATATTTTGTGCAATAATCAAATGTCCGATTATTTCTTCTTTATTATTTTTAATCGAATCAATCATTACCAACACTTGTACTTTTTCGCCGCTTTTGGTAAGATATGTCCATTCGTCATCATTATCAGAATTTTTGATTTGTTCAGTATCCAAAAACAAATTAGTAGTTTTTTTATTGACCAATTCTTCTGCTGTATATCCTAATATTTTTTCAGATGTTGGGTTAAAAGAAGTAAGTACTCCTTTTTTATCCACAGTCATCATCATTAGATTTGCGTTTTGCCAAACGGTTTTTTGAAGTGATTTGAGTTCGTCCGTTTTTTCTTGTGATTTTTCCAACATTTTTAAACTTTGGTCTAATCTTTCTTGCATCGCATCTACTTTTTGATTTGCTTGTTCGATGTCTTTATTTTTTTCTGCAATAGATTCAGATTGATTTTCAATTTTATTGATAAACTTTCTTTTTTGTTTTAAATTGATAAAAACAGCCGCCATAATCAAAATCAATAAAACAATTGTAGCAAACGAAAAATAAAACCATAAAGATTGTTGGGCTGATTTACTTTTTAATTTTATAATTTCACTTTGTTGTTTATCTTGTTGAAATTGGTCTTGCATTGCCAAAGACTGCCATTGTTTTTCTTTATTAAAAAGACTATCTCTGTATATCATCGAAAGTTTTTGGGCTTCAAATGCCTTTTGATATTCTTTTTGTTCGGTATAAACATTGCCCAAATTTTGATAAGACCTTTGCGTCAAATCAGTTAGTTTTGCTTTCAAACTAATATCGACTGCCTTTTCTGCAAATTCTAACGAAAGTTTAAACTCTTTTTTATCAAAATAAATTTCAGACAAAGTATTATATACATTGACAATTCCACTATTATTTTTATCTTTGACAAAGACTTCTTTGGCTTCATTGAGATAATCCAAAGCCCTGTCATATTTTTTAATTCTTTGATATAAAATACCTATTTGTGTTTTTGTGCTGGCGATAGCTGACAAAACATTCAGAGGTCTTCTAATTTCTAACGCTTGGTAATGATAGTGCAAAGCCTGTTCATATTTTTTGCCTGCCTCTGCAATTTTTCCCCACGTGTGATAAGTATAAGCAATTCCTTCTTTATCATCTAATTGTTTAAAAATTTCTAAACCTTTTCTGATATATTCTTCTGATTTGGGGAGTTGCCCTTGTTTGTATAAAATATCAGCAATAGATTGATAAGCAAATCCTAATTGTTTTTTGTTTCCGTATTTTTCAGCCTCTACATTGGCTTTCATAAAATATTCTAAAGCCACCACATAATTTCCTAAATTTCTATAAATCACACCTACAAAAGTATATACTTTTGAGTGGTCTATGTTAGGATAATTATCAGATAATTTAACGGCTTCTCGCCCATATTTCAAACTTATTTCAGGATTATTATTGCGATTAAGCCAAGATAACTCACCCAATATTCTGATTTTTGCGGTATCTTTTATGTTTGGTTGGTTCAATTCTGCTTCATACTTTTTAATTTTATCTGCATTTTGAGCAAAAATAAAATTAATTTGTATAAATAAAATAAAAAAACATAGAATATTATTAATAGTAGAAGATTGCATTTTTGGAGAATTATAAGTATTTTTTAGTAGATATACAAATATGATACAAAAGTAGGTAAAATATTTATTTATCACAAATTTTTTTGTTAAAATCTAAGAAAAATAACCAATATTTTTTCTTATCAAAAAATATCAACAAAGAAAATAAATGTTTTTACTCGATTGATTTCTAAGAACAATCATTAAATAAAGTGATAATCTATAAATAACAGATTTTGTAGTTGGCGAGGTCTTGTTTCAAATTATCAGTATTAGGAAAATCTTGTTGCAGTTTTTCTAATTGCTCCAATTTTTGAAGGTCATCTGTATTGATTTGATTTTTTACTTCGTTTATTTTTTGGGCAAAATGCTTTTGTAATTGCGTTTGATATGCCAACCAATCTATGTTCACACTCAGGCGATTCATTGGTTGTCTGATGTCTGTTTGGGCAGATGTCCAAAATTGGTCTATTACTATCGGAATGCCCAAAAAATCAGCCTTCACACGCAGAGAAAAACGCGTCTGTGTGGGCGGAATTTGTATCGGAAAATCCCCGATTCGATTGCCTATTTGTTGAGAAAGAAC
>RDXZ01000037.1 GCA_004293265.1 Bacteroidota bacterium | reverse complement strand
GTCTTTCAAAAAAATAAAAAAAGACACTGGCGCAAGTTTGAGCGAAGCGGAAACTTGTGCCTTGTATTGATAGAAGTCTCCAGACTTCACCACTCGGAGTTTTTTATATTTTTATTCAAAATAATTACTTTATTTTCAATTATTTTTCCAAAATATGTATTAAATTTTTGTAAATAAACATCAAACCATTTCTCATTTATTTTATTATTCCTCAAAAAACAATTCAAAAAATTGGTTATTCTTATAATTTATATATTTATTTATCGTTACAATGTTAAAAAATATAAAATATAGTGAATTTTAATTTAACTTTTACGAAATTTGCAAAACAAAATATTTATTCTTTTAAAATTTGCTTCATAAAACCTACATCATAAAACATACATCATAAACATTATGAGAAAAATATTAATAAAAATCCTGCTTATATCATTCCTTTTTCTTCCTTTTACTATCGCCGCACAAGTAAGCACCTTAGGAAAAGATTTTTGGGTAGGTTATATGGAAATTGTACCCAATAGCATACCACTACAAAAACTATATATCAGCTCACAAGTCAATACAAGTGTTACGGTTAGTATGCCTGTTATGTCTTGGACACAAACTTATAATGTTGTTGCCAATCAAATTACCACTGTTGTTTTACCCTCTTCAGCACGCACTACATCAATAGAAACAATCGCAGGAACAGGCGTTAATATTACTTCTAATGATTTGATTAGTGTTTTTGCGGCACAAGAATCTTCTGCAAGAACAGAAGCATCTGTGGTTTTGCCTACAAATGCCTTAGGAGGAACAACAGAATATTACATTGCTTCCTATCAAGGTGTATTAAATGCAACAGGCGGACTTTCTACTCCCAGTTCAGGTATTCCACCACGTTCAGAGTTTTTAGTAGTGGCATATCAAGATAACACAGAAATTTTAATCACTCCAAGTGCTAATACTTCTACAGGCAGACTTGCTGGAACAACTTTTAGCATTACATTGAACAAAGGACAAACTTATCAAGTACAAGGCGTAGCACCACCCGCAGCTAGTTTGTCAGACTATAAACCTTATGATTTAACAGGCACAAGATTAGTCGGTGCAAGTGGTTGTAAGCCTTTTGCAGTATTTTCAGGGGCGAATGCAACGATTACTAATAGCGGTTGTATGGCTTGGGAACATATTTATGAACAACAATTTCCTA
Organism: Bacteroidota bacterium; assembly: GCA_004293265.1. GTDB lineage: Bacteria > Bacteroidota > Bacteroidia > Cytophagales > Microscillaceae > RDXZ01. The sequence continues at coordinate 27,009 of RDXZ01000037.1, read as the reverse complement.
TCCAAACTTGGGGGAACTTCTATCTTGTTTCTCCTTTCAAAAATTCAAATGCAGGTTATCTTTATAGAGTGATTGCTTCGCAAGATAACACAGCTATCACTGTCAATGGACTAAGTGCAGGAACACTTAACAAAGGACAATTTATAGAAAGAGAAGTAGGTAATAATTCTCCAAATTGTGTAGAAGGCAATAAACCAATTGCAGTTGCACAATATATCAAAGGACAAGATTGTAATGGAGTACCTACCCAACCCGGTGGTGGAGGAGGCTCGGTCAATGTAGGAGACCCCGCGATGATTATGTTAAACCCCGCGAGTCAAACTATTAATAAGATTACTTATAATACAATCGCCTCTGAAAATATGTTACCGCCTAATCCTGCACTGTATTTTGTAAATATTGTTACAAAAACTGCCAATGCAAGTTTAGTCAAACTAAATGGTAGCAATGTTGGTGCCTCTAATTTTTCTCCTTTCCCTTGTGGTACTTATTCTTATGCACAAATTCAAATCAATTCAGGCACGCATAATTTAGAATCTGATAGTTCTTTTATTGCTTATCACTATGGATATGGACGTGCCGAAGGATACGCGTATAGCGTAGGAGCAAGTTTTAATAACTTAGCGAGAAACTTTAATATGAATCCGGGTGCCGCAATATGTGTCGGGCAAGCGGTCAATGTTTCAGGTTTTGGAACAGATATTTTGAGCTATACTTGGGACTTTGGTGAGCCAAACGCAACTGCTACGGGACAAACGGCTTCTTACGTCTTTAATAATCCAGGAACTTATAATATTAAAATGACTGTCGCTACACAAGGAGGCTGTGGTACTGACGTAATTACAAAACCTTTGGAGGTCTTGCCTTATCCCGTAGTCAATTTAGGAGTAGATAGAACCATTTGTTTGAGAACAACCACGCAATTAGATGCAGGAACTTACATAGGAGAACCAATTACTTACACGTGGTCAACGGGTGCTACTACACGAACTATTAATGTAGGGGCTGGAACTTATACCGTTTTTGTTAAAAATAAAGCTGACTGTCAATCTAATACCGCTACTATCAATATTACCAATTATCCTGAAACTCCTGTAGATATTACCAATGTTAATCCTGCTTATTGTATTGATGAACCCTCTTTTGCGATGCAAGCGACTCCCGTTGGTGGCACATTTACCTTAAATAATGTGGCGGTTAATACTTTAAATCCATTGACTTTGGGCGTAGGTAGTCATAGAGCAATTTATACTTATCAAAATCCTACTAATTTATGTATCAATAAAGATACTGTCAATTTTGTCATAAATCCATTGCCCGCACCAGTACTTAACGGCAAATTTGTCGTGTGTGCTTTAAACATAGAAACTTATTCTATTCAAGATGCCTTTCCACAAACGCGTGATTATCAATGGAATGTCGTAGGTGGAACAATTTTATCAGGGCAAGGCACAGGAACTATAAGCGTAGGCTGGGGAATATCAGCCACAGGAACTATATCAGTCAAAGAGATTATTCTCAATACAGGCTGTAACAAAACCATAACTCAAAATATTACCATTAATCCTTTGCCTATTTTACAATTCTCTAACTTACAAAATGCGTATTGTATAGATGAACCAATCGTTAATCTATCTGCCACGCCCACAGGTGGAACTTTTAATTGGTTAGGAAGCACACAAAACATTAACAGAATTAAAATAGATTCTTTAGGCGTAGGAACTTATACTTTGAGATACATTTATACTGATGCAAACGGCTGTAAAAATAGTATCACCAACGACATTACTATTAATCCATTGCCACAACCAATTATTGAAAATCTAAGGTCGATATATTGTACGAATCAACCTACTTTTAACCTCACAGGTACGCCTGCAGGAGGAGTTTTTACTATCAATGACAATGTGCAAACCCAATTTAACGCCAATGCTTTAGGAATAGGAAATTACACAGTCAATTATACTTATAGAGATGCAAATAGTTGCGTGAAAACTGTGAGTAAATCAGTCGAAATCAAACCAACTCCTATCGTAGAAGTTACAGGTTTACAATTTGTATATTGTATTAATTCTAATGCTTTTGATTTAACTGCCAATCCTGCACCGCTTAATGAGGGTGGAATAGGTATATTTACCATTAACGGAAATCCAACGCCTATAACACAAGTAAATCCTGCAACTTTGGGGGCGGGAATACACTCTGTCCTTTATACGTTTACTGCCAACGATACACAATGCGTACAAACGGCAACTAAAACTTTTGAAGTATCTAATTTGCCTGCGGTTGCTTTGGTAAATATTGCAGGCATCAAAGATAAATATTGTTTGAACGAACCTGCCGTCAATCTAACAGGAGCAGGCACGCCTGCGGGAGGTATTTTTTCTATTGATGGCAATATCAAAACTCAACTCAATCCTTCTGATGCTGATGTTGGCGTAGGAAACCATACGTTATTATATAATTTTAGAGATGTGAATAATTGTTTCAATGTAGCAAGTCGTACTTTTGAGGTATTGCCTTTGCCTGCAACGAAAATCACGAACTTGAATAATAACTATTGCGTGCAATTAGGTAGTTTTCAAATGATTGGTACGCCTGCGGGAGGAACTTTTACGATAGACGGAGCGGCATCAAACGGCTCTTTCAATCCAAATTTATTAGGTTTAGGAATACATATCGTAACTTATACAGAACCAAAAGGCTGTGTAACGTTTACCAAAGAAGTAGAAGTAAGAGAACCATTGCCTCCACCGACTATTATTGACCCAAAAGTTTGTTCTTTTAGTGGTAATTTCTTAACCTTAGATGCAGGAGAGGCTAAAACTTTTCTTTGGAGTAATAATTTAACTACGCAAACTATCAATGTGTTTAACTCAGGTACTTATAGCGTTTTAATTACAGATTCTTTGGGTTGTAAAACGACAGGCGAGTTTATAGTCAAAGAAGATTGCACGCCAAAAGTATTTTTTCCTACCGCTTTTTCACCTAACGGAGATAATTTAAACGATACTTATGAAGTGTTCGGAAAAGATATTATCGCTTTTGAAATGATAGTATATAGTCGTTGGGGTGAAATCGTGTATGTTAGTTATGATTATAGAGAACAATGGGACGGAACAAGAAACGGAATGAAATGTCCCGATGGAAGTTATATCATTGACGTAAAATATAAAGAATTACCCGCCCGTATTCCAAAGACATTCAGAGGTGCATTAAGTATTGTGAGATAAAAAAATAAAAAATAATACACTCACACACATAAATTTATATAATTGACAAAGTTTACAGGATTTATTTTTATATCTATCTTGTAAACTTTGTAATTTTATCCTTTTGATGAATAAATATTTTTATCATATAAATATTTTACTTATAAATATGTGTTATTATCATAATTACTCGTACAAACAAACGTTTATTTTTTTTATTTTTTTTCCTTTATTTTTATTTTTTAACCATCATCAAAAGAATTTTTTTCTAAATCAACACATACCAAACATTATTTTCAAAAAAATATTCATCAATCATAAAATTTCACACAAAATTTTTTTATTTATTTATACATTATTAAACTTAAAAATTACAATATTTTTTTTTCTTTTATAGATATTCAACAAAAAAATATCTTCAAATTACTAAACAATCAAAAAAATACAATGATTGAATATTCGTTGAAAACATATTGAAATCTGTATTTGTAATAAAGAAAAAAAATATGTATATTTGCAAAAAAAAACACAAAAATATAAAATGGATTTAAAAGAAAAAATGAAGCAAGCACCACTTGAACAACGCTGGGAGTGGTTTTTAGATAAATTAACTAAATTAATTGGAAAAAGACCGCAAGATGTCGAAGCCATTATTTATTTAATTGGAGTCCAAGAATTAGGACAAGGATTTAGAACTTTCTCAAAAGAAGAAAAACAAGACTTAATGCACATTGCTACGTGCAGATTACTTTCTAAAATTGGCTTTTTTGAATTAGAAGGACACGATAAAGACGGATGGCCTCATTGGAAAAAACTAAAAAATTTACCTTTTTTAAATCACGATAACCAAGAAGATTTGTTAAAGACACAAATTATGGATTATTTTGAAGAAGAAGAAATCTTTTAACACTTTTTTTGTAAGAAAAGTCTATATTTTTTTATCAATTAAAAATAAAAATAAATCATAAAAAATAAATCGTAAATAAAATGAAGCTAAAATCTCTTTTTGTAAGTATGATATTTGGTTTAAATATATCTTATGCTGTGGCTCAAGATAATTTAACGTATCAAACTCCACCCGATGCTATCAAAGCATTGATAGAAACAACTCCTACACCAAGAATTAGTTTGGATAGTAAAGGAAAAATGATGTTATTGATGCAATCAAGCAGTTATCCAAGTATTGCTGAACTTGCTGAACCAGAGTTAAGAATTGCTGGATTAAGATTAAATCCACGTAACAATGGACAAAGCCGAACAGGTTATATAAAAGGTATCAGTTTAAGAGAAGTACAAACAGGTAAAGAAATAAGTATCAAAGGTTTGCCAAGTGATGCTTTGATGAGTAATTTTAGTTGGTCGCCTGATGAAACAAAAATTGCTTTTTGTTTGTTTGAAATAGACAAAATTTTGTTATATGTGATAGATGTTAAAACAGCAGAAGCAAAAAAACTAACTGATTTGCCTTTAAATGCAACATTAGTTGGCTCGCCTTTTGGTTGGGTTTCGGATAATAAACATATATTTTTCTTGTCTGTGCCTGCTAATCGTGGTATTGCACCTGTTGCACCACTTGCGCCGACAGGTCCTATTATTCAAGAAAACTTAGGACGCAAAGCACCTTCGCGTACTTATCAAGATTTGTTAAAAAATCAATATGATGAAAAATTATTTGAGTATTACGCCACTTCTCAACTCAATAAAATCAATATTGAAACCAATGAGATGCAAAAAATTTCAAATGAAGGACTAATTCAATCGTTTTCTACATCACCTGACGGCAATTATATATTATTTCAAAAAAGACACAAACCTTATTCTTATCTTTTACCTGTAAATTTCTTTCCTTCTAAAATAGAAATCTTAGATGCTAAAACAGGAAGTATAGTCAAAGAAGTGGTTGATTTACCTTTGATTGATAATGTTCCGACTGGTTTTGATGCTATCAGGCAAGGACAAAGAAATCATACTTGGAGAGCAGATTCCCCTGCAACTTTGTTTTGGGTAGAAGCACAAGACGAGGGAAATCCTAAAAAAGATGTACCTATTCGTGATAAAACTTATTTGTTAAATGCTCCTTTTACAAATACTCCTCAAGAATTTTTTGGTACAAAACTAAGATTTTCAGGAATAATGTGGGGCGATGCAAACAATGCTATATATAGCGAAAGTTGGTGGGGAACACGCAAAGAAATATCTACACATATTAATCCAAGTAATAACAAACAAAATGTATTATTTGATAGAAGTTCAGAAGATGCTTACACAGACCCTGGTTCTCCTGAAATGATTAGAAATCAATACGGAAGATTTGTAATGGATATTAAAAACAATAAAGTTTTAATGACAGGTGCAGGTGCGTCTGCAGAAGGCAATCGTCCTTTTTTAGATGAATTTGATTTTACTACTAAAAAATCAGTCCGTTTGTGGCGTTCTGAAGCACCTTATTATGAAAATATTGTGCAAATTTTGGATAGAAATAAACAAATTGTAATTACAAGACGTGAAAGTGTCAATGAAAATGCTAATTATTATATAAAAAATATTAAAACTAAAAAATCAAATCCATTGACAACTTTTCCTCATCCATATCCACAGATGAAAGAAGTAAAAAAAGAACTATTGAAATATAAAAGAGCAGACGGCGTAGAACTTACTGCTATTCTTTATTTACCACCTAATTATAAAAAAGAAAATGGTGCTTTGCCGACTTTAATGGAAGCTTACCCTGCAGAGTTTAAAAGCAAAGCTGCCGCAGGACAAGTAAAAGGTTCTCCGTATGAATTTACTTATATTAGTTGGGGTTCTCCTGTGTTTTGGGCTTTACAAGGTTATGCAGTAATGGAAAATGCTTCAATTCCTATTGTAGGAGAAGGTACAAAAGAACCAAACGATACATATATAGAACAATTGATAGCAGGAGCAAAAGCAAACATAGATGAAGGAGTAAAATTAGGAGTAGTAGATCCAAATAGAGTAGCCGTAATGGGACATTCTTATGGTGCTTTTATGACTGCTAATTTATTGACACATTCTACTTTGTTTAAAGCAGGGATAGCAAGAAGTGGTGCATACAATCGTACTTTAACTCCTTTTGGTTTTCAAGCAGAAGAAAGAACTTATTGGCAGGCACCTGAAACATATAATAAAATGGCACCATTTAGTTACGCAGATAAAATAAAAACTCCTATTTTGTTAATACATGGCGAGGCTGATAACAATCAAGGTACTTTTCCTATACAAAGTGAAAGATATTATAATGCAATCAAAGGACATGGTGGCATAGCTCGTTATGTTGTATTGCCTTATGAAAGTCATGGATATAGAGCAAAGGAATCTATTTTGCACATGTTATGGGAAATGGATAAATGGTTGGATAAATATGTAAAAAATGGTAGTAAATAATTATATTTTTATCAATATAATTGATAAATAAATAAAAAAATAACACTTGTATATGATAAATATATAAGTGTTATTTTTTTTGTGTGATATTTTTTTTATAAATAAATACAAAAATTTTTAAATAATTAAATAAATAAATTATTTAATAAAATAACTAACGATAATAACTGAGCAACTAAGCATAATAACCGAGCAACTAACGATAATGACCGAGCAACTAACGATGATAACTGAGCAACTAACGATGATAACTGAGCAACTAACGATAATAACTGAGCAACTAAGCATAATAACTAAGCAACTAACGATAATAACCGAACAACTAAGCACAATAACAGAGTAACTAACGATAATAACCGAGCAACTAAGCACAATAACAGAGTAACTAACGACAATAATAAAGTAAATAAATAATAAAATTTATTTATCAAAACGCTGACAAAAGTTTAAAAATTTATTATACCAAAAACCTTCTCTTAAAATTGCTTCATTGCCAATCATTACCAATTGTTCTTTGGCACGACTTAAAGCAACATTTAGTTTTTTATCAACTTCTATAGCATTTCCTTGTAAATTTTTCATTTGTGCGGGGTGATTGATTGCCATCGAAATCAAAATAATTTCACGTTCAGAACCTTGATAGCGTTCTACCGTATCGACAGTAACCATTTCTCTCAATTCATCATCTAATAAGCCATAAATTTCTGCTATTTGTGCGCGATAAGGCGTAATTACTCCCACAGTTTCGTGTGTGAATGAGTTTTTTTCTTTGGCGATGTTTCGGATTAAATCTAATATTTCCGCTATTTTTTCGGCTTCTTTCCTATTGAGTTTGGGAGTTTCTTCTTTTTCAACATCAAAAAACAAAACTCTTGAAGTAGATAGATTTTTTTCTAATTCGATGTTAGAATTTGGGTTATAAAACTTAAATTTTTCTTTTTGTTTTTCACTTCCTGCCTTCAAAGTTTTATAAAATTCCTTGCTAATAAACTTTGCAATATCTTCGTGAGTACGAAATTGCGTAGATAACATTGTATAACTATCGTTCCAATTATTTCTTTGTGCATTGCGCAACAATCTTTCAAAAACTGACAAACTCATATCCTCCAAACCGATATTTTTCATCAAATCATTTTCAGATTGACACTGAAAATTAGACTGAGTAACGACTGCAGGCAATTGTTTTTCATCTCCAATCATAATAAAACGTTCAAAATGCGGTGCAATACCGCACAACATTGGTTCTAATAATTGAGAAGCCTCATCAACAATCAAAATATCTTTGTTTTTAACCAAATGTGCATACTTAAAAAAAGAAGAAACAGTCGAAACAAAAATGCGTGTATTATTTATTTTTTCTATTAGTTTTTCAAAATTGTTTTCAGCAAACAAACTTTTAGGATAAAATTCGGCTTGATTATCAAAAGTTCCCAAACGCAAATAATTTCCACTGCACGTTTTATCAATTTTTTGACAAATTTCGTCTGTCGCACGATTAGTAAAAGCCAATAAAACCACCGTTTCACGCGTATAATTGTATAAATAATCCGCAATTGAACGCAACATTTGAGAAGTTTTGCCTGTTCCTGGCGGTCCTTGCAATAAAAAATAATTTTGAGTGCGTAAAGTTTTTGATAAAATTTCAAGTTGTTCTTCACTCAAAGTAGTATAAATATTAGATAAATTTTCTTTAAATTCTTTAGTTTCAGTTGCAAATTTGGGTTGAGTAATGCCATACCAAATATCTTTTTTAGTGGGGTGTAAACCTATAAAATCAGACAAAGCATTCATTTGAGCCGTATAAGATTGTTCCAATAAAGTTGGTTCAATCGCCCAATATTTAAACTCCTCCAAAAAAGCATCGGGCATTGCTTTGTGCCAAATTTTCAAAGTAATTTTTGTGCTTGTAATTTGCTGAATATTTGCCTTCAACAATTGATAATGGGTAGGCTCTAATTCTTCAATTTCTTTGCAAGGATATAGCATTACTATATCGCCTTTTCGAAAAGCAGTGGCTTGTTTTTGGTCTAATGGTCTTAAAAAAGTAATTTCGCTTGTTTCGTGTTTATATTTTTCGAGTTCTAAGGCATATAAAACAGCAAAATTATTCTTTTTTTCGTGTAATGTATTTCGCCAAAGTCCCGAAAAACCTGACGCACTTTCAGACAATAAATTACCACCAATTTTTGCAGTAATTAATTCTCTTTGTATCAAACCCATAAAAGAAGCAAAATAAACTTTATCTAAGTGGGAAGAAAGTTTCCATTTTGTAGCAAAACTATCAATATCTATTTGTGTAAATTTAGAAATTTTTTTGTTTGATTTTCTAAATTTTTCTAATACTTTATCATAAAAATCAGGTTTTCCTTGACTAATTTCCCAATCTAAAAAAACGATTTGATTTCTGACGCGCAACAAATCTTGTGCGTCAAATTCTAAACTCCCGCAATCTCGCAAAGGAGTTTTTTCATCAGAAGAATATAAAATGCAACTGACTCCATTTCTATCAGGAAAAGTGGTTTCTAACAATAAATTATAACCTGCGACTTGCAACAAATGGTCGTAATTAGCAGGCATACGCTTGGCTGTACCTGATTTTAGTTCAATAATATCTTTTCTTTGTGCTTGTAAAATATCTGTCAATAAAATATCCAATCGTCCTTGCAAACCATACACAGAGGACACAAAAGTGGGTTCTGTCAAGATATGAAAGTTTTGATAACTATCCATTACTTTTTTCATATTCCAAAAATGTGGCTGCAAATTATTATACAAAGTCATAATTTCTCCTGCTTGTACGTGTGAAGAAAGTGCGTCTGCTTGTTTATCTTGCAAAGATTCTTTGAAATATTGGTCATAAGTTTGTGTAGGATTGGCTACATATTTATCTAAGATTTCATTGGCTAAAGTTCCTCTAAAAGTATGAATACTACCATTAAAAGAAGTGAGTTTGTCTAATATATATAAATATGGAAATGCGGGCATATCTTCTTTGCCACACAGCGCAATTTTTGTAACATCAATCAAATAATCGGCGTGAATGACAAAAGATGTACTTCGAGTAGAAACAAAATGATTTTCGTCTAATTTTTCTAAATTTGTAAAATAAACGGTTTGGTATTTTTTGACCCACAAATTACATTCTGAACTCAAATAATTATTTCTAAAATTTTCACCTTTTTGATTATAAAATGCTACATCTGTCAAAGTAATTTTGACAACTCCAAAGTTTTCGGTGTCGCATTGTAGGTGGATTTGATGAAGATTATATTGATTGATTGATTCTAATGGACTTTTGTCGGTGATAGTAGCTAACAAACCTTTGATTTCTGCTTCTGGGATTTCGGTATAAATCAAAAAAGGAAGTTCTTTATTTTCCCATAAATTGAGTATATTTTGAGGAATATTTCCTTCTGAAAAACGAAAAATAGTTTCAGCCATTGCTTTTGCACACGCTAAAACCAATTCTTTTTCGGGGGAATAATTTTTTTGTGTCAATGCTTTTCTACATAATCGACGGATAGATTGTAATACTTCTCCTTCTTTTTTAGAAAAATTATAGGCTTGAATTAAAAAATTTATTTTGGCAAACCATCCTGAAAATATTTGTTTTTCTCTTTGTTCGGTTAGTTGATTGATAAAACCTAAGTATAAATGATTGAAATTACGCAATCTAAAATTTTCATTTATTTCATTTTTGTTTAGAACATAATGAATTTGGTCGTAATAATAAAGGCTTTCAAGTTCGTTTAAAAGAATATTTTTTTGCATTTTTCCTTGCGTTTTTTCTCAATTGTATCATTTTTGGCAAAGTTATGATAAAAATTTCAATATTTTATCATTTGTTCGTAATTTTTGATTTTTTTTTGATTTTTTTACTTTGTAAAAACGACAAATATTTTTAATGATTATATCTTTTTTTGGCTAAATCTTGCAATTCAACATCTAACGCTTTGATAGAAACCAATAATTCCCATAAAGAAAAAATCAAGGAAAGCACCATCAAAAACAAACTAACGGCAAATAAATATCCTCCCATAGTTAGATTTTTCCAAAAAATAGCACTCATCGAAAGTACACATAACAACAAACTCAAAGTGCCTAAAAATTGCATATTTCGAATCAAAGAAAGTCGTTTTCGCAAGGAACGAATTTGAATAATCAAATGAACATCAGGGTTTTCTTGATAATTACGAAACAAACTTCTAATCAAACTCGCAATGGCTAAAAAACGATTGGTATATGCCAATAAAAGTAAAGAAATGGCAGGAAAAAGCAATGCAGGTGTATTGATATTGATTTCCATATTTTTGTATTTATATAAAACTTTTACCAAAGTTTTTTAAACTTTGGTAAAAGTATGATGTTATGAAGTATAAAAAAGGGTTATAAAATTGAATGTTTTTTGTTCAAAATAAACAAAATATCAAAATTATTTAGTATCCAACATACCAAAAACTTTTTGCAAAAGTGCTGATGTTCTTTCCCCTGTATTGCCTCTGATTCCGTTTTCTTTATCTCTCACTTTCATAAAAAGTCCGTCTAATGCTTTTTCGGTTACGTGGTTTCCTAAATCAGCATTAATTGGTTTTAAACCTGATATTAACATTCCTGCTGGTGAATCAGCCAATTTATTATAAGGTTTTACCATTGCTTCCCACGCCTGCACAGCCCCTACGCCACTCAAAGAAGCATTGATTTTGGGTGCATAGGCTTGAGTCAAAGATTGTAAAGTTTTATCTTTCAAAAAAGTAGTAGCGGCACCTGCTCCTCCAAATAAAATATTTTTTGCGTCAGTGAAACTCATACTTGTAATGGCGTTCGTAAAAATTGGCAAGGCTTCTTTGGCGGCATCTTCTGCGGCACGATTCATTTTTAAAACTGCACCATCAATTAAATTTTTTCCACCCGGAATATGTTTTGTGATTAAATTTTGTGCTTCTTGTGCTTCTTTTGGGAGCAATATTTTTAAGGCTTGGTCGCCAAAATATCCGTCAGTTTTCATCAAACTTTGCACGCCGTTGCTAATGCCGATATTCAATGCTTCTTTCAAACCGCTTCCAATTTCGCCATCGGTTGGGGTAAGCAACGAGCTAACAGGTAGTTGTGCTAAGGTATCACAAGAAGAAATTGAGAAACTCAAAACCGAAGCCAAAGCAATTACTTTCAATATTTTTTTCATATTTTTTATAAATTTTTTAATGTGTTAAATAAATATAAGCACAAAATTAAGATTTTTTTTTGATTTTAATTACAAAAACTTAAAATTATGCTTATAAAAATTAAAATTATTTTTTTTATTTGATTTTTTTAACCATTTGAAGTTAAATATCAAACTTAATTCCTTGTGCCAAAGGTAATTCTGTACTATAATTAATGGTATTTGTTTGCCTTCTCATGTAGGCACGCCACGCATCTGAGCCTGATTCTCGTCCGCCACCAGTTTCTTTTTCACCTCCAAAAGCACCTCCAATTTCTGCTCCTGATGTACCGATATTCACATTCGCAATTCCGCAATCAGAACCTGCAAAAGACAAAAACTTTTCGCTTTGTCTTAAACTATCTGTAAAAATAGAAGATGACAAACCTTGCGGTACATTGTTTTGGATTTCGATAGCATTTTCTACCTCTCCTTTGTATTTAATCAAATATAAAATTGGGGCAAAAGTTTCTTCTTGCACCATTTCATAATGATTTTCTGCCTCTACAATAGCAGGCGTAACATAATTTCCTGTAATTACATTGCCACCATATAATAATTTTCCGCCTTCTTTTTGTACTTTTGTGATAGCATTTACAAAATTTTCTTTTGCCTGTGCGTCAATCAAAGGACCGACTAAATATTGCATATCCAACGGATTTCCGATAGGAAGTTTTGGGTACATTTGTAACAAACGAGATTTTACTTCTTCAAATTTTGATTCGTGGATAATCAAACGGCGCGTAGAAGTGCAACGTTGTCCGCAAGTTCCGACTGCCCCAAAAACCGTAGAGCGAAGTGCCATTTCTAAGTTTGCGTTTTCAGTAATAATGACGGCATTATTTCCTCCTAATTCTAAAATAGATTTTCCTAATCTTTTTGCAACTTCTACTGCTACTGCTTTTCCCATTCGGGTGGAGCCTGTGGCAGAAATTAAAGGCACTCTTTTATCGGCACTCATTAGTTTTCCAATTTCTGCTCCGCCAATAATCAAGCTAAAAAGTCCTTCGGGTAAATCATTGTCTTTCAATACTTTAGCCATTAGATTTTGGCAAGCGATGGCAGTCAAAGGTGTTTTTTCAGAAGGTTTCCAAACGCAAACATCACCACAAATGGCTGCTAACATTGCGTTCCAAGCCCAAACTGCAACAGGAAAATTGAACGCAGATATAATTCCTACAATTCCCAAAGGTTGATATTGTTCAAACATTCTGTGTTCTTTGCGTTCGGAAACGGTGGTCATTCCGTATAATTGACGAGATAAACCTACGGCGAAATCACAAATATCAATCATTTCTTGTACTTCTCCCAAGCCTTCTTGATAGATTTTTCCCATTTCTAAGCTCACTAATTTTCCCAAATCGTCTTTATGTTGTCTTAAAACATTGCCAAATTGTCTGACGATTTCTCCTCTTGCGGGTGCGGGCATTTTTCTCCAAATCACAAAAGTTTTTTGGGCTGTTTGTATAATAGTTTCATAATTTTCAGGCGTTGCCCAATTGACAGATGCTAAATCTGAGCCATCGATAGGGCAAGGGACGCTATAAAATTTTGAAGTCAATTCTCCAAAATTTTGCCCTGTGCTATAAGCAGAATTTTTTTCAGCAATGCCCAAACGAGATAAAAGTGATTGTATTTCGACGGGATTTAAAGCAGTATTTTGCATAATTCAAAATAAAAAAATAATTGTTTGAAATCGATTGCAAAGATAAGCAAAAAATATCTAAAATAAATTGATTTGATTAGATATTCTAAAATTTTCGTGGATTGTTTGAAATAAGGTAGGAATTGTATTATACGAACTTTCCAAAAATTAAAAACTTTTGGAAAGTTCTCATCTCAAAAATTAAAAATAATCGTAACTATTTAGGTTATTTTGGTGCAAGTGTGGACGCTTGCACCAGTTAATATCTCGTGCAAGCGTCCACGCTTGCACGCAGTTCAAAATAATAGGATTTATTTCGCCAAAGAAATTATCATTTTTTCATTGACTAATTCAATATCTTGATAAGGTAGTTTTTTGATTGTTTTAGAATAATCTTTTGGATATTCCCAAGGGTCAAAGTTTGAAATAGGAATAACAAAATTATAATTCATTGATTTTATATCAGCATCGGTTGTAAATCCGTGCCAAAACACACGCAAAATTTTAAAATGTGTTTTATAAATTCCTTCTACATTATCGATTTCTAATGTTTTTGTTTCGTTATCATAATAAAAGTTACGTTTATAAAAATCATTTTTTTTGTAATTATCGCTTATTCCGTCATCTTCATAATAAGTAAATTCTTGTAAATAATTGCCTTCATATACGTGAACTTCTAAAATAACAGAAGGTTTTTCGCCTGTGTGTGAAACTGAATTTTGTGTGATAATAATACTTCCACCGCGTACAAAAATAGGCAGTTTGTCATTTTTTACTTCCATAAAAATTTCTTGCTTACCTTTATAAAACGTGTCATTAAACATATCAAACCAAGTTCCTTCTGGTAAATATAATTTATGAATTTCACGTTCAGAAGTGATGGCACATATCATCAAAGATTGCCCAAAAAAGTATTGATTTTGATAATTTCCCTCATAAATTTTGTTATCAAAAGGATAATCAAACGCTAAACTTCTTTGAATTGGCATACCATTTTGATTGGCTTCATAAAAAGTACTATACAAATAAGGCAATAATTTATACCTTAATTTGATATAATTTCGAGCAATTTCTTCGGTTTCTTCCCCAAAACTCCAAGGCTCTGCATCTTTAGAATTAATCATAGTATGACAACGAAAAAATGGAGAAAACGCACCAATAGCAATCCATTTATTAAAAACTTCTTTCGTACACTCACCCACAAATCCGCCTACATCTGCACCCGCAAAAGCCAAACCTGACAAGCCCATACTATTCAATAATCTTACATCACCCAACATATTTCTATCTTCGGAAACATTATCGCCTGTCCAAACTGCCGCATACCTTTGTATTCCTGAAAAACCTGCTCTTGTCAAAACAAAAGGGCGTAAATGAGGGGCAAATTTTTTCGCACCTTCGCGTGTAGCACGTGCCATTTGCATTCCATATATATTGTGTGCTTTTCTGTGTGTAGTTTTGTTTCCGTCATAGTCAAATTCTGTCATATCAGGAAAATCTTTGCCCCAAACCGCAGGCTCATTCATATCGTTCCAAAAACCTGTCAAACCGATTTTGATAAGTTCTTCAAAATAATTTCCCCACCATTCTCTTGTTTTTTCGTGAGTAAAATCAGGAAAATGACAGATTCCAGGCCAAACTCCTCCTTCATATAATTCACCATCGGGATATTTTACAAAAACATCTGCTTGTATTCCTTCTTCATAAGGTAAATATTTTTCTTCTTTTTTGATGCCAGGGTCTAAAATAACTACTGCTTGAAAACCTGCTTTTTTGAGTTTTTTAAGCGTTTTTTCGGGATTAGGAAAGCGTTTTGTGTCCCAAGTAAATACTTTGTATTTTTTCATATAATGAATATCAAAATACAAAACATCACAAGGAATGTCTTTTTTTCGAAAAGTATTAGCCAAATTGATGATTTCGTGTTCGGGATAATAACTATATCTACATTGCTGAAAACCTAAACTCCAAAGTGGTGGCATTTCGATTCTTCCTGTGAGATGTGTATATTTTTCGAGGATATTTTTTATTTTTTTTCCATAGATAAAATAATATCTCATCTCTCCGCTAAGTGCTTTAAAATAACTATGTCGGTGTGATGCCGCTCCAAAATTAAATACAGATTTATAGGTATTGTCAAAGAAAATTCCGTACATTTTTTCTGGTCTAATACCCATAAAAAACGGAATCGAAGCATACAAAGGGTCAGTATCAGGACTATAACCAAAAGCATCACTATTCCAATTGACATAATAATTACCACGTCTATCTAAATTTCCATTTTTTTCGCCCAATCCCAAAAAACGTTCTTCTTTTTGTAACTTTTTATAAGTCGTAACTTCTTCGCCATACCAACTAACACCAAAATCATCTTCATTAATCAGTTCATTTTCATCATTATAAAAAGATAATCTGCATGGATTTTTTTGAATTTTGAGTGTTAAACAATGTGTTTTTAAGGTATAATATGTATTTTCTTCATTTATTTCGATAGCAACTTTGTTACGAGCAGTAATGACGCTGTAAGAAAAATTATCCCATTGTTGGTGATTTTGTTTGGCAGATATTTGAAAAATATCTTCAGCAAAAACATTAATTTTTATTTCTCCTTCTTTTGTTTTGAAATAAAAAATTTGATTATCGTATTGAAAATCAATAATTTCAGATAGAAAAACTTGTTTTGTGTTATTCATTTTATTCTTTTATTTTTCAATTGAATGATTGTTAATCAAAATTTTATTGAATGATTATTTTTATTTTGATAGTATAAATATCATTTAAAAATAATTCTTATTTTATAAAAATAGTTAGTGTAAAAATTTTGTATATTAATCAAAATGGCTAAATATTTGTTCTACGCCCTTGCTTGTGTCCCACAAGCGAATATTGTAACAAACCAGTCTTATATCAACGATGACTGCTTGTGGGACACAAGCAGGAGCGAATTGGTTGTCTATTATCAAACTTACCCCAAAATATCTAAATAATTACCAAAATTTAAACTACTTTTATACCGATCACTAACACATCATCTAATTGTTTTTGTTCTCCTCGCCATTCTAAATGTGCTTGTAATATTTTTTCTTTTTGTTGATTCAAATCAAGTTTATAAATTTCTTGCAACAACTCTCTAAAACGTTTCGTTGTATATTTTATGTTTTCGGCTGTTCCAAATTGGTCGGGATAGCCATCAGAGGTCATATATAATAAATCATTTGGTTGCAAATCTATGGTGTGGGTTTCATAAATTCGATGTTCGTTATAATATTTGACGCTTCCACCAATTGGGTATTTATTGCCTTTTATCACATAAACATCGCCATTTCTCACCAAATATAAATGACTTTGCGCTCCCGCAAAGTATAGTTTTTTATTTTCAAAATCAAAACTACACAAAGCAATGTCCATTCCATCTTTGGCATTTGTACCTAAGGCACGATATACATCATCTTGCAAAACACTCAAAATTTCACCCGGTTTATCTTTCTTTTTTTCGAACATAATATAATCTAAGGCAGATTTTCCGAGCATACTCATAAACGCACCCGGTACTCCATGCCCTGTGCAATCAGCCACCGAAATTAAGCTTTGGTTATTTCTTTCGTTGAAAGCAAACCAATGAAAATCACCCGAAACAATATCACGTGGGCGAGAAAGCATAAAATATTCTTGCAGATAATTGGCAATTTTTCGTTCTTCAGGTAATATTGCTTCTTGTATATTTCTGGCATAAGTAATACTATCTTTCATATGTTTATTCATTACTTCAAGTTCCTTTTTTTGATGTTCAAGAGTAATATTTTTGCTTTCAATTTCTTGTTTTTGTTTCATTACTTCACTCGTTCTTTCTCTTACTTTTTGTTCCAAATTTTCATTAAAAGCCAAAATTTCAGCATTTTTAATGACCAATTCTTTGGTTCTTTTTTGAACTTGTTGTCTTAAAATAAAACTTAATACCAAAAACAAAACGGCTACAATTCCGATGGCTGCCAAGCCCCACAAAAGATATTTATAAGTAATAGTTCCTGCGGTTCGGTTCAACCATTTTGCTTGTGATTGATAGTAGAATGAATTTTGGTCTGCGATTAATTTTTTCATTTCTTTATCGATGGCTTTGATGATATTTTGATTCTTCTTTTCGCCTTTTTTCATCGCAAAACGCATTTCAATTGGATTAAAAACAATAGGAGTTCCTTTGATTTTGTACTCGTTTTTGTGCATATCACCATACAAAACACTGACTAAGCCTGCATCTACTTTTTTTTGTTGTACCAAGTTTAGTACTTCTTTGAAACTACTTGTTTCTATATATTTAATATTAATTTTGAATTGTTCGGCAGTATTTTTAAGTCCGTGAGAGCCGTCATAATATACATTTCCTTTTACTACAGCGACTTTCATATTTTCTAAACTCAAAATAGAACGTAAGTTTGTATCTTGGTGGACAAAAATTTCGCCCCAATTTGTCAATACAATTTCTTTAGAAAAGTCAAAAAACTTTTCTCTTTCTTCTGAATGTCCGACAGAAAGCAACAAATCAATTTTTCCATTTTTTAGATTGTCTAAACTCTTTTCCATTGAAGGTTCATAGGAAAATTTGAGTTGCCATTTATTCAATTGAGCAATATGTTCAATTAAATCCATATACATTCCTTTGAAACCATTATCTACATCTTTAAAAGTTAAAGGTTTACTTTCATACAAACCTACTTTTAATGTAAAATTTTCGCTGGTTTCTTTACCATTAATTTCTGATTCTTGTTGTGCGAATAAATGAATATTTAAAATAAATAAAATAATTAAAAGATAATAAAATTTCATTTTGTCAATAGTTTTATTGGATATAATCACTGATTTTGATTTGGCTTTTTCAAAAAATTTTTCAAAGTTAAATAAAAATATCAAAAAAAATGCAAAAAAATGAAAAAAAAAATCTTAATTTTTTTTATATCTTTTTGATTGAAATTTAAAATATTACTTTTAAGATAATTTTTCAAAATTTTTAATGATATTGAGCAAAAATAATATCAACTATCTAAATATTCAAAAAAAATAAAATGAAATTAAATTTTATTTTTTTTCGATAAATAAATTTTTTTAAAAAAAGACTTAATTTTTTGGAAAATTAAAAAATATATGATACCTTTGCAAAAAATAAAAGCGGATGTGGTGAAATTGGTAGACACGCTACTTTGAGGTGGTAGAGCCAGCAATGGTGTAGGAGTTCGAGTCTCCTCATTCGCACAAAAATTTAATACAAATAAAAAAATGAAATCAAAAAAATTGGTTTCATTTTTTTATATCAAATCAAAATATGAAAGCAACTTACTTAAAAATATATCCCGAAAATCCAGACGAAAAAAAAATACAAAGCGTTGTAGAATGTTTGAAAAATGGAGGAGTTATTATTTATCCGACAGATACGGTTTACGGCATTGGTTGTGATATTTTTCAACAAAAAGCAGTAGAAAGAATTTGTCAGATTAAAAATGTATTGCCTCAAAAAAGCAACTTATCTTTTGTTTGTTATGATTTGAGCAACATTGCCGAGTATGCACGTGTGGAAGATAATGTTTTTAAAGTGATGAAAAAAGCCTTGCCCGGTGCCTTTACTTTTATTTTGAAAGCAAGTAGCAAAGCCCCAAAAATTGTTAATTCGAAGAAAAAAACCGTTGGCATAAGAGTCCCTGATAATAATATTGCTCGTTTGATTGTCAAAGAATTAGGCTCGCCGATTCTTTCTTCTTCTGTCAAAGATGATGACGAAATTATAGAATATTCTACAGACCCTGAATTAATTTACGAAAAATTTAAGTATCAAGTAGATATTATTATTGATGGTGGTTTTGGAAACCATACAGCCTCAACGATTGTAGATTGTTCCGAAGGAGATTTTGATTTGGTAAGGGAAGGCTTGGGCGATATTTCCTTGTATGTGTAAAATTATTTTTTAGTTTGTTTGTGTAATACAAACAAAACCTTTATCTTTGTTCAAAAAAAAGGTTCTACTAAGATTTATACGGAAAATAAAAATTGTAGCACACACTTTTAGTGTGTGGACATACTGAAAGTGTGTACCACAGTTGCTCAATAGAAAAATCATATAAATCTTAGTAACCAAAAAAAAATAAAAAAATGATAAACACACAAGATTGGTCAAAAGTAAGAGAAATTGGAAACTTAGAATTTTTAGCAAAACAATTGGTAGAAGGTTTTATTACAGGTTTACATCGTTCTCCGTTTCATGGTTTTTCAGTTGAATTTGCTGAACATCGGTTGTATAACACAGGCGAAAGCACAAGACATATAGATTGGAAAGTTTTTGCAAAAACTGACCGATTGTATATCAAAGAATACGAAGAAGAAACAAATTTGAGATGCCAAATTTTGTTAGATACTTCCTCTTCTATGTTTTATCCGCAAGAAAAAAATCAATCTAATTATTTAGGAAAAATTACCTTTGGTATTTTGGGGGCTTCGGCTTTGGCTTATATGCTCCAAAAACAAAAAGATGCGGTTAGTTTGTGTCATTTTTCAGAAGAAATTGAGTTGCATACACAATGCAAATCTACGCCCTCACACTTGCATAAGATTTTTTCGGAATTAGAAAATTTATTAAAAATAGAATCCAAACAACATAATAAAAAAACTTTGATTGCTGATACATTGCATATCATTGCTGAGAAAGTTCACAAACGTTCTTTGGTAATTGTTTTTAGTGATATGCTCACAGAACAAGAAGATTTTGAAAGGATTTTTTCGGGCTTACAACACCTCAAACACAATAAAAATGAAGTTTTATTGTTTCACGTTACAGATAAAAAAACTGAACAAGATTTTGATTTTCAAGAAAGACCTTATCAATTTATTGACTTAGAAACTAATCAAAAAATAAATTTAGTACCAAGCCAAGTCAAAGAACATTTTAAAAATCAACAAGAAGAGTATTTTAAAAACTTAAAACTAAAATGCGCCCAATTCAAAATTGATTTGATTGAGGCAGATATTGCTGATGGATTTGAACAGATTTTATATGCTTATATGATTAAAAGGAATAAAATGTTATAATTTTTTCACTCAAATAACACAAATAATTTTGAAATTCGTGCAAGCGTGGACGCTTGCACGAGATATTTTGGTGCAAACGTCCACGCTTGCGATATAACTGGTGCAAGCGTCCATGCTTGCACCAAAATAATCTAAATAGTTACAAAAAAATTATAAAATTCCTTTCAAAAAAAACTTTACATAATTGATTTTAAAACCTTTATTTTCAAATATTTTTTCATATTTAGTAGTAATACCAAAATGGTCTTCTGCCAAAGGAGAATTATATAAATCTCTGGTAAATTCTAAGTTTTCAGTCGGATATTTAGCGATTTGTTGCAATGAAAAATCAAACAAAGGTTCGTTATCAGTTTTGAAATGTATCCAACCACCTTCGGGCATCATTCTTTGATACATACTCAAAAAACGAGTCGAAGTCAATCTTCTTTTTCTGTCGCCTTCTTTGGGGCGCGGGTCAGGAAACACAATCCAAATACGATTTACTTCTTTGGGTGCAAAAAATTGTTCTAAATTTTGAATATAAGTACGTAAAAAACATACATTTTCTAGCTTATTTTCGGTTGCTTCATTGCTTCCAACCCAAAATCTATCGCCTTTTACATCTACTCCAACAAAATTTCTGTCGGGATATTGTTTGGCTAAACCTACGGAATATTCGCCGCGTCCACATGCCAATTCTAAAGTAATTGGATTATCATTATGAAAAAAATCTTTATTCCAATTTCCTTTCACAGTCGAATACAAAGATTTATTAGATTCTATCACATTCTTTGCTATTTCATTATCCGCAAAACGAATTAATTTTTTTCTTGCCATTTTTTATTTTTGATAAATATTTTTATTCTAAAAAATAGTAAAACGTGTTTAAAAAATATATAATTTATAGTCAGTTGATAAACACGCTTTATGCCATTTTTTTAGTAGCATAAAGCATTTATAAAACTATTTCAACAATTCATCTAAACTATTGGTAGCAACAGCGTGATAATTTTGTCTTGATTTTTGATAAATTTGTTTTGCAAAATCTTTTTGATTTGATTTCAAAAGAGAGGTATAAAGTGGCATCAAAAATTTACGTCTTCCTACTTCATTCAAAAAACTTTCTAATTTTGGATAGGCTTTTTTGTATTCGCTTCGAATGCTTAAATCCAACCAAGCCGTCAAAATTTCAGCATTATTAGAAGTAGTAAATTGATATTTTTTATCCAAATTTTCCATTTGTGCCAACGTTAATTTTTCTCCTAAACCGCGAATAAAATACAACCATTCGTGGCTTGAAATATCTTTTGCAAGATTTTCTTCTTTATTTTCTTTGAATTTTGCTAATTCTTTGTCAATATTTTCGAATCTATCTGCACTTACTTTTGGACAATTTTTAGGTAAATTAGGTGCATAAATCCATTCTTTTAAGTCCATTTTTGAAGTTTCAGGAAGATTTTTTTGTAAATATTCCACAAAATTTTCGGTGTTCATCGATTGAAAAGCATTTTTTTGAAAGTAATTTTTGATAAAATTATCCATTTTTTCACGTCCAACCAATTCCTCAATCGTTCTCAAAAAGAAATATCCTTTTTCATAAGCAATTTCCGTAACGCCATCATCAGGGTCTCTATCTTTCAAATCTAATTTCAAATGTGTATCTTTGGGTTTGTCTTTGAGGTCATTGAGCGTTTTTTGTAAATCTTGATAACCTAAAAATTCTAACATTTTTGCGTATGATTTTCCTTTTATTTTTTCCATAATTCTACGTTCAAAATAGACCGTAAAACCTTCATTGAGCCAAAAGTCGTCCCAAGTAGCGTTAGTTACCAAATTTCCAGACCAAGAATGTGCCAATTCGTGTGCAATCAAAGAAGTCAAAGATTTATCACCCGCCAAAATAGTAGGCGTTGCAAAAGTCAAACGAGGATTTTCCATTCCTCCAAAAGGAAAACTTGGAGGCAAAAGCAATACATCATATTTTTCCCACGCATATTTTCCATACAATTCCTCTGCTGCTTCAATCATTTTAGGCAAATCTTCAAATTCTTTGTGTGATTTTTCCAGCATTATAGGTTCAGCATACACGCCACTTCTGTCGTCATATTTTTTATAAGCCAATTCACCCACCGAAAGTGCCAATAAATATGCAGGAATTTTTTGTGTCATTTTAAATTCATACACACCATTTTCACTGATTTTTTCAGGATTTTCTGCACTCATCAAAGCCATTAAACCTTTTGGAACGCTTATTTTTGCATTGTAAGTAAAACGAATACCAGGGCTATCCTGACAAGGTACCCAACTTCTTGCTAAAATTGCTTGAGATTGTGTGAACAAAAACGGATTTTTTTTGCCCGCAGTTTGCGTGGGCGAAAGCCATTGCAAAGCCGCCGCAGTTTTATCTGTTTTATAATAAACGTTTATTTTTTTTGTTTCAGGTTTGATATTTACCTGCACTCCCGCACCCACGTGAGGTTTTGTTTCGTTTATTTTAAAAGTTGTAGTAGTTTCGTTTTCATCAAGAGTTATTTTTTCGATTTGTAAAGATTTACTATCAAACCAAAATTCTTTTGCGTTTTCTGCATTTTTGATGTCAATAATTGCTTTTCCTGCCAATGTTTTTTCTTCAAAATTGACTTTCAAATCTAAAGAAATATGTGTCATTATAGATTCATTGGGTTTAGCAAAAGTATGAATATCTGTAATTGTCGTCATATTTTTAGTGTTTTGGTTTTGTTTTTCGTTTTCTTTTTTTGTTTCACAACTCCAAAATAAATTACTTGTAATGATTAATAAAAGAAAAGAAAATTTATTTTTAAAATTCATATTTTTTTATTATTTTAGAAACCTTAATTTTTGTGCAATATTAAGGTATAAAATTTACTTTTGCAAATTTGTTTTTTATACAACGAATAAAAAAAGAAACAAGATATGATTATAATGTATTCGACAAGTTTTTGAAATGATGATTTATTTTGTAGCCGTTGATTGTTTGATTGCAAGCAACTCATCGGCTAACGGGTTAGTTTTTGAAGATATAAATAATGGATAAAAACATTTACTATCTTTTTTTACCAATATGATAAGTAAGATTTAAGCCTAAATATGTTCCTTTTGATGTATATTCGCCGATAGTTCTATATGATTGAAATCTATCTTCAGGAAAAAAAGTATATTGCAACCTAATATGATTTTGAAAAGATAAGTTAAATATCATTCTTAAACTTAATAAATGATTACGTTTAAAAATTCTTGAAATACCTATCGAAAATTGTGGATTGAATTGAAAAGGTGTAGTAAAACTATTATCTTTATCGATTATTGTGAAAGGAGTAAGTCGGTCAGAAATAACATAAGGTGCGCTTTGTTTTGTCAATCCATAATCCATTTGATAAAATCCTGAAGGAGTGTATCTAATCGACAAACCAATTCCATAATCAAATACATAATCTTTGTAAAATGAAAATCTTTTTATCCAAGTATTCGAAATAGATACAAAAGGAATTTGACCTGCCCCAAAAAATGAAGGCATACCTGAATATTCATATTCCAATTCTGGATACTTATCAGGATACAGCATAAAATCATAATTGATAGGCAACCGACCTAACTCAAGACTTAATCGCCAACTATTTTTTTTGTTAAAATGTGTGTCATATCCTATTTGTAATTGATGTCCCAAACCAAAAAGTGGGTTAAGTTTTTCATTTCTACCTTCTAAAACATTCGTTTTTCCTTTGCTTACAAATCCACCTAAGCCAATAAAAAAATGATTTTTTGAGAATACAATATCATATTTATTCAAACTATCTTTTTTGAAATTTTGAGCGTGTAAAAAAATATTGATAAAATAAAATAGAATAATTAAACTTGTTATTTTCATTATGGATAAAATTTATTAAACTTTCTTTTTTCTCATCTTGGTAAAATAATAAAAAATATTCAAACCCAAATAAGAACCTCTTTGTGATAAAATACCTTGTGAACTGATATTTTTATGTTGAGGCTCAGGAAAAAAAGTATAAGATAATTGAATATGATCTTGAAAAGAAAGATTATAAATCAACCTACAACCAAGAAATTGATTGTTTTTGAGTATCCAATAATAACCTAATGAAATTTGTGGACAAACTTGCAATGTTTCTTTAAAACTATTATCATCAGTTTGCATTTGAAATACAGTAATTGGATTTTGTGTATTATCAACCCAGCCTTCTGTTACATAAAAATCACCTTCGGGAGTATATCTCAAAGATAAACCAACTGCCATATCCAAAAAACTTTTTTTTCTTGTATAAAATCTATTGACAAATAATGAAGAAAAAGAAACAAAAGGAATACCTGCATCAGAAAATCCACCTGATGGAAGCGGAATATGGTCATCATACAAAATAGGGTATTGTTTTTTTGTAAGGTCATAAGTAAAATTAAGAGGCAATTGACCTATTTCAGCAGTAAAACGAAGGCTATATTTTTTATTGTAATTCACATCATATCCTATCTGAATTTGATGTCCAAGTCCTAAAGCAGGCGTGAGATTTTGATTTCCATTGATTATTTTACTATTTCCTTTGCTTGAAAATAGCCCCAAAGAGAAAAAAAAATGATTTTTGCCAAAAAGTGTGTCTAATTTAGACATTGTTCTTTTATTTTGACAATAAATAAAGTTGATATTTAATAACAATATGATGATAAAAATAAATCTTTTTTTTATTTGCATTTTTTTTTATTTTTTTGATTTTATTACTATCTTTTTTTTCAAAAATAATTATTTTTTATTTTTACTCGCTTGTTCTAATTTCATACCTGCATAAGCAGGGATTAACAAATAAAAAGCAAATAAAAAACTGAAAAAAATACTATCAGAAAGTAATTTGGGAAATAAGAATTTGCCAATATACCAATCTGTTATGCCAAAAAAAAGCATATATCCAACTAATGAATATACAAATAGTGCAGCGTAAGTTAGTAAGAAAAAATATAATTTTTTTGTGTTTTTCATATTTTTAGTTTTTTGTATGTATAACCAAAAATAACAATAAAACGTTTTACTTTTATTTTATTTTTTATTCTTTTTTATAATCTAAATTTTCTTTGTTTTTCATATTTTTATTACAATTTTCTCAAAACGTACTCCTTGTTTCGTAACAGACAAGCCACAGGCTTGTAGTTAGATAGGTACAAACCTGTGGCTTGCATCAGTTGGGTACTAACACAATGGCACTTTATTTAATTGTTGTTTCTAATTTTTTTTCTTAAGAAGTTCTTTAGATGTAGCAATTACATAAAAGAGTGCCATCAAAAGTGAAGGATATATACTATCAATTGTTAGTTTTTGTAGTGATGTATCTCTATTTTGGATGAAATCCATAAGACCAAAAAAAACTATATATGAAATGGCAAAATAAATAAATATTCCCAAATAAGCTGCGGATAAACTTATCAATCTTTCTTTTTTTGTCATATTGTAATTTATTTTCCCGTCAATAGTCTAATCGCACCACGTCCGATTAACCTTGCTGCACCAGCAGAATTAAACAGACAGCCCCAGAATGCACCTTCAAACATATCTGCTCCTTTGTGATATGCTATTCCAGCACCTATAATACCACCACCTAAATCTATAATCCAAGGTGCAACCATAATTTCATTATTTTCTGATGGTAATGGTATAATTAGATCAATGTCACCATTTTCTAAAAATAATTTATATGAATTTAATCCGATATAAATACCATATCCTGCTATTACCCCTTGATTTGCCTCTAAGTCAAATTGTTCTTTTTGATATTCATCTTTCATTGCATTTAGAAATATGCCTAATTTCTGAATCTCTTGTTGGTTCAAAGTTCCGTCAGAATTACGTATTTTGTGGTTACTTACTTTTATCTCTTCGAGTAGTTTGTGTACCATATCTACTTCTTTTTGAGAAATTTTTGTATCGTTTTTTAGATTTTCCAACATTGGATATACATTTTCATCTACAAACTTGGTAAAACCTTTTTTTGTAATTTGATATCGAACGTCATTTTGGTTATTCCTATTATTTTTTTCTTGTTCTATTCCTTTAATAGTTGCACTATCCAAACCACACAACTCTTTCATAGAATTAAAAGAAAACTGGTCGATTTCATTCCTGAAATCTTCATAATTCGTAAAATTAACTTGATTAGAATCTGAATACTTAGTTATTGCTTTTTGAATAACAAGATTATGCAAATAAGCTGCATCTTCCATATTCCTTATACTACGACTTGGGCTAACCTTTTTTGATATATCTTTTTTTTGCGGAATTGGTTGTTCCTGATTATTTTTTTTACATCCAATTACTAAGAATAAATAAATTACCCCCAAAATAATTAACTTTTTCATTTTATTAAAAATATTTTTTTTAAATTACCTAACACCGTGTTAAGTAGTGCAAAGGTAAAGCAGATAATAAAAAGAAATTAGCCAAATCGATTATTTTTTAGTATTGATAATCAATAAGTTATCAT
>RDXZ01000248.1 GCA_004293265.1 Bacteroidota bacterium | reverse complement strand
ATTTTATACCAACAAAAGTAGTGTAACAGAACTTTGTTCACAATGTAATAACGAAATTCGTTATTGATAGATTATCACTTTATTTAATGATTGTTCCTATTTTGTCCTTAAATAAAATCTTTTGAATTAAAATTAAAATTCAAAGTGCAAACCACCAAAAACTCGCCTGCCAATCAAATCAGTATTATAAAACTCTTTTGTATTGCTATCTAATCCATTTCTTACATTCAGATACAAAGAAAAACTGCGAATGGGCGAATAAGAAATTTTTGCATTTAGCATTAGTTTGGTGGGAATAGTAGATATTCCACGACCATCTGCATAATTTGGATTTTGAAAAGAAAAAAAAGTATATTCACTAAAAAAATAAGGATTGAGATTAAAATTGAATTGTTTGTATTTATAATTAATAAATATTCCTCCAAAAAAAGCAGGCACACCTTGATGGTTTTCTTTTTTACCAAGATTCGAATTAATATTATTTTGTTGTGCATTAGGATTAATTAGGGCGTTTTCTGTATTGTTATAAGGCGAAGAATTTTTTAAAGTCGTTTGTTGATAAGTCAAAAAAGGTTTGATTTGAAAATCATTTTCTACATAATTGACCGAAATTGTTGCTCCCAATTGTTGCGTTGTGAGCGGAATATTCATAGTAGAAAATGGTTGAATTTGCGTACCATTTCTCACATATACATTACCATAAATAAAATCAGCATAATTTCTTGTATCTGTATAAAAAAACTCCGTATCTAATAACCAATTGTCATTAATTTTTCCTCTCCAGCCCAACTCTAACATATCGGTTCTTAATAGTTGTAGATTACGATTGCCAAATAATTCTAAATCTGCCCCTGCCCCATTAAAATTATTCAAATATCTATCTGCATAAGTAAAAATAATATTGGCAGAACGATAAGCACGCCCATATACTAACCTAAATTGATTTTGTGTATTGAGTTTATAATTGGCAGTGGCTTGATAAGATAAATAAGGTTGATTAGGATAATTAAACATATCTACACGCAAAGCCGCACCCAAACGTAATTTATCGTCTAATAACATATAATCAGCACGCGTATAACCTGCAAAAGTATTAATATCACGTCTACCATTAAACTGCCCTGTTTTGAGTGCAACATTTACAAAAGGACTATCATCATAATAAACGGTGCGATAGTTTATGCCCGGTTTGATGCTCAAATTTTTAAAATTTAACTCATATTCTGCCACTGCATCAATAGATTGAAAAATCCATTGTTGCCCCAAACTTCCCAAACCTTCTTCTTGAATTCCATTTTGTAAAGAAACTTGTCCCAAAAAGCCTGAAGCATTTATTTTTACATCTGCATATCTTGTGTTAGAGTTAGCAGTTGTCAAAGGAGTAGTAAAATTTTCGCTATATGCCTTCTGAACTTGTGAATCTTGCCAACCTGTTGAAAGTTGGAAAGAAGTTTTTTCATTGGGTTGATATTGTAAAAAAAGATTTGCGCCTTGTTTTAACATCGCTCTCTCTGGATTTGGATAAGCATTGCCTAATAAAATCGGTTGAGTGGTTTGTGCCAAAGGTACATATTGATTTTTTGGATAATTATAGTATTCTAAAATCGTCCTGTCACGTGATTGATGATTGGCTGAGGCAACAAAACTAAGTTTGCGATTAAATCTATATCCAATAGAAGCATTGTTAATAAAAGTATTATTGCTACCTTGTTGGGCGTTTATGAAAGTATGCAAACCTAATTCTGTTACTTTTTTGGTAATAATATTGATAACACCTGACACTGCATTCGGTCCATACAAAGATGCCGCCGTTCCTCTTACCAATTCAATTCTATCTACATCATTGAGGTCAATAGGAATACTTTCCCAAAAAGTTCCTCCTAAATAATAATTATAAATAGGTCTGTTGTCAATCATTACCAATGTAGTGGTGTTGGCACTGACAGAAAAGAGTGAATTTTTTTGAACATTGTTACCACCTCTGATATGAATATCAAAATTACCATTCGATTGTTCTAAAACAATCACGCCCGGCACCAATCTCAATGCTTCCATAATAGAAGTACAACCTGCTTTTTTGATGTCTTCGTGAGTGGCTACCGAAACAGACAAGGGTGCATCAAACAAGCTTTCTAATTTTTTTGAAGCCAATGACACTTGTATATTTAATAAATCTTCTTTGGTTTGTGCATACAAATCATCAAGTTCAAATTTGAGCAAAGGGTTGATTTTTGAAGTATCTGTTTGTGCTTGTAGTATGTTTTGGATACACAAAGAGT
Organism: Bacteroidota bacterium; assembly: GCA_004293265.1. Classification (GTDB taxonomy): domain Bacteria; phylum Bacteroidota; class Bacteroidia; order Cytophagales; family Microscillaceae; genus RDXZ01. The sequence continues at coordinate 1,315 of RDXZ01000248.1, read as the reverse complement.
AAATAAAAAGCACAGATAACAAAAAAGAGTATTGAATTTTCATAACCAAATTTTTTTTTCACAAAGTTAAATAATTATTTCAAAATATTATTATTTTTTTTTGAAAAATATTTATCTTTGTTGATATTATATTTTTACAAAATAAAAAAGTGGTTTTAAAATATTGTTTTTGTTACAAATATTTTAAAACCACTTTTTTTTAGATAAATAACTATCAAATTGTAATGGTGGTAACAACTCCGTTGATAGTAATTGTATATTGGTTATCACAATTTCCTGCCCCAAAATCAAACAAAGCAGAATTTTGTCCGTAAACAACGTTCATTTTTCCTTGCACAGGCAACACAACAGGGTCAAAAACATTTGGCTCAATGCTTGGCACCATTATCGGTGGGCAAGCCAATTTCCAAACACATCTATCCGTAGGCGTGTTATTGATAGTAGATGTATAGTTTGTGCCTTGACGAGTTCTGCCGTTGTTTGTACCCGAAAGAAAACCTTGAGCGGTTTCAAGCATCAAACCTGTATTGTTATAGTTCACAGAAAAACTACGAACTCGATTACAATCCCATAATTGATTTGTGTTATCACTATAAATTAACTTTCCACCTGTAATAACGATATTTTGTGTGCGGGTAATTAGGTTTTGAGCCATAGAAAAAGCCGTACAAGTTGATGTTCCTGTACCTTCTAATTTAATTCCGTTTACATAATGATTATCAAAAGACAAAGAAACCACCGTCCCGATATTGTTATGTGGATTAAACGCACCCGTCGCGGCTGGTCTTAAATAACTATAAATAATTTTACCTTTTCGTGTGCGTCCATCTGTACCCACGCAACCAGTTGTACCAAAATCAAGCGTAATAGTTCTTAAAACTGTTCCTGTGGCATTAGGGCTTGTAGCATCTCCTTCCACTGTAATAGTAGCACAATTATTTGTATTATAAGCGGTAAAAAAGTAAGTATCAAAATTTTTGTTGCGTGTAGGTTGTGCTTCACGTGCTTGTACCTGCGTATTTTCCATTGCTTTTTCTACAAAATCTTGCGAACTTTGGTAGCTATCTTCTGCTTGTTTACTTTCTCTATTGACCTGAGCGGCAGTTTCTTGTTGTGGTTCTGGTTCTTTTCCTTTGCAATTTACTAATAACAGAATTAGCATCACAATCCCAATTTTCAATATATTTTTCATAAAGTTGTATAAATGTTTATTTTATATATAAACGTAAAAATAAAAAAAAAGATACAAAAAAAATTATTTTAAATATTTTTTATAAAATTAAGTTGGTGTGATTTGATGGAAGTTTGACCTTAT
>RDXZ01000036.1 GCA_004293265.1 Bacteroidota bacterium | reverse complement strand
CAAAATTCATTTTTTACTGATTTATTTTCAAGATTTGGAAATATTTTTTCTGTTACAAAGATTATAAATTCATCTTTATTGGCATAAAAAAGCATTATTTCACCCATATAACTGCCACTATCTTCCATACCTGTTGGCTTAAATCTTTGTCTGCTTTGGTTTGCTTTAAATTTGATGATTTGGTATTGTGTATCAATATTGAGATAACCTATTTCATCGAGGGCTATGTGTGTTACGATAACCTGTTCAATATCCACGCCACCCACAAATTTTACCTCTTGCATACGCAAATACGCTTTATTACCTGTTTCGGGTAACGTAACAATATCCAAATACAGATTGCCCATTCGCCTATCTACTATTTTAGACGAGTTAGACACATTTTCGCCTTTGCTGGTGGTAAAACTAAAATCATCACCATTCAATACCTGCGTATGCGTGCTTTTGATTGGTTCGCTTTTTGTGGCGGTTTTTGTTTCTTCTGTATTGTTATTTTCTTTGTTGCGTTGTTCTTCTATAAAATTGGTTACACCCTCTTTGAGGTCGCCAAGATTTTTTTCAAGGTTTTTTGTTTGTTCAGTTACGAAGTCAGTTGCTTTTTTAAAAAAGTCAAATAGTCCCATAATTTTATATTGATATAATAGTTTGTGTATATTTTCAGCGTTTTTTTTATTAATTTTAATTTTCCATACAAAGTTTAAATTATCTATTTGGGAAACATCAAACTACTAAGTAAAGTAGCAATTAGAATAACTTTTTTCATTTTTTTTTAAAAAATTAAAAATATAGAATTTATTAAAAATTAAAATCGTAAACAAGAGTAATAGCAGTGCTATCACTCTGAAATTCAATTATTGGTAGATGAATACATCTATGTTTTTTTGGTATTTTATAAAAAATAATTCAAAATAAAGTAACTTTCCAAAAGCTTTAACACTTTTGGAAAGTTTTTTTTAATTAGATTTTAAATCTATGATTTGCTTTTGTACTGGCTGTAACTGATACCAAAACAGCACCCGTTTTTTTATCCAAAATTTTGTCACCCGGTTTTGCTTTATACCTTGTAACTGTGCCTGCACCTAAGAAAGATGAACCTCTTATACTGCCTTCATATTTTACAAAAATCTGAGATTTTGAGGTATTTTGTACTTCTATTTGTATTTCTGACTGATTCGCGACAACAAACTTAGATTCATTGTTTTGTGTTTCTTGGTTAGTGATTGTACCAAAGAAAGTCATTGACGAAGCGACTAATGCCGCAATTACTGTGTTTTTCATTTTTAATTGAAATTTATTTTTAATTGAAATTTATTTTAAAACGATTATTGTTTTTTGAATACCATAAAAAATAGTTTACCATCCTCAGAAGGCATAGGTGCCATTTCTAAATTACCTTTTACGATAGCAACAGGTACATTTTTCATTGGTTGTTGTTCTCCTGTAGTTTCAACATTTAAAAACTTTCCGTCTGTGATTTTGTAAGGTTGTGCTTCACCCTCCGCTGGGACAGTGTTCATTTTACCACCTTTAAATTCAAACGTCAAAGGACTTTCACCCATAAACATTTTTTTTGCTTCTGCTAATTCTTTTTTCATATCAGCAGTCAATTTCATTGGCTTACCCGCAGGGTCTGTCAATCTAATATCAATTAACTTCCATGTACCAACAATATCTTTTTCAATATTTTGAGCATTTAAGTTGCATAAAAAAGCAACCACAAACAAAGCACTTAACAAAACTAACTTTTTCATATTTTTTTTAATTGTTTTAAATTTTAAAATGATTTTTTAACTTTTTTTATTTTTTATTTACTTGTAGCCTTTACCAAATTACCCACAAAAATACTTGCTTCTGATTCATCATTAAAGTTGAAATACTTTGTAAACTCATCTGTATCTCTACTTTCTACCTCAGGCTCACCCGTTGGATTGTATTGTGTATAGGTATATTTTTTACCTGTTTTCAATTTGAATGGGATTTTATGATAAGGTTTTTTAAACTTTTTCATTATTTTTGCAGCGCCTTTATCATCTTTATAGAGGCTTACCCAATCATTGTTTTCATCTTTTTGAGCCAGAAATAAATCAGTATCAAGCGTTTCTATTGGATATTTAGTAACAAAAACAGCACTTAACATTTTTTCTGTGTAAGCCATTTTATCTATGTTTTTGAAATTATATACATTTTTGCTATCAGAATACCAAAGTGCATACTCGATGACTTCTGTTTTTGTAACTTCGTAATACGTTTCGATAAACAAAGGAATATAAGTATCTTTTTTGCCAAACGTGTTCCAACTTGGTACATCTAAATAATGATATTTCGTATCAAATTTTTTAGAGAATTTACCTAAAGTTACCGTTTTTTGTGCAAATATTTGCAACGAAATAAATGTGCATAAAAACACAAATAAGAATATTTTTTTCATTTTTTTTTAAATCATTTAAAATAGATTATCAATAAGTATTTAGATTTGTAAATTGTAATGCAAAGGTAAACCAGATTTTTTTGATAAAATAAGTAACTCCACGAAAGGCTTAGTTTTTTACACGAAAGGGGTATTTTTTTACATAAAGGAATTTTATTTATATTTTTTAAAATACAAACATATATAAAAAACTAAAAAACAATCTATCAAAGCAATAAAAATGAAAAAAATATCGTTGTTATGAAAAAAAATTATTACTTATTTATGAAGTTATTTACCATTTTTCTTATTTTTTTATTTGCTTGCTCCTCTGAAAAAAAAATATCCAAAGAAGCCAAAATAAATAATCAAAACGATAAAAACCCATTTGAACAAATCATAGGCATTTATTGGATGTCAAAATATATACCTACATCACACCATCAAGGATTTATGTTTACAAGTAAAAATAGTTTTACAGGCTTCGATGGTTGTAATACATTCAAAGGTAGCTTTTCTTATGATAATTTGTCAGGTTTTAAGTTAAAAAATATGCCGACCACCGAATTAAAATGTCAAGAAGGTAAGAAAAAATTTGATAATTCTTTTTTTTATAGTGCATTTTCTTTTGAGATAAAAGAAAATCAAATTATTTTTTATGACAAAGAAAAAAAAGAAATAAAATGTTTGGTTTCTTTGCAAAATATTGAAGAAAAGGAAAAAAATATATTTTTAGGCGAATGGAAAATGACAGAAAGCAACCACGAATATTTTAAATCAGTACAAAAAAATAAAACAGAACCTTATTTACGGTTACTCAAAAATCTTAGTTTTGTAATTTGTTATCATCACGATAAAAGCAAAGGCTGGACACAAATCAATTATTTTGCAGGATATTATAATTTCAACAAAAAAGATGTATTTTTTTATGTCAATTCAATGGCTACCGCAAGTGCTATGGATTCTGGCGAAGATACAACATTGGCTTATAGTCTAAAAGATGCGAATTTTTGGGAATTTAAAAATGATAAAATAGTCATCAAAAATCAAGATATTTATTTTATTTTTGAGAAGTTGTGATTTACATTATCTATGAACCTCGTGCAAGCGTGGACGCTTGCACGAGATATTAACTGGTGCAAGCGTCCACGCTTGCACCAAAATAACCTAAATAGTTAGTTCACTTTCCAAAAAATATTTTTTTTAGAAAGTGAACTTTTATTTGATTTTATTTTCTTTCATCAATTTCTCCTCCTTGTGCTTGCGCACCCGAAAGGTCAGGTTTTACAGGCTCAGGTTTTGGTTTCACAATAACCACAGGCGGTTTGGGCTTAGGTTTTGGATTAATAACCACAGGCGGTTTGGGCTTGGGATTAATAGTTATAGGTGGTTTTGGATTAATAACCACAGGCGGTTTGGGTTTTGGCTTGGGGTTAATAACCACAGGCGGTTTGGGCTTGGGTTTTGGATTAAAAAACTCATCAAATATACCAATAGGATTATCTTGCTGTTTCAATTGATTTTCAAAAGCCGAAATTCTATCGTACATATCTTGTTTTGTACCATTTTCAGGGTCATCAAAAGGTTTAATTCTAACGTTCAAACAATGAAAATGATTCGTTAAATTTTTGGCGGCGTAACCTTCCAAAAAATTTGCTCTTTTGAGTGTTTTAGGTAATCTTGGAAAATGGACTTCACAAATAAAAGTTTCAGCAGTATTTCCGTTGGTAGTAAATTCTGCTTTTCTATTATTATCCAAAATATTATAGGCAATTCTTCCATTTCTTGCCAAATTTCTAATTTCAATCATGTGATATACTTCCCCTTGATTATCAATGTTTTCCAAGCACCAATGGTCAGGTAGATTTGCTCCAAAAAACGAAATATTATCTCCATACATAGTGGAAGAAATATATCTAAAATGAAAAATTGTTCTCGTTTTTGTATATTCTATTTTATCTAAAATATACCTTGTATTCCATTTTTTGTAACTTGGTTTATAATCGGTATAGATTTTTTGTGCCAATATTTGAGTGGCAAAAACGAGCAATAAAACCAATAAAATATATATTTTTTTCATAAGTTAAAAATTTTAATCTTTTATAATATTTGCTTCTGTCCTTCTATTTTTTTGTCTTCCTTCTGGTGTATCGTTGGTTTCTTTGGGTTCTTTATCTCCAAAGCCTTTAAAACTCAAGCGTTTTTTCTCAATTCCTTTGGTAACAATATAATCAACGACTGCTTTTGCTCTTGCTTCTGATAGTTTTAAGTTTGCTTCTGCGTTTCCTACGTTATCTGTATGTCCTCTGATTTCAATTTCAGTAGTAGGTTTTAATTTCATTAAATCTACTAATTCGTTCAAATTTGGGAAAGAAATTGGTTTCAAAGTCGATTTTCCTGAATCAAATTCTACATTTTTTAACGTAAAGCTACGCGGTGGGTCATATTGTAAGTCCAAAGTAAAACCTGTCAGAGTAGGTGAATTTTCTAATTCCAAAGGACCATAATCATAAATATCGCCGCCTATTGCTTTGAACTGCACATTATAAGTAAATCCTTTATCTAAATAAATTTCTGCTTTTCCTTCTTTTGATGTTTTGATACTGAATATTTTTTTGTTAGTTTGATTGGCAAATAAAATAGTTTCGTTGGGTAAAACTTTCGTTTTTTTCATATTCATCAAACTAAGTTTAATCAATGCTTTGTTGTTATCAGTCGTAGATTTTGTCGGAGATTGAGCAAAAATAATTAACTGAAATGTAAAATAAATAAAAGTGAATAGAATTGTTTTTTTCATTTTTTTAGATTAAATATGAATACTTGATTTTATTTAAAACGAAAAAATTGTTTTAAAAGTTTATAACTTAAAAAAAAATTAAGATTTTTTAAGAATATGGAACAAAATTAGTAGGCTTTTTCAAATTTTTGACCTTTTTTTAATTTTTCTATAAAATTTAATAAACCTTTTCTTTCTTTATTTTTATATAACCAATTTCTGATTTCACTGCCCGCAAAAAGATAGTTGATATGTGTAAAAGAGCCTTGCTCGTAAAATTTTTGAGGAGTATTTTTGGTTTTAATGGAATAAGTAATGGTATATTTTTTACATTCTTGTTGATAATCTTCCACCGAAGGCGGTTTTTCTTCGAATGTTGAAAAAGGATAGCGATAGTCTAATTGCAAAGCCAAACCTTCATCAAACCAAGTCGGAATTTCTCTGCTTTTGATAAACCAACCTAATCTTTCCAACAATTCAGCGTGATTGAGTTCGTGTGCTAAAATATCAACACTAATTCCATCTAATTGTATGACAATGAAAGCCCCTATGGCTGTCATGTGTGTGAGTGCGGGAATGTTATTTTTTGGGCTACCAAAATAAATAAACTCTTGTTCGTTGGCACAAAAAATCAAAATAGGTTTTGCATTTTTATTTCCCCAAAAGTTGATAAGTCTTTGATTTGCCTCTTTTATTTTTTGTTGTATAATTGGAACTAATTTTTTAGGTATGAATGGACTTATATACGTTTTTTCTTCTATATGAATAAAATTACTTTGTTTAATCCAATAACACTTTATCCAAGCAGGACTTACCCAGTAAAAATATAATATGACCAAAAAAATAACTAAACTAATTCCAATTAGATATTTCATTTTTTGTTATTTCAACAGAAAATTTAAAGATTTACTTTCTTTTATCTTTCCATCTTCCTCTTTTAAAATCACCGCGTTTGATAGATTTGATAAAACTACCCCAAGCAAACGGATTGAAAACTTGTAAAGTTGGTAAAAAAGTTTGATTACCTGTATTGATTGCATCTTGCATCATAAAATATTTACTATTCATACGCGCATCCATAGGCATACTCATCGCAATTTTGGCTAATGATTGTTCGTTCATATTTTCTTCCATTTTTTTGATTTTATCTGCATCAGGAAGTTGCAAAGCCACAATCGCCTCTTTAAAACTATCTTCAGTCGGATAAGGAAAAACCTCTACAACGGGTAAATTAATAACTGATTCGTTCAATTCTACTACCACAGAATAGTTTTCAGATTTATCTTTTGGTACACGATAAAAACGTCTTTTAAAACCAACCGAACTAATAATTACGCTATCTCCCGGAATTACTCCCAAATTAAAAAGTCCTTGTTCACTTGTTCCAACACCACGTCCAGCTTTTGGAATATAAATACTTACGCCCGGAATAGGGTCATTTGTTGAACCATCAACCACAATTCCAGAAAGTATAATTACTTTACTTTCTCCTTGTGCTTTTAATAAAAGATTTGTGCTAAAAAATAAAATAAATGCACAAAACAAACATCTATATATAAACATATTATTAATTTCTTTTTAATAACTTTATCTGAACATTGTTAGTAAAACACTAATTTAACGTAAAAAGTTATAGAAAATTGATATTTTTTTCAAAGGAACGAATTTTTTTTTATTTTTCAAAGCTTTTAACAAATTTTCACAAAAAAATATTTTTTTAGTGTCAATTAATTGACATAAAAAAGATATTTTTAGATGATAACTAAAAAAAATATGCTAAAAAAATAATATTTTCTTAGCATATTAAAAATGTTTTGTTCTACTAAAATTTATACGATTTTTCTATTGAGTATGTAGCACACACTTTTAGTGTTGTCCGTCCACACACTAAAAGTGTGTGCTACATTTTTTATTTTTTGAAAATAAATATAAAATTTATTTTAATTCTAAAATCAAAGAAGTTTTTGAAGGTATCGTAATTTTAGATAAATCTGTGATTGTTTCACCTGTAAGCGGATTAAAAGCCTTTGTAAAACCTTTCATTCTTTCAGCAAAACGTTTTGTATCTAATTTTCTTTCTTCGCTTTTATGATTATTATTAATAACCATTACTGTTTGTTCGTTTGAATATCGGAAATAAACATATACACTATTTTCGGGAACAAAGTGCATAAATTTGCCGTTGTGCATTGCTTTGGCAGTTTTTCTCCAATTAAATAATTTTTTAGTATAATTTTGAAATTCAATTTGAGCCGTTGAAAGTCCTTTGCCTGTAAAACCATTGATTGTATCACTTTCCCAACCACCGGGAAAATCACATCTTAATTTTCCGTGATTGTCGGCACTTCCATCTAATAAAATTTCTGCTCCATAAAAAAACTGCGGATAACCTCTCAAAGTAGCCAACATATTCAAAGCCATTTTTTGTTTTCTTACGTCCTTATTAAAAGTGGTTGCCATACGAGAAACATCATGATTATCCAAAAAAAGCATATTTTGAGAAGCATCACTATACAAACCATCTTGTACCAATGTGTAATATACTTTTGCCATTCCCCAATCCCAATCGTTATCATCTTCGTGAATAGCATCAATTAAATTAAAATGAATTGGAAAATCTGTAATGCCGGGTAAATAACTATTATATCCATCACGATTGAGTGCATTTTTTTGCCAATAAGCAGAAATTGAAGGTCGTCTATCCCAAACTTCACCCACAATGTTAAAATTTGGATATTCCTCAAATATTTCTTTGCACATTCTTGCCATAAATTCTTTATGTGGATATGGGTGCGTGTCAGTTCTGATGCCGTCAATTTCAAAATTTTCTATCCACCAAATTGCATTTTGAATAGCATAAACAGCCAATCTTGGATTGCGATGGTCTAAATCAGGCATGTGATTATCAAACCAACCTTGTGTCATTTTTATTTTATCAAATTCAGAAGCATTAATATCATAAGGAGTACTCAAACGATAATTAGAGCGAGTAAATTCAGGGAATTGATGAATCCAACTTCTTTCAGGGAGGTCTTTGATAAACCAATGCTGGTCGCCACAATGTCCAAAAACCATATCTACAATAATTTTTAAATCTAATTTATGCGCTTTTTCTGTCAAATTCATAAATTCTTGATTCGTTCCATAACGCGCATCAGTTTTATAATAATCAGTGATAGCGTAGCCATGATAAGATTCTTTAGGTTGGTTGTTTTCGGTAAATGGATTTATCCAAACAGCCGTAAAACCTAAATTTTTGATGTAGTCTAAATTTTTCTCGATGCCTGCCAAATCGCCACCATGCCTGCCAAAAGGTTCGTTTCTTTGTAAATTTTGCAACATTCCTGCTACATTATCATTTTTTGTGTTTCCGTTCGCAAATCTATCAGGCATAATCAAATAGACAGCATCTGCTTGCGAGAAGCCTCTAAAATCTTCGCCTTTTTTCTTACGAGGTTTCAAAACATATTCTTTATAAATAGTTTCTTTCCCTCTTTTAAACGCCAAATGATACGTTCCTGCGACAGCATTCGTGAGTGATAGATTGATAAATAAATAATTACTGTTTTCTACTTTTTCGATGCCCAAAATAGTAATTCCGTTGGCATCTTCGTATTTATTTTTACCTATTTTTTTGCCTACAAGATTGACTTCGCAATCAGCAATTTTATCGCCATGTATCAAAATTTGTAGGTTAGGATTTTTCATACCTATCCACCAAAACTCAGGTTCTATGCGATTGATTTGTATAGCGTTTGTTTTTTTTTGCGCCTGTGCGAATGAAATAAGACATAAAACCCAGAGGCTTGTCAATAATAATCGTAATTTCATAACAGATTATTTTATGTATTTTTAATGAATGTATAATTTTGCTATAAAATTGCAAAGTTTTTTTTGAAAATAAAAAAATAAGTGCTATTTTTTTTATTTTTTTACTAAATATTTTATAATATGTATTTATTCACTAAAAAATTGTACCAAAAAATCAAAATTTAGTATTTAAAATAAAAAAATCTATTCACAGAATTGCTTGTGTTTTATAGGCAACTCCGCGAATAGATTTTTTTATTTCTATATCCGAACGATTGGAAAATTATTTATTCCAAACTATTCTTCCATCAAAACAGGTTTATAATTGTGTAAATCTCTCAACGCAATTCCTGTTCCTCTCACTACGGCTTTCAACGGGTCATCAGCAATATGAATAGGTAATTTTGTTTTATGAGAAAGGCGTTTATCCAAACCTTTGAGCAATGCACCTCCACCTGTGAGGTGAATACCATTGTTATAAATATCAGCACAAAGTTCAGGTGGCGTATTTTCTAAGGTATTTAATACAGCATCTTCAATTTTTGCTACTGATTTATCTAAACAAAAAGCCATTTCATTGTAAGAAACTTTTAAAGTTTTTGGAATACCTGTCATCAAATCACGTCCATATACTTCAAAATCTGGTGGCGGAATATCTAATTCAGACAAAGCCGAACCGACAGCCATTTTGATTTGCTCCGCAGAGCGTTCTCCAATATATAAGTTATGTTGGCGGCGCATATACTCTTGTATGTCGTGTGTGAACACGTCACCTGCGACTTTGATAGATTTTTCACAAACAATTCCTGATAAAGAAATGACAGCAATTTCAGTAGTTCCTCCACCAATATCGACAATCATCGAACCCATTGGGTCTTCGATATTGATACCAATACCAATCGCAGCGGCAATCGGCTCGTGAATCATATATACTTCTCTTGCTCCAGTATGTTCTGCGGCTTCTTTTACGGCACGTTTTTCTACTTCTGTGATTCCTGATGGGATACAAATGACCATTCTATAAGACGGGGTAAAAAATCTTGAACCAACATTCAACATTTTTATCATACCCTTTATCATCTGTTCGGCGGCAGTAAAATCAGCAATTACACCATCTTTGAGTGGTCTAATGGTTCTGATATTATCGTGAGTTTTTTCATACATCAGCATGGCTTGTTTTCCTATCGCAATTACTTTATCTGTTTTGCGGTCTTTTGCAATGATAGACGGCTCATCGATTACAATTTTATCTTTATAAATTATCAGTGTATTTGCTGTACCCAAATCTATGGCAATATCAGCAGAAAAGAAATCTCTTAAACCCATTGTTCACTTCGATTATTTAGCTTTATTTTTTAATTTATATGTTATTTTTTTATTTTATGCAAAGGTAGTAAGATTTTTTGAATATTTTAGAAATATTTACTTTTTTTTAGTTTTCAATCGATATTAAATGTAAAAAACCTAACTTTGTTAAGAGTTAGGTTTTTTTATTCTTAAAAGAAAGTTAAGAAACTAATTTGAAATTATTTTTTCTCACCGTCTTTTTTAGGTTCTGCTTTTTTAGGTTCTTCTTTTTTCTCAGCACCTTCTTTAGCTTTTTCAGCTTCAGCACCTTCTTTTTTAACTTCTTCTTTCGGAGCTTCTTCTTTTTTAACTTCTTCTTTCGGAGCTTCTTCTTTCGGAGCCTCTTCTTTTTTCTCAGTAGCTTCTTCAGCTTTTTTATCTCCACCAGCAGAACATGAAGCGAAAGAAATCATAGCAACGGCAGCAATAGCAAACATTAATTTTTTCATAATTTTAACAGAGATTTTTTTAATTTTTTAAAATGTTTTTTAGATGATGCAAAGGTAAAACGTTTTTTTGAGTATTCCAAATTTTTCTTAATATTTTTTAAAAATATATGAAGAATATTCTTTTTTCGTTCCCTCTACATCTATATAAACGATATAAAACTAAAAAGGTTTCATTTTTATTTAATTTTTATTTACATTTTATTTACATTTAACAAAAAAGTAGTTTTAAACGATTTAAAACTACTTTTTTGTTTAAAAAAAAATTTATTTTTTTTTATTTTTATGTTGAATATTTTTATTTTTAGGTCAATATTCTTTCATCAGAGAACTTAAAATTTATTATTTTATCAAATTTCTATTGATAAAAAAAGCTTCGTTGGGTTCTTTTCCCAAACCATTAATAGAATATTCAGGTTTTAGTCCATTGACAAAATAAGTATCTACCAAACCAATATTTTTGGCTTCGATTTGTCCTCTGTATGTGCAGATAAAAAAATCTTTTACTTTTTCATAAGTATCCAACGTAATATTTACTTTTCCAACTTCTCCTCCTGATTCCATTCGTGAGGCAGTATTCACAGCGTGTCCCCAAACATCATACGCAAATTTAGATTTTCCTACCACACCTGCCACCAAATCTCCCACATGCACGCCCAAACGCACTTGCCAAAAATCGCCGTTTAGTCTTTCATATTCATCAGCCATCCAATGTTGAATTTCTAAGGCGGACATTATCATATTTACGGCGTGTGCGGGGTCTGGCGTAGGCACGCCGCCCACACACATATAGCAATCCCCAATGGTTTTTATCCTTTCTATATTATATTTTTTAGTAATATCATCAAGCATACCAAAAGTATTATCTAATTGTTTGATGAGTTCTTGGGGCGTAACTTTGCTTGCTAAGGCGGAAAAACCTTTTATGTCAGCAAACAAAACAGAGGCATCATCAAAAGTGCGTACTTGTGTTGTTCCTTTTTCTTTTAATTCTTCTGCTACTTCGAAAGGTAAAATATTCAATAACAAACTATCCGCTTTTGCTTTTTGCATTTCGGCTTCTTTCTGTTTTTGTTTTATTTTTCTATTGCTATATAACACAAAAATCATAAATAAACCTGCAATTATTAATCCACCAATAAAAACAGAAATAATTGTTTGTTGAAATTGTCTATCTTTGTCTGCTTTTTCTTTGGCGGCTTTGCCTGCAAACAATGCTTTTTCAGTTTTTAGTTTTTCTTTTTCGAGTTGACTTTGTTTTTGGTCATTTTCGATTTGTTTTTCTCTAATTTTAGCGGCATCTCTGTCTTCACGCGCTTTGTTTTCGATTTCAGCTTCTTTTCTTTTCGCTTCAGAAAGTTCTTTTTCTCTTTCTAATTTTTCACGTTTTGCGGCTTCTCTTTCTGCGTTTCGTTTTGATTCTGTTTCTATCAATCTTCTTTTTGATTCTGCTTGTTCTCTTTGTGATTCGGCTAAGGCAGCTTCTTTTTTTGCATTTTCGAGTTCGAGTTCTTTTCTTCGTTTTTCTTCGGTAGCCAAAAGTTGTGCTTGTTGTTGTCTTTTCCCAAACTCTACAAATCGGCTATTAATATCATATATATCTGTTTCGACAACATTATCTCTGATATACGCCAACAATTCATCGGGAATTTGTGGAGATTGTTCGTCTTTTCTTTTGATGTATAATTTTTTTAATTTAGGAATATCAGTGAGTTCTTTTGGAATTTCCTTGAAGTTATTTTTTGAAACTCCCAAAAAAACCAAACCTTTCATCTCTCCCATTGTGTTGGGTAGTTCTGTTAGGTTGTTATTATACATTTGTAAATTACTTAATTCTTTTAAATTTGTAATTTCGTTGGGTAATTTTTTGATAAGGTTATTAAAAGCAAACAAAGTTCTTAATTTTGTAAGTTTTCCAATATTTTTTGGTAAAAAAGTCAAATTATTATGCGCACAATATAAATCTGTTAAGTTTTTAAGATTTTTTATATCCTCAGGAATTTCTATCAGTTGATTACCACTAATATCGAAAGTTTTGAGAGAAGTAAGTTCGTTTACTTCATCAGGAAATACTTTAAATTTGTTATAAGCAATCCCTAAATGTGATATTTGAGTAAGTTTTTTGATGTTAATAGGCAATCTTTGTAATCTATTGCTATTAATATTAAATATGCGTAATTTTTCTAAATTCCCTATTTCATCAGGGATTATCATAATATTATTACCTGACAAATCTAATTCTTCTAAATTTTTAAATCGAAAAATGGCGGTTGGAAATTTAGTTAATTTTAAAGCTTTTAAAGAAATTTTTTTGGTTGTGTTTGTGTTCATCAACATCAATTTGGCTAATATATCATTATTAGCCATAGAACTATCCTTGCTTACATTTGGTCTGTAAATATCTTGAGATTGGATTGTAGAAGATAACAACAATAAGTAACAAATAATTAAAATAAATTTCATTTTTTTTCTTTTTTTAGCGGATTAAGTTTCCATTTTTGTCTAATCGTATCAAAACAAGCATTTTATTGGTTTCAAAGCCTAAAGTACCTAAAATTACATAACTTCCATCTTTGGTAACACGCACACATTTTCCTACATCATCTCTCCTACCACCAAAATTTTTATGCCAAGATAATTCTCCTATGCTATTCACTTTTCCTACCCATATATTCGTATGAGCCACTTCTCTATCGGTCATCAAAATATCTCCTGTCAAAATATAACCACCATCTTCAGTAGGATAAACCGAAGTAAGTTTTAAATTCGTATCAAATTCGATGTTTTTTTTCCAAGATAATATCCCGTTGGAGTTAGTTTTAAGTAAAAATCCTGTATTTTTTCCTGCCGCAGTAGTTGTTCCTGCTATAATAAAACCAGCATTAGCTATCTGAATATCTGAAGATTTTGTGTTGCTTGAAGTAATATCAGACGTATAAACATAGTCCCATTTGATACCTAAATCACTATTCACTAAACTAATTCTTGCTTTTTTTTCAGTATCTTCAATGATACTACCTGCTACTACAGCATCACCATTGGCTAAAATTTTGCCAGAATTTATTTCATTCTCAATATTTCCGTTTGCTCCTGCAACATATCCATAAGTGTTAGAAGATTGTAAATTTCCATTAGAAGAAACATTGGCAAAATACATACTTAATACTCCTGTGTTTAATCTTGAATAACCAAATAATACAAAACCATTATTTTTTGCGGGTGCTAAAGAAACACCAATCGTCTGAAAAGAAGAAGGAGGGGTATAGGTTTTTTGCCATTCTAAAACGCCTTGTGAACTAATTTTTAACAAGTGCATTTCAAGAAGAACAGTAGTACCAACAATTGCATATCCCCCATCGTTAGTGGCGATAATATCATTACCAATCATTCCTTCTATTCCTTTCTGCCAAATTTTATTACCTAAATTATCGGTTTTGAACAAAAAAACGTTTGTCAAATCGGTTTGATTTACTTTAAAACTTTCGGTAGAGCCTGTGCCAATCACTTCTCCATTGTCATTAATAATAAAATTAGTAGCTAATTCGTTTTGGTTTCCGCCCAATAATTTTATGAACAAACCAGATTCGTCTGGTTTTGCGTCATTTTTTGAGTCGCAAGCATTGCAAATAAATAGGATAAAAATGATAGCAGTTAGATAATATTTTTTCATTTTTTGTTAATATTTTAGATTATATTTCAGGTATTTTTATTTTTTATCACCAATTTCGTCAGCAAAAAATTCTCGCATTTGTTTAGGACGATAAATAGGAATTGCATACCCAATTGTAACCATCAAATTTCTAAATTTTATATCACTATCCACATATCCATAAGTCAATAACATTTCTTGATTATCATATCTTGCATTTGATTTAATAATAGGCGAAAAACCATAATGATAACGACCTTCGATGCTAAAAATTGCTCTTCCTTTTTTATAATCTAATCCTACACCTCCGACAGCATAGAAAGAAAAAGCGTTTCTCATTGATTTTGTATTAAATTCAGGAGAATTAATTGAAATTGAACTATTTACCAATTTATCTTCTCTTTGAATGGTCGATTTACTGCTCAATAAATAAGTGGCTGAAACTCCTGCTATCACATAAGGATTTAAAGATTGCCAAAAGTTTTTATATCTTATTTTAAAATTATAATTGTTTCCAAAATTATATTTTGCTAAAACAGGCATTTCAATTAAGTTTTGTCTTTCTTTAAATAATATAGATGAATAATCAAATTGTCTATTTTTAAATGAATAATTATATTGTTTAAAACCTACTTCCAATACTAATTCAAATTTTTTATAAATAGGAATCATCGCTGAAGCCTGCATATTAATACCAGGCAGAGATTGAAAAGTACCATTTTGAGACGTTTTAAAATCATCTAAAGAATAAATTTTTGTAGATTGAATTTGAGAAAAATTCCCTCCTATTTTAGCACCCAATATTATAAAAGGAGTAGATTTAAAAGAATTATAAAATTTTTGAAACGCAACAGGACTTGTTGGGTCACAAACATACTCAGGGTTTTGATGCAATATTTTTAGCATCATTACTTTTGCCGCCTCTAAATCTTTAAGATATAAATTTGACAAGACAAGTAAATAATAAGCCCTTTCTTTTTCTTCCTTCAAAGGTAAAACATTGATACATTCGTCTGTTAAAATTTCTTTTACATCGTTCAAATGTCCTTTTTTGTAAGCAATTTCTGCTCTTTGCACAATATCTTTACAATCTTGTGCAAATATAATAGAGTTTACGAAACAAAAAAATAAAAATAAAAATATTTTTTTTAAAAATGTTATTTTATTACGCTGATTTTTCATAATTTTTTGATGAGTATTTTTTTTTGAATAAAATACTCTTGCCCAGTTTTTATTTTTGAGTTGAAAGATATTTTATCTAATTTGTAATTTGGATTGCCAAACCAATTTAGATGTAGGTTCAATAATTTTAACGATATACATACCTTTTGGATATTTTGTAACATCAATTCTTATGCCTTTTTCGTTTTCGTTAATATTTCCTTGACTCACTTTCACGCCTTGCATTGTATAAATCTCCCATACACAACTACGAGTAACTTCTTCTTTAAATCCTATAAATACTTCATCAGAAGTAGGATTTGGATAAATCCAGCATTGATTTTTTGCATCGGTTTCAACTGCTGAAATCAATGTTGGTAAAGTTGTAGGTGATGCTTGGTCAGATTGATAGACTTCCTGAGTCGTATAATCTTGAACAAAAGCAACCACAGACAGATTATTCCAATCATAAAACTTTGCTTCATTTTCTTGAGCCACTGCATAAATAGGAATATTTTGTGAGAAATTTCGCAAATCATTAGGATTCCACGCACTTGAAACAAACGTCCCGCCCGCACTTGGTAACATTTTTCTAACAATATTTTTATAAATAGTTGTACCTGTCATACCTAATTGTGCAGATGTAACTTGTTTTTCCACTAAAACAATATGTACTAATACAGGTGTATTTTGTGCTAAATTTGCTTTCACAGCCACATTGATATTTAAGATACCATTCGTAGGAGTGATAGGAGGAAAAGTTATTTTTACATCAAATTTTGGAGAATTTAATGAGTTTTGTAAATATTGATTATTTCCCCAAACACTAAAAGGTTCTTGAACATTTGGTTTTCCGTTCATTGCACCACGTTCTACTTGCGAAATACCATAAAATAAGGCTCTTGCCCCGCCATCAGGTTTGTTTTCTTGGTATAATTTATTATTGTCATTACCCAAATTGGTATGGTATTGAATTTTTACACTTTCAGGTGGGAAATTATCAACCACATCATTTTCAGTAGTAGAAACCATATTTGTAAAGTGTTCCAATAATACTTTTCCATCGCGATTCAAAATTCTAAAATCATCAAAAGCAAAGCCGTCCCAAGTACCCGGTAAATTATCAGCATTACTACTAAACGCAACTCTAAAACGCACAGAGCCTCCACCTGCCTCCGCTTTGACTACATCTAAGGCAAAACGAGCATTTATCCAATTACCATCTCTACCTGTCCACCCTAATCGTCTTGGATTGATAGTTTCATCATCAGGTCCTGGTGATGAAAGTACATTGGTTTGATTGTACCAACTTGAGCCTTGTCCAACATCACCCAACACTTTCCAACTAAGCCCTTGATTAGTTGTATAAAGTATGACCGTACCATCTAATCCTTCTTCAGCATCACTCCATTTTTTGATGGATAACATTGGTCTTGTCAAACCTGACAAATTAAAACAAGGACTTTCTACGTAAGAACGTTGAGAATTCGTATAATTAGCACCTAAACCTGTACTCCAAAAATCTCCAGTATTACCATTGTTAATAGTTCGAGTTGGGCTTGAATTTCCTAAGTTCCAAGTACTAAGCGTATTATCATAACTTCCTGCTATCCAACCTCGACTACCAGCATCAAATGATTCGCTGTAAGGAGCGACATCTGATGGTGAAAAAGATGGAAATATATTGATTATTTTGCTCAATGTTTTAGAACAATTATTGTTTGTGATTGTAGTCAAAGAAGTAGTATAAGTCCCCGCAGTTGTATAATTATGCGTAGGATTTGTAAAATTACCCGATAAAAGAGGACTACCATCTCCAAAATCCCAAATACGTGTAACAATTGAATTACCATTTGCAGTTGCAACATTTGAGGTGTCTTTAAATGAGGTAATATTACCCAAACAAGTTCCTGTAAAAGTATAATTAGGCGAAGGCACCGGACTAATTACAAAGGTTTTGGTAATGATATATTGACAATTATCAGCATTAGTAACGGTTAATGTTAATGTTTTTATTCCAGTGTTAGCAAATACAAAAGTTGGAATTGAAGCTGCAGACACAAAACCATCTGAAATAATAGACCAGTTCCTAGTCCAAGTTGTGTCTATAACAGAAGGAGTAAATTTAGTTATATCTCCAAAACATAAATATTCAACATTGACATCTAATACAGGAACAGGTTTTACATTCACATTTATTTCATGAGATACAACGCAAGCAGGTATAGAATTGCTTGTTTGTGTTACTCTCAATGTATTGACATAAGCAGCACTTTGATTTGCCCATTTGACTGTGATAGAATTAGAGCCTTGTCCTGTAATAATTGTACCATTGCTTCCTATTGTCCAATTATATAAATGTCCACTCACAGAAGAAGTGGTATAAGTGAATATATTTCCAAAAGCCCCCCCCGATTCGAAAGCACAAACAGTTGTGTTACCAATAATATTAGGGGTTGGTAATGGATTGATAAGGATATTTTTGGAGTCTAATTTACTACAATTAGTAATGTTGTTAGTTTGTGTAATTTCTACTTCTCCAATTGGATTTGTTCCCCAAGTAACTGAAATTTCTTTTGTACCTTGTCCTGATGTGATTGATCCACCCGTGACAACCCAGTTATAGTTTTGATTAGTTAAGTTATTCACTATTTTATAATTTTGGACACTACCTGCGCACACACTAAATAAGCCACTTATCGGCTGAATATTAGGAGTAGGCAATGGATTAATAATAATATTTTGTGTTGATATTTGTGAACATCCAGTAGCAGTAATTGTTTCTGTAACTTTCACAATACCTGTTCCAGCACTTCCCCAAGTAACTGTAATTTTATTTATATTTTGTCCATTTGTAATTACGCCACCAGTTACGTCCCATAAATACGTATTACTAACTGAATTTATTACTTCATAAATATTTCCGATTGAAGTTTCACAAATTGCCACATTATTGGTAATGTTATTATTGGTAATGTTTGGAGTAGGCAATGTATTAATAGTAATATTTTGTGTGGTGGTTACGATACAATTAGTAAGTATTATTTTTTCATCAACTGAAACACTACCTATTCCTGCACTTCCCCAAGTAACTGTAATTTGATTTGTATTTTGTCCTGCGGTAATCGTACCGCCCACAACCAACCAAAAATAAGAATTCCCTGTTGTAAAATTAGTCGAGTAAATGTTATTCGTACTCGATTCACAAACCGCCACATCTCCTGAAATATTAGGAACAGGCAATGGATTGACGATAATACTTTTTGAGGCTATTTGTGTGCAAAAATTGGCAGCAGTTTGAGTAACAGAGATAGAAGCACTTGGATTGGCAATTCCCCAACTAACTTTAACTTCATGTTCGCCTTGTCCTGACGTAATTGTACCACCTATTATATTCCAAACATAATTACTACCTACCACTGAGGCTGTCGAATAAACAGCATTGATTTGATTTGCACAGACAAAATTATTCGAAACAACAATAGAAGGAGTTGGTTTTGGAATAATAACTAAATTATTGGAAGTACTATTAGAGCAATTAGTTGCGGAAATAGTTTCTGTTACACTTATAGAAGCAGTACTTGTTGCGGCACCCCAAGAAACTGTAACCAAATTCGAACCTTGTCCTGATGTGATAGTCCCTCCTACTATTGTCCAATTATAATTTCTTCCAGAATTACTTGTAACATAAAATCTATTTCCTGTTGTATTTTCACAAAGAGAAGAACTAATGTCTTGTGTAATATTAGGATTAGGCAATGGATTAATATTGATACTTTGTGTAGCAGTTCTCACACAACCACTGACATCAGTTTGTGTCAACGATATTGCTCCAAGACCTGTTGCTCCCCAATTTACCCATATTTTATCGCTTCCTTGTCCGATAGTGATTGAGCCTCCTGTAACACTCCACTCATAATTATTATTAGGGACAGGAGGTACACTATATTGTATTGTGCTGGCAGATTGACATACTGATGAACTTCCTGAAATAATAGGATTAGGTAAAGGCAATATTGAAATAGTTGCATTGACATTTTTAGTACAATTAGGGGTAAATAATGTATTGGTTTGCGTCAAAGATACAGTTCCACCTCCCGGAGTTCCCCATGTAACTTGAATAGTATTTGTACTTTGCCCTGAATTAATTACTCCTCCTGAAACTGCCCAAGTGAAAATTTGTCCTGCACTATTTGCTACTGAATAACTTTGGATAGATAACGTACACACATTTGAACTTCCAATGATTATTGGATTAGGTAAAGGATTGATAGTAACTGGTATATTACTTGTACTACTACAATTTGTAACTGGATTGGTTTGGATTAATTGTACTGAACCTATGCTACCAGTACCCCAATCAACCACAATAGAACTATTTGTATTTCCGCCATTGATGCTACCACCTGTAACTGTCCAAAAATAAGTACCACCTGGAATAAGAGCGCTATAATTTTCTCCAGTCTTACCTGCACATACTTGGTTTGTGCCTATAATAGACCCTGGTACGCTTTGAATGGTTATATCTTGAGATTTGGTGGCTACACAACCACTTAGATTGGTATTGGTTACACTTATAGAGCCACTGCCTACCCCTCCCCAAGTTACTGTAATTTGATTCGTGCTTTGTCCTGATGTAATTGTACCATTAGATACACTCCAATCAAAAATTCCATTGCCTGATGAAGAATAAACATTCCCTGCACTTCCTGCACAGACGCTTGACACCCCTGAAACAATAGTAATAATTGGGTTAGGTGGAGGTACTAAAGTAATATTTCGTGTAAAAGTTCTCTCACAATTTAAACTATTTATTTCTTTTACGCTTATGCTTGCACTTGAATTGACACCACCCCAATTCACTACAACGGCACTATTATTGGCACCAGAAACTATCGTTCCGCCTGATATTGTCCATAAATAAGTACTACCTGGGTTATTACTTGTATCATACATAACTCCTGTTGTATTCGCACAAAGCACAGGTAAAGTTATAGAATTTATTACTGGATTAGGTTTTGCTTTTATTGTAAATGAATTGACACTTCCCCCACTACAACCATTGGCATCAGTTTTTATAAGCGTAACTTTTCCAGAACCTGCTGTCGTCCATGTTACAGATATACCACTTGAACCTGGAGGCGAATTAATTGTTCCATTTTCTACTGTCCAATTATATGTTTGACCCGCTCCGTATATTGATGAAAACCAAGATGCTTCACCTTCACAGTTTGAGCTTCCAGCAGTTATCCCAGTTCGAGGACTTGGGTTAATGGTAACATCTATAGATTTTGTACCTGTACAAGATAAAATAAATGAACCAGAATACACTGCTTGTTGTGTTACCTGTACAGTTCCAGTGGCAGTAGTCCACCATCCAGCAGTATATCCCCAATCTACAGAGATGCTACTACCTGTGCTACTACCTACTATAGTTCCTCCTCCTCCTGTTACTACCCACTGAAAATTATTACTTGATGAACCTGGTAAAAGTGCTGCATTTGATACAGAATATATTGTATTTTGTCTACCTTGACAAACCGAAGTAAGCCCCGTAATGTCGGGTACAGGCGTACTTCTGATAGTAATATTTTTTGTATTTGTACCCAAGCAAGAATTGGTATTTTGTGTAATAGAAACATTACCTAATCCAGTGTTTCCCCAATTGACCACAACACTATTTCCTGTATTAGAGCCAACTATTATTCCGCCTGTAACACTCCATAAATATGTACTACCAGGTGAGGAAGTTACAGAATAAGTAGATTGAGTATTTTGACAAACTTCTCCTGGTGCAGAAAGGATAGTAGGGTTAGGAGGACCAAAAATCAATACACTTTGATTTAATGTTTTAGCACATGAATAAATAAGAGGACTTGTATAATTAGCGGTTTGTACTAATTGAATATTACCGCTTCCTGCAGATCCCCAATCTACTGTAATACTATTTGTGCCTTGCCCTGATGTAATAGTTCCTCCTGTTACGTTCCAAGCATAGGTATTGCCTGCTAAGTTTGATACTGAATATATTTTACCAATTGCATTTTCACATACAGCAAAATTACCAGAAATGGTAGGATTAGGTTTTCTAAATACGTATGTAAAGATGTAAAAACCATAACTTGGACAAGGGAACATAGGTCCTGTATCAGGATTGAAATATATAGAACCTTCCCATTTGAAAAAATTTTGACCAGTTGGTATAGTAATAGCACTTGGGTCAAATCTAAAATCGTTAAGAATAGCGGCAGGAGGAGAGCCTGGTTTAGAAGATACAGAACCAGTAGTACAAGAAGCATTTACCAGAGGACTTGTAGGACTATCACCCTCACAAAAAGATATGGGAATAATAAATCCACCTGTGGTAACAGAAATTGTTACATTTGCAATACCTTGACAATTATTAGCATCAGTGTAAGTATAGGTAATAATTTGAGTACCTACCCCCGCCAAACTTGGAGTAAATGTATTTCCACTCACACCATTACCCGAAAAAACACCACCAATGGGCGAACCTGCACCTGCCAAGTTGATAGGAATATTATCTGTACTACTATAAGTTGTAGTCCCAGAAGGCCATACAAAATTAACTGTTGGAGTTGGTTTTACCTGAAAATTTATTGTATTAGATACTGTAGTACAACCATTGGGTAATCTCCCTGTAACCACAATCGAGTAATTATTATTAGATAATAATCCTATTGAAGTGGTATAAGTACTTGTTGGTGAAAAAGCAGTCGGAAAACCTAGCTGAGAAACCCCTGATAATCTTAAATCAAAACTATATTGAGTAGAATTACCTGTTGCGGTAAAAGTAATTGTTTTTCCCTCACAAATTATATTACTAACATCACTACTTATAAGCGAAACAATTGGGCTTTGTTGAATTGTAATTGTTACTGTAACTACATTGCTAAAACAAGTACCATCATCATTGACCACATAATAAGTATAAACATTTGGAAAATTAGTGGAAGTAATTCCTAAATTATTTAGTGTTGGATTGGGTAAACTTGAAACAGCAGAAGTTAAATTTATGTCACTAAACCATCTTCTTGTGCCTGTCCCTGTTGTATTTATAATAGTTGAAATAGGCGTTCCTTCGCAAAATTGTTGTGAGTTTCCTGCGGTAATCACAGGAATACTTGGCAATGGGTGAATAGTAAAATTAGTGGTGCTTAATGTACTGATACAATTGCTTACATCACGCCCCCAAGCCCTTAAAGTATAATTACCTGCTGGTAAACTATTAGAAGTAGTGTAAGTATTTGGCAGACCATATCCTTGTATATCCAAACTGGTAACTCCTTGTAAAAGTTCAAAACGATAATTAGAAGTGCCTGTAGCAGTAAAAGTAATCGTTTTTCCTCGACAAATAGAAGTCGCAGAACTTATCACTGCCATAGTTGGAATAGCAGTAATGTTAATTACTAAAGTAATAGGCAAACTTTTACACGTTCCATTATCATTCACTACATATCTTGCGAAAGTTCCTACACTTGTCGTTGAAACAGATAAATCTCCTAAACTTGGGTTCAAACCTGTCGTAACTTGTGTTGTTAAATTTATATCACTATACCAACGAATAGTTCCAGAACCTGTAGCCGCAATATTAGTAGTAAGAACGTCCATTCCTACACAAAAACTTTGTGAATTTCCTAAGGTAATTGTAGGCACACTTGGAATTGTATTGATAGTGAAATTAGTAGAATTTAGTAGGCTAATGCAATTATTAACATCTCTACCAAAAACCCTCATTAAGTAACTTCCCGTAGGCAAAGCATTAGAAGTAGTATAAGTATTAATAGCAGAATAATTTTGAATAGCAATACTTGTAACACCTTGAACAATCTCGAAATAATATTGTATAGACGTTCCAGAACCTGTAAAAGTGATGGTCTGCCCTGCACAAACAGAAGTACCATTGTTAGCCACTAATAAAGTAGGTAGAGCAGTGATAGAAATTGTTAAAACACTTGCTGTGCTTTTACAAGTACCATTATCGCTTACTGCATATCTCACAAAAGTTCCCGCAGATGTTGTGGAAACTAATAAATCTGCCAAAGTTGGATTCGAACCTGTTGTAACTTGTGTTGTTAAATTTACATCACTATACCAAATTATTCCTGTACCTGTCGCGGCAATGTTAGTAGATGATGTGTTTGTACCAACACAAAAACTTTGTGAGTTCCCTGCAGTAATGACAGGACTTGAAGGCAATGCAACAGAAGAAAAAGTAGCCACAATGCTTGTACCCAACGTAACACCCACAATAGCGTTCGTGCTACCTGTTTCGATAATCATATTGGCGTTTGTTAGCACAGAAGTAGCTCTTACTTTCAGTCCACTAATAGTTAATACATCTGATTTGTCAATTCCTGTTGCGTTAAACGTAATAAAAACACCATTAGAACTCACAAACATAAATTCCGCAGTGATATTTCTGCCATTTTGGGCTATGATTGTTCCCGTATTGGTTTGTAACTCAAAACCTGTAGGCATTTTCAAAAATAAAATATGATTTTGCGCGGCAATATCATCATCTAAGTTTTCTGTGATAACAATATCGTTCAAAGAGGTATAAGCAGAACTACCAACACAAAGATTAGAAAGTGTAGGCACAGTAATAGAGATAGAAGCTGGTTTTGGGCTTTTAGCAAAAATATTTTGTATTTGAATAACAAGTAAAATTACAAAAAAGAAAATAATGTATTTATATTTCATAACAAAGTTGTGTTTTATTGTATATACCAAAAATCTTACATAAGTAAATATAATAATAATAAAAAAGAAAATTTATGATTTGATTTATTTTCAAATCTTTTTTATGTTGTTGTATTAAAAAAATGATTCAAATAGATTTTTATTTTTGCTTTCCTCCTTTGTCTTTGTCATAAATAAGTTTTCCCTTTTCGTCCCATTCACGTAACAAAATAGGTTCAGTTTTATCGTACCAATGTTGAGGATATTGTTCTTCTTTTTTCATTTTTTTATTGTCATACCATTCTCTCCAAAATCCGATTTTTTCATTGTTATCAAATTTTCCTTCTTTTGCAACCACGCCGTTTTTATGGTATAATACATATTTTCCTTGTATTCTGCCATGCACCATTGGCAAAATTTCTTTTAATTTTGTACTATCATTATCGTGGTGGGTAATCATAGTTTCTTCTGAATAACCTTGATGATAGTCTAATTTTTCAATTAAGATACCATTTTTATCAAATTCATACCATTTTTCGTGGCGGTGTCCTTTGTTATAATATCCTTCCATTCGAACTTCACCTTCTTTTATTTGTTGATAATGTCCATGTAAGATATATATTTTTAGTCCTTTTTTTATTTTTTTTTCAATATTAGCATAGTCATCACTTTTGATTTTTCCTGCACTTCTATCATAATAATGAATATTTTTTAAATTTCCTGTTTTTTCTACTTGTTCAAAAGGTATTGTTCTGAATAAATCATAACTTTCGCCATCGTCATCTCTGATAAAACCGCCTCTTGTTTTGATGCCCAAATACATTTTTTTGCCTTTTCTTTTTTTGGCATCTTTCTTTTTTTTGCGAGTTTGTTTATCATCATAACGCATCATAAATTCTTCTGTTTTGATAACATCAGTATCTATTTTTGACAATGTATCTGATTCAAGAGTAATATTTTCTTCTTTTCCTTTTTTACTTTTTTGAGTAGGAATATCAAGCATTTGTCCTGTTAAAAACAAGGCTATAAACCAAAATTGAATAATAAGAATTGATATTTTGAACATAATAAATAAATGATTTTTTATTTCATGCTGCAAAATTACGTTTTTTTTTGTGAAATACAAATAAAAATAAATATTTTTTGTTTTTTATTATTGATAATAACGTGTTTTTAATTATTTATCGTTTTTTTATTACTCTTTATTAAAATCAAAAAATCTCATAGGTTTGATGTATGAGATTTTTTTTAGGTTTTAATATTTCAAAACCCAACTATCCAAATTGTATTTTTTTAAGATTTCTGCTTTTCTTTTTTGTGCGTCATTTGTTGCACTAAATTCTCCAATAGAAACTCGATTGCTTCCGCCTTTGATAAGTTTGAGATTATTAAATCCTTTTTTTTGTAAATGATTGATGTAAGTATAAGCCTTAGGTTCTGTATCAAAACTTGCTATCACTACATAAAACTTGTTTGCTTTTTGTTTTACTTCAATATCTTTCAAGTTTTTTGGTGGTGTAGGATTATCGCCTGCACTTTTTTCCAAATCTTTGGCTGATACTTCAGGCAAAGCCTCTATTTTTTTTCTACGTTCTTCTAAACGTTTTTTACGTTCTTGTGAAGTTTCAGATTTTTTTTCGTTTTTAGGATTTTTTTCAGATTTTTCCTCTGATTTTTTTTCCTCATTTTTAGGCAAATTATTATCAGATTTTTCCTCAGGTTCGTCTGTATCTATAGGTTCTTGAATTTTTTGTTTCTTTTCTTCTACGGTTTGTTTTTTGGTTGTGCTATACCATTCAGGAAAAAATAACAAACTTGCCGCAATTCCAACAAATAAAAACAACAAAATCAAAGCCGCAATTGTGTATTTTTTGCGTTTATTTCTTTCGATAATTTCTTCTTCGACCACAACATCATCATCGTTTTCGTCATAAAATTCTTCATCATTTTCATCAAAACCATAAAGATTTTTTGTAGGTTTTTGTGATTGATTTTTATTTTCTGCCTCTATTTTTCCTTGTTTTTCTTTTTCCTTGTCTTCTTGCTGAAAGTCTTTTAAAACACTTTCTTCTATATCTTCGACAGGATTTTGTGGCATAGTTGCTTTGTTGATAGGCGAAGTATAAACCGTTCCTAAACCAAAACTTTCGGCATTCATATTGGTATCTTCTTCGGTTTGAAAAGCAATAGAATGGTCAGGTCTTAAAAACCAAGTGCCTAAACCATAAGCAATATATTTTTTTTTGTTAAACAAATCTTCTTGCACAAAATTAACATATTCTTTGATAAGCATTTGTGCATCATCTAATTCTAAATGTTTATTTTGTACCAAAAAACTTAGTAATTCGCCATCATCTTCTTTTTTTTCGGTAGAAAAAGAAATAATTTTGTTGGGTGGCATAATTTTATGCACGCCTGCTTGTACGCTGGCACTTTGGTATTGCGAATAAAACGTACCAAATTGTGGAATTGTCAATGTTTCGTTAGACATTAACCATTCTTTCATATATTTTTCGAGGATATTACCTTCTGAGTTCATATTTTAATCCAATAGTAAAATGAAATGGGACTTGTATATAGGACAAATAACGTTCATATTTTTGAAAAAACAAATTATTTATCGAAAAAAATGCAGAAAATTTTTTGGCAAGCAAATACTCGCCTTCTACTTTTCCGTTTGCAATCGGTTGCAGTAAAAATACATTTTGAGCATCAGGCGACAAAACATTCATTCCTGATAAAATTTCTATCTGCGTATTGATTTGCCATTTTGAAAATTGTGGTTGATATTTCCAGCCGAAAAGCAATGTAAATCGAGGTAAATGCCACGCTTTTGCCTGCCTTGTGGTTTGATAATTAAAAAAAGACATTTGCATAGTGAGTTGATGTTCTTTTTCTTGATAAGTTGTATTGATTTTTAAATGATTTTCAACTACTCCGTCATAAAAAATACTAAATTTCCCGCTATCTGTTGGCATATTATAAAATAACGCTCTGTATTTATGTCTATTATGCCCAAGTTGTAGTTGCACTTCCCAATTGGGTTGTATATAATAAATCGTTTTTAACTCTAAAAAATTAACTTCATCATTTCTCAACCTCAAAAAAGGATTTAAAAAAGGATTTTCGAGCCTTGTATTATCCAAAGTCCGTTTAATAATTTGATTGCCAATATTTGTTTTTACTCTTAATTTTGGGCTAAATTGATATGTTCCATTGATATTAATATAAGGATTGACAGGGTTTTCGATGCCATCATTATGAATTACTACTCCAGTATTGACTGCATAACCAAATCTTTTATATTCACCTTTCCATTGAAAATGATTATTCCACCAAGTTCTAAATAACTCATTTCCATAAGACATAGACAAAAGGTCTAATATAAAATTAAAATCATTTTTTTGATTGACTTTCCAAGTGTTAGAATATTCAGCACCCAACTGCAATTCTTTCGCCTCTTTTTGATTCAAATTTTGAATAAAGTATTTCAAATGCCATCTGTTTTTTTCACGCGGAGCAAATAAAAAACCCTGTGCTTTGACTCTCTGCCAATTAAACGGAATTGTATCTCGGCTCATTTGCTCAAAATCTGTAGGAGAATAACCATAAAATCCTCTTTTTTGTCTTTCATACTCAAAAGTGAAAGTATGTTGATACAAACTATCTTGATTAAATTGAACTTTTAAGTTCAATGCAAGGTCGTTTTCACCTGACAAACGCCCCTGAACCGCACCATATCTACGCCAAACCTGTGAGGCATCAAATTCATAAGTTGTATATTTTCCTGAGTAACTTTTGAGATAAAATCCCCACAAACCACTCGTATAATTACCAAAGCCCAATTTTAGACGCGTAAGTGTTTGTCTATTATCAACAAATATTCTTTTTTCTGTCCTCCGAAACTCAAAATTAGACAACGAAGAGTCTTTTTTAAATTTATTTTTAGGAAAAATAGGTATATATTCGTTGTATTCGAGCCGCAAAGTATCTTTTTTAACCTCTTCTTTGTTATCGTTCCAAATTTTCTTTTGATTGTTTTGAATAGGAAAATCAGGAAAATTATTTTCTTTTTTTATTTGTGCATACACATTAATAAAAGTAAACAAAAAAAATAAGCAAGTAAGTAAAAAACGCATTGTTTTTGAGTTAGTTATTTTTATTCAATCAATTTTTATTATAAAATTATTTTTTTT
>RDXZ01000009.1 GCA_004293265.1 Bacteroidota bacterium | reverse complement strand
AGCAGTTGCTTCACTTCGTTCAGCAAGACAAAAATATTATATTTACAACACCGCTAAATTTTTGTTTAATAATTTTCACTAAGTCCAAAGTCTAAAAAAATTAAATAATTAGTTAGTGTAAAAATTTTGTATATTAATCAAAATGGCGAAATATTCGTTTTACATCCTCGCTTGTGTCCCAAAAGCGAATATTGTAACAAACAAATCTACATCAACGATGACTGCTTATGGGACACGAGCAGGGGCGAATTGGTTGTCTAAGTACATATTTTTTTTAAAATTTCAAATATATACAAAATTTTTACAGCAAGAACTTTTGTACAATGATAAATTTAGTTCGTTACCAAACTTTTTTTGACAAATGAACGTTATAATTACTATTAACATAAAAAAAATAAAAATGAAAAAAAACTTTTTTTTAATTATTATAATTATTTCTTTTGTTTCGTGTGTGAGCAAAAAGAAAATGATGGAAGTTGAGGGAAGAGCCAAAGCAATGGAACTTAAATTAGAAAAAAATCAGGCAGATTGTGATGATTTACGCAAACAACTCAATGACGCAAACAACCAATCAAAAATAAAAGAGGTTGAAATAGAAGCAGAAAGAACAAAAACAAAAAACTTCGAAAAACAAATCGATAACCTTAAAAATACCAACCAAAATTTATTAGATAGACTAACTGATTTATCTGTTTTAAACAAAGCAGGAGCAGAAAATGTCAAAAAAAGTTTGGAAACAATGACAGAACAAGGAAAATACATCAAAGATTTGAACGCTTCTGTACAAAGAAAAGACTCACTTAATTTGGCTTTGGTAATGAATATCAAACGCTCTTTGGATAATGTAAACGACAAAGATATTAATGTAGAAGTAAAAAAAGGAGTTGTATATATTTCTATTTCCGATAAACTAATGTTCAAATCTGGCTCTGATAATGTGTTGCCTAATGCTGAAAATGTGTTATCAAAAATTGCAAAAGTTGTCAATGACCACAAAGATTTTGATATTTTGATCGAAGGACATACAGATAATGTACCAATGAAAACGGCTTGTATTGATGATAATTGGGATTTAAGTACCAAAAGAGCCACTTCTATCGTAAGATATTTACAAAAAAAATACAAAGTAGATCCTAAAAGAATG
Organism: Bacteroidota bacterium; assembly: GCA_004293265.1. Taxonomy (GTDB): domain Bacteria; phylum Bacteroidota; class Bacteroidia; order Cytophagales; family Microscillaceae; genus RDXZ01. The sequence continues at coordinate 74,211 of RDXZ01000009.1, read as the reverse complement.
ACTGCGGGTGGCAGAGGTGAATATGTGCCAAAAACATCAAACGCAACCGCAGAAGGAAGAACTACCAATCGCCGTACTGAAATTGTTATTCTCCCAAAATTAGATGAGTTTTTTCAACTTTTAGAAAAACAACAACCTAAAAAGTAATATAAAATTCATCTACAACAATTTTTGAAATGTATCACTTCTCGTGCAAGCGTGGACGCTTGCACGAGATATTAACTGGTGCAAGCGTCCACGCTTGCACCAAAACAAGAATAAAACCAAAAAAATAGAATGATGTACTCAAAAAATTATTTTTCATTTATTTTCTTTATTAGTTTTGTATTTTGTTGTTTTTCATTAAAATCACAAGATATGAACAAAGTAAAAAAAATATTAAAAACTTTGACTTCACCTCAATTTCACGGACGTGGATATGTCAATGAAGGCGATAAAAAAGCTGCAAATTATATAAGAGATGAATTTAAAAAAATGAAAGTCAAAGCTTTTGAAAAGGATTTTTTCACAAAAACATCTTCAAACAACGCCAATGCAGGCGATGAGTTAGAAAAATCATTACCCCCCAAAAAAACTAACAATGATGAAAACTATTTTCAATATTTTCCTTTGGAAGTCAATACATTTCCTAACAAAATTAGTTTACAAATTGGACGTAAAAAATTAAAAGTTGGACAAGAGTTTATCGCTTTTGAAGCGGCATCAAGCGGAAAAGGAAAAGTAAAATTATTCATTTTTGATTCTTTGGCAATGAAAAATAAAGAAAAAATAAAATTATTAGCCAACATAGAACCTAAAAAAACAATGATTGTCATCGAAGAAAAAATGGAATCAGCATTAGAAAAATTACCCCAAGAATTACTACAAAAAATCTATCAATGTGAGGCTATTTTGGAAATCGTAAAAGGAAAAAAAATGGTCGCTCATATCTCTAAAAAACCATATACAATGCCTTGGTTTAGGATTACAAAACAAACTTGGGAATCTTTACAAACTGAAATCAATCAAAATAAAGAAAATACTGACGCAATTTTTGAACTCGAATCTGTTTATTTATCTAATTATATCACACAAAATGTAGTAGGATATATCGAAGGAACTGCCGTAAAAGATAGTTTTTTGGTTTTGACTGCTCATTATGACCATTTGGGGCGAATGGGCAAAAACTCATACTTTCCGGGCGCAAACGATAACGCAAGTGGCACTTCGATGGTGCTTTCTTTGGCTGATTATTTTGCTAAAAATCCTCCTAAATATTCGGTGGCTTTTATACTTTTTAGTGGAGAAGAAGTGGGTTTATTAGGTTCAGAATATTTTGTTAAAAATCCAATTATTCCATTAGAAAAAATAAAATTTTTATTTAATTTGGATATTGTCGGTACAGGTGATGACGGCGGAACGGTGGTCAATAGTACAATTTTTAAAGAAGATTTTGAACGATTAAACAAAATTAATACAGAAAAAAAACATCTTCCAAAATTAGCAACACGTGGAAAAGCCGCCAACTCTGACCATCATTATTTTACAGAAAATGGCGTAAAAGCCTTTTATATCTATACAATGGGCGGAATTGCGTATTATCATGATGTAAATGATATAGCAGATACTTTGCCTTTGACCAAATATCAAGGCGTTTTCAGATTATTAAAAGATTTTTTTGAAAGTTTTTGAAAATAACGCAAGTTCAAAATATATTTTATTTATAATCAATTGATTTTCAATTATTTATACATAAAAATTACTTTAATAAAATCTTTTGACTAATAATTGTAAAAAAAAAAATGGCGGTAGTTCTATCCTATACTACCGCCTGTTAATGATATTAGGAATCGAACCTAATACTTCTGCGTGGCAGGCAGACGTTCAACCAATGAACTATACCATCGGTAAAATCTTATAAAAACACTTTGTGATGGGTAAATTTTTATAAAACTCTTTCATTAATATATTTTTTATCTACAATATTTACTTGCCGCTTTTGCTCTTCCACTGAGCTACAATCGCTTGTGATAATATAAAAATAGAGCGATTGAAGGGATTCGAACCCCTGCACTAAGCTTAGTTGCACATAAAAAATACAAAAATTGTTTACAATAAGATTGTGAGGCAATAATCTTACGCTAAAATTCATCAAATTATAACACCAAAGCTACAATGGGCTTTTTTTACCTGAAAGTAAAAAAGTAAATCCGTCACCAAATTTAAAATAAATGATGCAATGTTTTGAAGCTTACTAAAAATATAAATCTAACCTCGCCGCAAAGTTATATTTTTTTTTATTAAATCCCACTCAACAACCATATTTTTTTGTAACTATTTAGGTATGGCGCATAAAATTATTATTTTGAACTTCGTGCAAGCGTGGACGTTTGCACGAGAATAAGAAAAAAAATTTGTTTTTTGAATAATATTTAGTTATTTTTGCGTTTAAAATTAAAATAAAAAATGGTAATTATTATAGGGGCAGGAATTTCTGGTTTGTCTTTGGCTTATTTTTTAGAACAAAAAAATATTGCTTATCAATTATTAGAAAAATCTAATGAAGTTGGAGGATATTTACAAACAAAAAAAATATCAGATTTTCAATTTGATTTAGGTGCCAATACAATTTTGACAGATGAATTTTTGATGAATTTTTTGAAAGAAATAGGCACAGAGATTGAGATAATAGAAGCAAAAGATGTCAGCAAAAACCGATATATTCTCAAAAAAGGAAAATATCGTGCCTTGCCTTCCAAACCTCAACATTTATTATGGAATAATTTTTTTAGTTGGAAAACTAAATGGAAAATTTATCAAGAATTAAAAAAAAAGAAAGAAAATTTTGACAACGAAACTTTATCTCATTTTTTTGAAAGACGTTTTTCTAAAGAAATTGTAGATTATGCACTTACGCCTTTTGTACGTGGAATTTATGCAGGAAATCCTGATAATTTATTAATAGAAAAAACTTTTCCATTGCTAAAAAAATACGAAGAAGAATATGGTTCGGTCATTCGTGGATTTATCAAAAATAAATCAACAGAAAGAAAAAAAACCATTAGTTTTAAAAATGGTATGCGTACTTTACCTGATTTTATTGCTAAAAAATTAAAAAATATTACATTAGATTGTGAAGTAGAAAATATACAAAAATCAAACGAAAAATATATCATTGAAACTAATAAAGGAACTTTTGAAGGTGAAAAAATTGTATTTGCTTTGCCAAGTTTTATGACTTCAAAACTTTTATGTAATATTTTACCTGAATCAAAAGTATTGAACGAAATAGAATATGCACCTATGAAAATTGTGTATTCTATTTATGAAAAACAAGACGTAAAACATCAATTAAATGGTTTTGGAGGTTTAAATCCTGCTGTTGAAAATACATTTTGCTTGGGGAGTATTTGGAATAGTTCTATTTTTGAACATAGATGCAAAGAAAATCAAGTAATGTTTACAACTTTTGTAGGCGGAAGTGCCTCACCCGAAAAAACAAAATTATCAGAACAAGAAACAAAAGAAAAAGTACATCAAGAATTAGCACAACATTACAATATTGTCAAAAAACCAATTTTTTCTTACATCTATTTTTGGGAAAAAGCATTGCCACAATATGATAAAAATTGCATCAATGCGCATCAGTGGATTGAAAATCAACAAAAAGATAATATATTTGTCTGTGCCAATTGGTATGGTGGCGTTTCGTTGGGAGATTGTATCAAAAAAGCAAAAAATTTAAGCGAAAACTTATAAAAATTATGAAAACTAAATTATTTTTTATCTTTATTTTTTATGTTTTATCTCATCATATTTTTGGACAAAAATATGAAAACTATACAGAAGAAGGACTTGCTTCTTATTATACTGAAAAATTTGAGGGACGAATAACTGCCTCTAATGAAAAATTTAATGGACAAGAAATGGTCGGTTCTCACAAAAAACTTCCTTTTGGTACAAAAGTTTTGGTTACTAATTTAGCCAATAACAAAGAAGTTACCATCAGAATTAATGACAGAGGACCTTATGCGTATGGAAGAATTATGGATATTTCTCAAGCCGCCGCCGAAAAAATTGGACTGATTGAAACAGGAACAGCCAAAATAAGTATTAAAGTAATCAGTGTAGGAAAAAAAAATGACCCAAAAGTAGAAATTGATAAACCTTATTTGAAAGAAAATAAAGTCGAAAATACAAATATAATCGTAAACAATAAATATATTTTGGGAAAAATGTATAATATTTGGGGAACAGAACAAAATCCGAAAGGTTTTGGCATACAATTAGGCTCTATGCAAAGTGCCGAAGCAAGCCTAAAATATTGTAAAAAAATCTCACAAGAGTTAAATGGAAAAGAAAAAATATTTATGGCAGCCTACAAAAATGATATAGGTAATATTATTTATAAAGTTTTTTTGGGAGAATATGAAGATGAAAAAGTTGCCAAAAACAATATGAAAAAATACGCCTCCGTCATCGGCACACAAACATTAGTAAAAAGATACTAATTCTCAAAAAATAAACAAAATGAAATCATTTGCTCTTGTTATTTCTGCTATTTTTCACCCGCTTTTGTTGCCGAGTTATGCGTTTGGTGTGTTGTTTTTTTTGAGTAATTTGACCATTTTTCCTACTTCCACAGAAATAAAATGGCGTTTGTGGATAATTTTATTTGTGCTTACTTTTGCGATTCCTTTTTTGTTGATTTTAGTTTTTTATTTTACTAAAAATATAAAAAATTTGATGATTTCAGACAAAGAAGAACGTGTAAATCCTTTTTTATTTACGACTTTATTGTATTGTATTTTTACTTCTTTTTTTCTTTTAAATGAAAATTTAGCCCGTTTTCCTGCTATTGGACTAATTTTGACAGGCATTTCTTTGTCTTTGGCAGTATTGACTTGGATAACTATTTATTGGCAAATCAGTGCGCATAGTATTGGTATGAGTGGAATGTTGGGGAGTGCTTTGGCTCTACAAATTGTGTTTGATAGTAATTTGTTATTACCTTTTTTTGTTTTGATATTTTTGACAGGTTTGGTAATGAGTATGCGTTTGTATTTGCAAGCTCATACGCCCTCGCAAGTGTGGGCGGGTGCAGGAGTAGGTTTTTTTATTAATTTTTTTGTGGTAATTTTTTTAGGATTTTTTTAAAAAAAAAGGTTCTTCTAAGATTTATACGGAAAACTATCGCAGGAAGCACGCATATAACGCGGATTTTTTATTTTTATAAAATTTTATCCATACAAATATTAGTAGAATCAACATAAAAAAAATAAAATTTGATTCGAAAAAAGAAATAAATAAAAAAAAAAAATGCTTACAATTTTTTGCAAGCATTTTTTATTTACCAGCTAAAATTTTTGTCCTTATTTATTTGCTTGTCAAAACTGCAAAAGGAATAATGACCTCCTCCAAAGAAACTCCACCATGTTGAAAAGTATCTTTGTAATAATTGACATAATAGTTAAAATTATTGGGGTAAGCGAAAAAATAATCTCTGACCGCAAAAACATAAGAAGTGGAAACGTTCAAACGAGGTAGAAAAAAACGCTCTGGTTTGCTACAAACCAATAAATCATCATCTTCATAACTCAAATTTTTACCTTGTTTATATCTTAAATTTGTGTTTACGGCTTTATCACCCACGATTTTAAAAGGTTTTCGCACACAAATCGTTCCATGGTCGGTTGTGATAACTACTTTTACTTTTCGCGAAGATAGTCTTTTGAGTAAATCTAACAAAGGAGAATGTAAAAACCAAGATTTTGTCAAAGAACGATAGGCTGATTCGTCAGGCATTAGTTCTTTTATCATCGCAACATCTGTGCGTGCGTGTGAGAGCATATCCACAAAGTTATAGACCAGCACATTGAATGGATTTTTCATCATATTTTCAAAATTATCCAAGACTTGTTTTCCTTGATGTTGTGTAATAATTTTATGATATGAAAATTTAATATCTAATTTATTTTTCTTTAATTGACGTGCCAAAAACTCCTCTTCGTTTAAGTTTTTTCCTTCTTCATCATCTTCTTGTACCCACAAATCAGGGTGATATTTGAGCATATCTGAAGGCATCATTCCTGCAAAAATAGAGTTTCTTGCATAAGCAGTTGTTGTTGGCAAGATTGAATAATAGGTTTCATCTACCTCGATATTAAAATATTCAGACAAAATAACAGAAAGGATACGCCATTGGTCAAGCCTCAAATTATCAATCAAAAAGAAAAAAGTTGGGGTAGGATTTTCTATTAATGGAAAAACTTTTTTCTTTAAAATTTGGTGAGAAAGCAAAGGTTTATCTGCATCGGGGTCGTTCAACCAATCTTCATAATTATTTTCAATAAAACGAACAAAGTTTGTATTTGCCTCATTTTTTTGAGTTTCCAATACATGTTCCATTTCTTGGTTTTGTGTATTTTCGATTTCTAATTCCCAATACACTAATTTTTTATAAATATCTACCCATTCTTCGTGGCTCAAATCTTCATTAAAAGCCATCATCAGATGTCTAAAATCTTGTTGATAACCTGAATTTGTTTTTTCGCTGACTAATCTTTTTCCTTCTAATATTTTTTTGATAGATAGCACAATTTGATTAGGATTGATAGGTTTTAAGAGATAATCAGCAATCTTTGAGCCGATGGCTTCTTCCATAATACTTTCCTCCTCGCTTTTGGTAATCATTACGACAGGAATATTGGGTTTGATAGTTTTGATTTGTGCCAACGTTTCTAAGCCTGTCATACCGGGCATATTTTCATCTAAAAAAATAATATCAAAATTTTCTTCTGTTACTTTTTCTAAGGCATCAGCACCACTATTGACGGGCGTAACTTGATAGCCTTTTTTGTTTAAAAATAAAATATGGGGTTTGAGTAAATCAATCTCATCATCAGCCCAAAGAATTGTGTAATTTTGCATAAAAAAAATTAAAAGTAAGGTAAATTAACCAAGAAAATAACAATATGCAAATGTATCATTTTTTTTGGAGAAAATTCAAAAATAAATTAAAAGTTTTTTATTTCTGGTTATTTAAAATATTAATACACAAAATCCTGCCTTGATAGATATCTATAAAAATGAGGGAAATTTTAGAAGAAGCAAATATTCTATTACTTAAATCTTTTTTAATTATTTTATCCATATTTATTTTGATATTTCTTTTTTATTGTATTTCTTTGCAGATGTTAAATTTGGGTTATATTTAATTAAATTATTTAAAAAATTTATATACTTTTTAAAATGATAGTAAAAAAACTTATAAAACGTGTTCTTATTTATCTTGGATTACGCCAAAAACCTAAACCTTCCTATCAACCTACTAAAGTAAGTCATTATGGCGATAGAGTAATTCTCAATAGAACACAAGGGAATAATCTCATAAAAGAAATCATAGAAAGTCAAAAGCCTTCAATGATTTGTAGATTTGGAGCGGTAGAACTATCAGCAGTAGTAAATTACCTTCAGATAAAAGATAAAAAAGTCAACTATTGGTATAAAGACGTATTATATTCGTTAGAAAATAATGCAGGTTTTTTTCCAGCTAACAAACATACTTCTCAAAAATTTGCAGAGATATATTTAGAGTGTATAAAAGATATAGATTTATTGGGGGCTTGGTACAATGAGGGAGAAGATTGGATTACTGAAAAGTTTTGTCCTAATGCTCACTTAGCTGAATTGGAATCTATCGAGCCTTACTATCATCAAATCCCTTGGAGTGTTGCCTTAGAAGGAAAAAATGTTTTAGTAATTCACCCATTTTCTGATTCTATACAAAAACAATTTACAGAAAATAGAGAAAATCTTTTCGAAGATAAAAATATTTTACCAAAATTTAATCTTAAGGTAATCAAAGCAGTACAATCCATAGCAGATAATAAAAAAGAAGTAAAATTTAAGGATTGGTTTGAAGCACTTGAATACATGCAAAATGAGATAACAAAGGTAGATTTTGATGTCGCTATTATAGGAGCAGGTGCTTATGGTCTACCATTAGCACACTTTATAAAAAAATTAGGTAAGCAAGCAATACATTTAGGAGGTGCCACACAAATATTATTTGGAGTTTTTGGGAATAGATGGAAACGGATTCCTATAATTAACGAATTTCAAAATGAATATTGGATACGTCCCGCTCAACACGAAATACCCAAAGGAGCAGAAAAAGTAGAAGGTTCTTGTTATTGGTAGTAGGAAAGGAATCATTTCATCTCATTTGGAAAAATCATATAGGCACAACAAATAAAATATCTCAATAAAATATCTTTTTATCGTTTTTGCGTCATTTATAAGTTTAATTTTACTATCTTTGCAAAAAATAAGAAAAATTATGGTTTTTGAAGATTTTAAACTCAATAAACAACTTCTAAACGCTTGCGAAGATTTGGAATACATAACCCCTACTCCTATTCAAACCGAAGTAATTCCGTTGGCTTTGGCAGGGCATGATGTATTAGGAATTGCCCAAACAGGCACAGGAAAAACGGCAGCTTTTGGTTTGCCTATTTTGATGAAAATAAAATATGCACAAGGTTTGTATCCAAAGGCTTTGGTGCTTGCACCCACGCGTGAACTCGCGATGCAAATTGCCAAAAATTTACAAGATTTGGCTAAATATACAGATATTAGAGTTTTGAGTATTTATGGTGGTACAGGAATTCAAGCCCAAATTGCGGCTGTCCAAAAAGGAATAGATATTTTGGTGGCTACGCCGGGTAGATTATTGGATATTTATTTGAAAGGAGAATTATTTTTTAAGGAAATAAAAACCTTAGTCCTTGATGAAGCAGATAAAATGATGGATATGGGTTTTATGCACCAAATTAGAAAAATTTTAGAGGTTATTCCCTCTAAAAAAAGACAAAATTTATTATTTTCTGCTACATTGCCCGAAAAAGTAATTAGTTTAACAGAGGAATTTTTAGATTTTCCTATTAAAATTGAAATAACGCCTTCTGCTACAACCGCCGAAACAATTGCACAAAGTTTTTATAAAGTACCTAATTTAAAAACAAAAATTAATTTATTAGAATATTTTTTGGCTGACGAAGATAAATTTTCGAGAGTGATGGTTTTTGCACGTACTCGAAAAAATGCAGAAAATTTATACAAATATTTGGTAAGAAAATACAATGACGATTTAATCAAAGTAATCCACGCCAATAAAGGTCAAAATATGCGAATCAATGCAATGGAGGCTTTTAAAAACGGAAGCGTGAGAGTTTTGGTGGCTACTGATGTGGCGGCAAGAGGCATAGATGCAGTGGCAGTGAGCCACGTGATTAATTTTGATGTACCGATTGTGTACGAAGATTATGTTCACCGAATTGGGCGAACAGGCAGGGCAAACCAAGCAGGAGAAGCAATTAGTTTTGTCAATATGGCAGAAGAATATCACATCAAAAAAATTGAAAATCTTATCAAAACAAAAATCCCAGAAATTGAATTGCCAAGCGTTATCGAAATTACTTATACACCTCACGAGGAAATGCAAGAGATGAAAAAAGCCATTGATGACCAGAAAAAAGCAGATAATCCTGATTTTAAAGGCGCATTCCACGAAAAAAAAGAAAGTAATAAAAAACCAAAAATAACTAAAAAAACAAAAAAAGATGCTTCTCAAACCAAGAAAAAAACAACACCTAATAATTTTAATCCAAGAAACAAAAAAAAGAATAATAGAAAATAAAATGTAATATTTTTTAGAAATTATTACTTATTTAAAAACAATTGCGAATAAATATATGTTTTTAATCATATATTTTATGCAAAATAAATATCAATTTATACATTATTTTTATATGAAAAAGATTTTTTTAGCCTTGTTAATACCCATTACTTTTTTATTATTCAGTTGTGAAGATATAGTCGATGTCAATTTGAACAAAGGAGAACCACAATTAGCCATTGATGCTTTTTTGAATAATTTAGAAGGAAAACAACTCATTCGTTTGACAATCACTTCGGCTTATTTAGATAATTCTCCCGCAAAACCTGCTTTGGGAGCAATAGTAAAAGTGGTTGCTAACAACGGAACTACTTATGATTTTGTAGATAATGATAACAACGGAAATTATACTTGGACTCCTGTTGGAGTACAAAAAATTGGAGTTGTTGGCAATACTTTCACTTTGTCAGTTACTTATCAAGGCGAAACTTATTCAGCCGTCTCGAAAATGAATCAAGTACCTGCTATTGATTCTTTGCAAGTCGAATTTAGAGAACGGGACATCACAGGTATCAAAGGCTATTTTGCAGAATTGTATGCACGTGATTTGCCAGAACTGGGCGATTGTTATTGGATAAAAGGTTTTAAAAATGGTAAATTAAATATACGTCCTACGGCTATTACCACTGCTTATGATGCAGGATTTAGTCCGGGTGGAGGCATAAATGGTATCACTTTTATACGTCCTTTGCGTAGAAATTCTTTTGATTTTGTTGATAATTCTAATCGAACAGGAGATGAAAGACTTCCACCTCTTAACAAAGGTGATGTAATTTCGGGAGAAATTCATTCGATTACCTTAGAAACTTATTATTATTTGATAGAAGTAGGCGACCAACTTCAAAATGGTGGTTTGTTTGCGCGTCCACCTTCTAATGTTCGTACTAATATCATCAACGTAAATACTGCCTCAAAGAAAAAAGCTGTTGGTTTTTTTAATGTAGCCGCTGTCAGCAAGGTTACTAAAGCTGCTCTTTAATTTTTGTTTTTAGTTGATTTTAATTTTTATATTCAAACCTATAAATTCTTTTGATAGATTTTATAGGTTTTAACATTATACTTATGAAGCAATTTTTTATACAATTGATATTTTTTGTTGATAATAAAAATATACTAAAAAAAAACTTACTCATCAAGCCTTGGGTGTGCATATTTTTCATTATTATTTTTCAAATTCCGAGTGTTTTTTTATCTGCACAATCTCAATTTCTTTCTTTGGGAGGTTTATATGGAGCAGGTGTAAAAAAATTAGTGGTAGATAGTCAAGGAAATTCTTATTTGACAGGTTTTATGACCGAAGAAATAAAATTAGGTGAGATATTATTAAAAGAAAGAGATGGAAAATATTTTTTAACTAAAATCAATAAAAATTCAGAGATTCAGTGGGCAAAATCTTTGCAAGTTCCGATTCAAGATATGGCTATTTTGGGCGATACCAATATTATTTTAGCAGGACAATTCAAAGAAAGTTTTAATTTTGATAACCAAGAACTCACGCCTAAAAGTAATTTTGATGTGTTTTTATTGTCTTTAAATGAAAATGGAAAGTTAAGATGGCAACAACAAATCAATGGAAATTCTGAAACCTTAGTCAAGTCAATTACCACAGATAAAAATGGCAATATTTATATCACAGGAAATTTTACGGGTACAACCAAATTTTCTAAATATATTTTACAACCCATTCATTCAAAAAATATTTATATCGCTAAATACAACGCACAAGGAGAATTTGATTGGGTAAGACAAGCCTCAGGCGGTACAAACTTATTGACAGGAATTCACGTTTGGAAAATTATTACACATCAATCTGACCATATTACAATTGTCGGAACGATTACAGGACAAGCAAATTTTGGTAAAAAAAGTTTGACAAGTAGCCACGAACTTTTTTATGGTGAAGGCTGGGTATATAATGCTGATATTTTTGCTACGCAATATTCTGCCTCAGGCGAGGTCGTTTGGGTCAAAAATATGGGAACAAACGCAGACGTAACCGATATAGCCACTGACAAAGAGAATAATATTTATTTGACAGGTTTTATAAGAGGAAGTCAAAATTTATCAAACAAACCTAAATTTGGGCTATCCATTTTTGGAAAAGTTACTATCAAAATAAATCCTACTACCTCATTACAAGCCTTAGAAACCGTTTTTTTTGCTAAATATTCAAATGCAGGCAATATTACTTGGGCAAAAACTATCAAAGGACGCGGAACAAGTCGTGGCACAAAAATTTTGTATAATCATAGTACTGATAACATTTGGCTTTGTGGTTTTTTCAAAGATATTCTCAAAGAAAATGAAAATATTTTAAGAACAGAAACACAAAAATCAGATATTTTTTTGGCTTTGATAGATACCAACGGAAAAGTACAAAGCCTCACGCAAGGGCAAGGAGAGGAAACCGAAGAAGTAACAGATGCTTTTATTGATAAAAATGAAGAATTGTTTATTGTAGGAAGATTTAAAAAAACATTGAAAATTTATGATTTTTTGTTGCAGACTGACGGCAATAGCACCAATGGTTTTTGGGCAAAAATCAAAATGAAGTAGTTTTGGAATACTATTTTGAACAAAAAAATACCAAATTTATGTTAAACTCACATTTAAAATAAATTTGGTATGTAAGAATTTATTTCTTCCCTCCTGTTGCGTTTAATGCTTTTAAAGCGGCTTTTGCTTTTGCGTGTCCTTGTTTTGAGGCTTTTTCGTACCAATATTTTGCATCTTTTTTATCAGGTTTTAGTCCGCCTTGTCCTTTTTCATATTTTTCGCCCAGCGAATATTGTGCTTCTGCTAAACCTTTTTTGGCGGCACTTCTGATGTATTTTAGTCCTTTTTTTTCATTTTCTTCTACCCCATATTCACCAAAAAAATAATTTTCTCCTAAGAAATACAAAGCGTATAAATTATCTCTATCTGCTGACGAATCAAGCCATTTGACCATTTCTTTGTCATTTTTTTCAGTACCTCTTCCCCAAAAATTCATATATGCCATTGCCCAAGATGCGTTAGAGTTTCGGGCAAATTTTTTGTTTTTGGAATGAAAATTTAAGTATTTGTATGCTTTTTCAAATTCTTCTTCATCAAAAAACTTCAGTCCTTGTGCTGTGGCTTCTTCCATTGTCATTGCGCCTGGCTCTTTGATTTGTCGGCTTTTGAAATCAATACCAATGATGCTAAATTTTAATAATTTTGTATCAGGTTTGTCCAAAGTTCTGACATAAATATCCAATGCTTTTACATTTTCGGTGTATTGCAAGCCCAAATAAGCCCCTTTTAGTTTTCGTTCTATTTCAATTTTTACAAAATAATAAGCCTCTTGTGCTTGTCCATTGTATCTAACTTCTTTTCCCAAAGCAGATTTGAGTGTAAAAACTAATTTTTCTTTTTTATTGTCATAAATTCGTTTTAACTCTGGCAAATATTCCTCAATAGTCATCACGCGTTTATCTGTTCGTTTGGCTTCGTCGTCAGGGCTTAAATCATTATGGACATAAATATCGTGATTAGGAAAAAATTTATCAATAAAAACATCTTTGTTCGTTACTTTTTTGATGATAGGTTTTCCTTGTTCGTTTTCGTCTGATTTTGGAATACTATCATTTAATTTTGGTAAAAGTAACGGCAATTCAGCATAAAAATTTTGAATAAATTTTACTGCCTCCGAGCGAAAAATTTGTTCTTCTGTACTATTCATTTTTTGTGCTTCACAAAAATTAAACAGAGAAAAAGAAAACATCAATACAAGAAAAAAATATTTGACCATACAATAATTCTTTTTAAGATTTACTATTCAAACGCAAAAATAATTAAAACATTCTATAATTTATCAAAAAAAATCAAAAAAAACATTTTTTTTATCAAAATTATCCACCAAAATATTTTTTATAAAAAAATTTAAAAAAAATATTCCAAAAAATTTGGAAGTTATAAAAAAACATCTTACCTTTGCACCACAATTAAGGAAAAAACAAATTCTTTAATCAAAAAGCTTCCTTAGCTCAGCTGGTAGAGCAACTGACTTGTAATCAGTAGGTCGTTGGTTCGATCCCGACAGGAAGCTCTAAAAAAGCAATAAAATTAAAATTTTATTGCTTTTTTTTGTTTTTGTGTAGTATTTATTTTGTTCGAAACTTAAAATAAAGATGTATTTTAAAAATAAATAACCTTGACTTTATATACAGAAAAACCTATTTGGGTGGAAATAAATTTAATTAGTTTTTAGAAAGTTATTGAGATTCTTCTATATGAATGCTTTGACCACCAAATACCTTTACATTTTGTATAACCTTACCTTTTGCTGTAAACTCTGCCCCTTCGTTTGGTACATTTTGTTTACCTTTTTTGAGATAAACTATTATTTCGCCTGTTTCATCTTTTAAAGTGTAATACTTTGAAAGATACGGTATATTTGTAGAAGCCACTACAACACCAGAAATAACAACTTCCTGTCCCTCAAATTTTGCAGGATTTGCTAAAATATCTTTTATTTTTGTATTTATTTGACAACTTGTTAAGAAAATCAAAGAAAATATTAAAATGTAATTTTTCATTTTTTTATGGGTTTGTTTTATTTTTTTCAGAGTTTTTAGTTTCCTGCTCATTTCCTAAGTTACTATTTTTGTAACTATATTCACGTTTTATTTCGTATGCTTTCATAGCTTCATCTATATCATTAAAGAAATTAGTAACAAATTTATCAAGATTACTTTGCATAGCATCAGCGAGTTTTTCTCTATTTGTTTGATTATTCATCGACTCAGCACCATTCTTTTCGTTTCTTGACTCAATATTGCCACTTTCACTTTCGGGTGCTTGTTTTTCTTCTTCTTTTTTATTTGTTTTGTTCTTCTTTTTCCACTTGAACCAATTAAATAAAGAGAAATGTCTTTTTTTTGCCTCCTTTTCAATATTTAACCTTTCTCTTGTTCGTATTCGTGTTATTTTATATTCTTCTTTTTCCACATATTTAGCAAATCTATTTTGATGTGAAAAAATATACTCAATAAATTCATAAAAACTATCTAACTTTTTTTGTAAACGATTGCGAGTTTCTCTCAATTCATTATCCGAATTTGTACTATTTAAATCGTTTAAATAAGATATATAATAGATAGAACTTGTAATAGTAGTATCAAGAAGAGGTTTTCCAGTGAGTGTCCTCTCAGCATCATCTTGAGCTCTCTCACGATAGTCATAATCGCTTTGTGGTGCCATCATTTTTACAGATACGGGTGCTATTTCTACAATAACCAGCACCAAAAAAATACCCAACCAAATCTGAAAATTACCTTCATTATCAGGATCATTAGGGTAGAAACTTGTTATCTGACTCAAAACGCCTACTTTTCTTGGTAAATTTCTATTTAATTTATCTAATTTTTCTAAATTCCTTTGAACATTTGTAAGTGTGGAATCTTTTTGTGTTTTATTCAAATCTATTATTGTTTGCTCTTTTCTTTTTGTAGGCACAAAATTCTTTTCCCAATCATCATATTGTTTTTGTGCAACATCGAGTTTATTTTTTAATACATTACAAATATTATTTTTTTGTGTATATTCATATAGCTTAGAATTCGCACAAGCCTGGTTTGCCTGAAATATATTAGCATCATAAAGTTTGAAATCTTTTAACATTTTGCCTTGATACTTGCCTTGTAAACTCGCCACTACACCCGCACAAGTTTGATAAGTTGCATAAATACTTTGTGCCTCCCCATTACAGCTTGTATATTCTTTTGTCAAAGATGGTATCTGTAAAATATCTTTTTGTGCTTTTTGTTGTTTGACAATTACAGAATCTATATCTTTTACCTTATTCGCATAAGAATCTACAATACGTTTGTTTTCTTGTTCATTTTTAACTAATTTGTTACGTCCATACTCCTCCATTTTAAAATTAATTTGACTTTGAAATAACGCTACTTCTAAAGGTTTCGAAACAACATATGCAGCAAAAACTCCTACTAAAATTCGTATCACTACAAATACCCAATTATTTCTATCACTTCTTTTGATAGTCATCAATATACCAATATCTATCAAAAGAATAAATAACGCCCACATTATACCGCCCAAAAAAGCAAGATATGGATAACCTGGTGCAAATTCATAAGCAGCGAAAGTCCCCGAAATAAAAGCAAAAGAAGTTGTCATCAAAACGAGAGCACCAAACACAGCATATTTCATGTGTTCTTTTTCTTTACATTCACGTAGTATATCTTTTTTTGCACCCGAAAAGGTAATAAAGAAACTGTATATTTTGGAGATGTTATTCATAATTTTTTTTAGATGATAGTTTGTAATAGTAAAAACCACTATAGATTTTTAAAGTCTATAATGGTTAAAGTTATGACTAAATTTTATTTTGTTGTGGTACTTGCTATTTTTTTATGAAATTCAGTAGATATTAATTCAAGTGTTACATAATAGTTATCGATAGTTTTTTTCAATTGTTCATCTGCTCTGGATTTCAGATAAGTATTTGGAATAGCTTGGTTTATGGAATCCTGCGTCTTAATCAAATCAATTAAATCTGCTTCAGATTTAATTGTAGTAGAAATAAAATTGTCAGTATCTGCTACCAAAGAATTACCCGTTTGTCTCGCTTGATTACCAGTAAGTCGATTAAAACTTTCTTGAAGAAATTTTTTAAGTGAAGCTCCTTGCGCTTCACGAAATGCTGTGTAGTCTTTTAGTTCGTGTTCGAAATGTTTGGCTACTAGTGCTTCTTGTTGCTTATCTTTAAGAACTGCTACTTTACTACCAAATACTTTTTCAAGTATTGTGTTCCGTTTTTCTACAGAGTAATTTATAAGTTCTGTTTGCCTACGCAATGACTCTGGATCTTGTAGAGTAGTTTTACCTTCAATATCATTATTAAAATCCATATCCATAAATAAAATTTTAGTTTAATTGTTTGATATGTAAACGATTTTATTTACTTTTGCGTTTGGAAATAAAGTTCACTTAACACGAAGATAAACTTCATAATAAAATTTATTTTATGACAATCACAACAAAATTAGCAGAAGTTAAAGATAGAATTAAAAAACTAAGAGAATTAAAAGGTTTTACTCAAACACAGTTAGCACAAAAATTAGATATGACAGTGCGTAATTATCAAAATCTTGAGAATGGAAATAAGGATATATCTTTTAGTGAATTGCAAATTATTGCTGATGCTTTAGAAATGAGTATAGCAGGTCTGGTAAGTTTTGATACAAAAATGGTTTTTAATAATTGTAAAGTGGATGGAAATTCAGCAAATTATATCAACTCTATTGTAAATGGCACGGAAAAACTATACGAAAAACTACTCATGGAAAAAGATAATTATATAAGCGACCTTCAAAAACAAATTCAAAAAAACGAAGATAAGCACGAAAAACAAATCCAAAATCTCGAAAAACAGTTAGACAAATTATATATTTTATTAAATAAATGAGAATTATAGCGAAAAGTACGTTACGTAATTTTTGGAAGATTTATCCCGAATCAGAACAGCCATTACGAGATTGGTACATTATTACTAAACAACAAGAATGGAGTACACCCAATGAAATTAAAAATATATTTGGAAATGCAAGTATTTTAGGAAATAATCGAGTAATTTTTAACATAAAAGGGAATGATTTTCGTTTGATAACTGAAGTAGATTATGAAATAAAATTTGTTTTTATTCTTTGGATAGGAACACATGTTGAATATGATAAAATAGACGCAAAAAAAATTACTTATGAACCATAAACTTAATTCCACCGAACAATACCAAAACGCACTAAAACGAGTTTGGGATCTTATGCAGATTTCTCACCCAATAGGAAGTGTTGAATATGAAGAACTTGACTTATTAGTTTCTTTGATAGAAGATTATGAAGATAATGTTCTATGTATTGATTTTGATAAAGTATTGGTAAATAAATAAATAAATCGCAAAAGAAAAATAAATCATAATATGATTGCAAGGTATTTTTAACAGAAGTTGAGTAATAATACTATGAAAAAGTATTTAAAATTATCATTAAAAAAATCCTAATCAAAATAACTTTTATTTATAAATACTTGAAAATCAATTGATTATAAATATAAATTATTTTGAACTTACCTCAAAAAAAATAAAAAATATCACTTTAAAATTTTGTTTTAGAAGTGATATTTTTTTGTATATTGTCAATAAAAAATTAAGAAATAATATTAATCTTCCTCTTCTTCATCATCTTCCTCAGCTGCCATTTTCTTTTTGGCTTTTGCGTCCATTCTTGGTGCGTCTTCAGCGATTTTGATTTTGATTTCTCTTTCTAATTCTTCCATCAATTCAGGATTTTGCATCAATATATCTTTGACAGATTCGCGTCCTTGTCCTAATTTTGATTCTTTATAAGAAAACCAAGAGCCTGCTTTTTTGATGACGTTCAGTTCAACACCAATATCCAAAATTTCACCTACTTTTGAAATGCCTTCTCCATAAATAATATCAAATTCAACTTGTTTGAAAGGTGGTGCCACTTTATTTTTTACCACTTTTACTCTTGTTCTGTTTCCTAACACACTATCAGCACCTTCTTTGATTTGTCCTATTCTACGAATATCCAAACGCACAGAAGCATAAAATTTCAAAGCATTTCCACCTGTGGTTGTTTCTGGGCTACCAAACATTACGCCGATTTTATCGCGTAATTGATTGATAAAAATACAACAACAGCCTGTACGATTGATAGTTCCTGTCAATTTACGCAATGCTTGCGACATCAACCTTGCTTGTAAACCCATTTTGCTATCTCCCATATCGCCGTCTAACTCACCTTTTGGCACCAATGCCGCCACTGAATCAATGACAATAATATCAATTGCCCCTGAACGAATTAAATGTTCTGCAATTTCTAAGGCTTGCTCGCCATGGTCAGGCTGAGAAATCAATAAATTTTCTGTATCGATGCCTAATTTTTCAGCATAAGAGCGGTCAAAAGCGTGTTCTGCATCAATAAATGCCGCAATTCCACCCACTTTTTGTGCTTCTGCAATGGCGTGCATAGCAACCGTTGTTTTTCCTGATGATTCAGGTCCATAAATTTCTATCACACGTCCACGCGGGAAGCCACCTACGCCCAATGCAATATCCAATCCTAAAGAGCCAGTTGAAATGGTTGCAACATCTTCCACTCTTGCGTCGTTCAAACGCATTACCGTTCCTTTTCCAAAAGTTTTATCCAATTTCTCCATTGTGCTTTGGAGAACTTTAAGTTTTTCAGCTTTGTCTGTTGAATTATTTGACATATAAAAATTATTTTGAATATTTTGATTTATTTTTTAGCAAAGATATACTGTTTTTTTGACAATTCCAAAGAAAGTAGCATTTTTTTTTAATATTTTTTATTAGTTAAAAAAAGGATTGTTTTTTTTCTCATCTCCAATGGTAGTACTTTGTCCATGTCCTGTATGAATAATATAATCATCGGGCAATAAAAAAAGTTTATTTTTAATACTATCCATCAAATGATCATGATTACAAAGTGGAAAATCTGTTCTTCCAATACTTCCTTTAAATATCACATCTCCACTGATGATAAATTTTTCAGTGTGATTGACAAAGCCAAGATGCCCAGGTGCGTGTCCGGGCAAATGTAAAATATCTAAGATTGTGTTTCCAAATTTGATTTGTTGCCCTTCTTCCAAGAAAATATCAGCCAAAGATTCATCGTAAGGTGATAAATTATACATTTTTGCCACCATTGTACAAGCCGCCAACACAGGTACATCTGCTTGATGAATGGCTAATTTTAAATTATAATTTTTTTGAAAGTATAAATTACCAAACACATGGTCTAAATGACAATGTGTATTGAGCAAATGTACCAAATTAAGTTGTTCTTTTTCTATGAAATTATCTAAAATTCCGCGTTCTGCGTGCATCTGACAGCCTGGGTCAATAATGATAGCCTCTTTAGTTTCATCATATAAAATATACGTATTTTCTTGGAAAGCATTAAAAACAAAACTTTTGATATGTATCATTTGTTTATTTGTTTTGAATTATTAGATACTAATTTATAGACTGCATAACCGCCACCAAATAAAAGTCCATACCAAATAACGCTTTTTAACATAGCTAAGGCGAACATAACAACGATGACCAATACGCCTATTTCGATTAAATCACTTGTTTTCATATTTTTATATATTTATTTTTTATAATTTTTTTACAAATATAAATATTTTTTTTTATAAATACAAAAAAAAATTTATTTAAACGAAAAAAAAATATAAATATCAAAATGAGAGATAAAAACAAAAAACCACACACTAAAAACTTAGTGTATGGTTTTTTTTATTTTTTATTCAAAAAAAATGATTAGCGAACTATCAATTTTTTAGTAACTGTTTTTCCATTATGGATAATTTTTACTAAATACATACCTGCAATCATTCCTTTTGTGCTAATCATCAAACGATTTTCACCGTTTGTGGTTGGCATTTGAGTTGTCATCAAGCGAGTTCCCATCATATCAAAAACTCCAATGTTAGCGATTCCTTCTGGTACATTGAAACGAACTTCTACTTCGTCGTTTGTTTTTACAGGATTTGGAATAAGTTTTACATCAAAAGTTTCGATACTATTTAAACCGACTACAATTACGTTAGAAAAACGAGAATAACCATTTAGTTCAACGATATTCAAACGATAATACAAAGTTTTTACGCCTAATGGTAAATCTCTGTCGTTATGGTTATATTCTGCGGTTACTCCTGCTAATACTCCTCTTGCATCTTCTGAACCGATGGTATAGAAATTAGTACCATCATGGCTTCTTTGAATTTCATAACGTAAAGTTTTGTCTTCTTTGGTAGTAAGCCAATTTAATGCTACTCTATCCCCTATCAATCTACCAGAGAAATCTAACATACTTGCACCCAACAAAATATCTACTGATTGAGGGTTATCTGTTAATTCGCAAGGGTCGCCTTTCAATAATTTATCAAAAGTTTCTGCATCAGGATTCAAACATTCATAAAAAGAAATATCATCAATGGCAAAGTCATTTCCATTTTTAGTTAATGATAAGTTTTCTAAACAAATATTCATTTCAGTAATGTTTTGAGGAGCGCGATATACACAACGAATAGGTTTCCATCTATCAGGTGTTTCGGTTACTAAAAACGAAGCCCCTAAAGTTTTCAAACGTCTATCTCTTGCTTCAGAGCTCAAATTACAAGTCATAGCTGCACCGTAAGAAAAATCAACTCTTGGTGCTTTTACTCTATCTACTGGTGGAATCGGGAGATGTCTTACAGTTCCTAATATTGCTCCACCTGTTCCTAATACGTCAGTTACGCCCGGTAAACGGCTTAATCTTACTGCGGCACTTGGGTCAAGGTCTAATTCAGCAGGCAAAGCACCTGTAGCAGGGTCTTCCATATCGCAGACAGTCATTCTCATCATAGGCACATCAAGGTTTCTACCTCCACTAATCATATTTTGTACCCAAACAGAGAAAATATAATAACCAACTTTTCCTGCCCCTGCACCTCTGTTGATAGTTTGGCACCATACTTTTCCTGGCGGTAAAGAATTATCTGGGTCATACGAACCATTGACAATCATAAAATTAGCTTCTCTTGTATCTGGCAACGCCCTTGGTCTATCTACATAAACTCCTGTATTTGTCCACCTGGCTTGTATATCATTATAAGTCCCGTCTGTACTACCATATCTTATTCCTCTATTGATAACAACGCAAGCCTCGTCACCTGAACCACCATTGCCTGATGCACAATACCAATAATTAGTATTTCCCCAACCCCAATTACCACCATAACCAGAGTAGCCATTTCCATAACCATACCAATCACCTTTTACTGTCCAAGGGGTTTGTCTGATGAGATAACGTCCTTCTGGTCCTAATTCTCCTTGTTCTGACCTTGCTTGTGCATAAGTCAAAGAAGTAGGTGGATTTCCTGCCCCTGTTGCAGGTAAGCTTGCACTGCTAATATCTCTTACAAATCCATAATCAGTAGCAAAACGAGCAATACCTGTGGTTGAGTTATTATCCAAATTATTAGGATAAGGGTCATCAAATTCTACATTAGGTGTTTGCAATACATAAGCATCTAAGTTTGTGTCATAAGCATCTCTTGCAGCAGTCATTGCAGCATCTTGAGCAGCTGAAGGCGAATCGGTAACCCAAATAGGAGTAGTGTTGTTTGCTCTTGTAGCGGCTGTGAGTGGTACGCCCCCTGTTGCTTTTATATCAGGCCACATATCAAATTTACCATCAGTTACCAATTCAGGTCCTGGACTACATTGTGCAAAAGGAAACACACGAATCAAACCATTTAAGTCTGATGGATTAGACACATTATCAACATTCATAATACGAACATAATACGTCCTTCCCTTTTGAATGGTAAATGTCATTGTTTCAGGTCCTTGATATACAGCGTTTGAACACGCGAGATACTGTACACCGTTTGCATTTCCTGATACATCTACACAATTAGCCGCAAGAATTGCTGGTGGAGTTGTATTAGGTGCCGTAGGACAAACATTGCTTCCCGTTTGCAATGGCATATTAGGAGCAGTATAAACTGCAATCGCCGCATTAGGGTCGTTTCCTGAAGTTAAGTCATTGTTATATTGTACTGTTACGGCAGTATAACTCGCCGTAGCAGGTACCGTAAACGACATCCAACCTTGAGCGCGAATAGGATTATCAGTATTAGTAGCAGGGCTACTACCACCTGGTGTTACACAATTAGGAATAGTTCGTGAGGGCGTATTCACATCAACATAAGTTCCACCTTTTACATTAAAAGGTACAAACTCACCCTCCAACTCTCCATAACAATTAGGAGGCGGACAAATCGAACTTGCTAAAGAAGAACCATACATCAAACATAAAGTTCCAAAAGCACTTGCAGTTGTACTTTTATTTATAATACGAATCAAATAAGTTTTTCCTGATGCTGGGAAATTAGGTGTCAAAGGCATAGAAGGTGCAAATTGAATGGTTGAACTCTCAATTCCTTCTCCCACGTTGTCTGAAAAACCTACACATTTATATGTATTTTGATTTTTACAATCAAAACCAACCACCGAAGCATCATAGACGACCATTTTAACATCTGTAGCAGGCGTTAAAAGTCCATCTCTATTATCATATTGTACTGTAAAAGTATTTGGATAAGTAGCACGAATTGTATTTGCTGGACAAGAACAAGTATTGTTAGAAGTATTCCAGTTATACCCTGCACCCGTACAAGTCACTTGTGTTGTAAAAGATGATGCTGTAGTCGGATTACAAATAGAAGGAATGGTTACGGTTGCCCATACATCACCTCCCGAACAATCCTTATTATTGCCTGCACAATCTAAAATATTGATTCCGTTATAATTAGTTGGAGGTCCTGACGCTAAATTACCTTGCACACTAAAATCATCTATTCTATAATTATCATTAGTGCTTCCACCATTACCATCAGAAATAATAGTAAATCTAAATTGCAAATCGACTAGACCAGCTGCCCCTGCGGGAAGTGCAATTCTTGTTCCTGAATTTATCAATGCCCAAGTATCATTATTGGCAACATTAGTAAATGTAACATTATTCCAAGTACCAGCTGCTACACTTCTCCATTCAAAAGTCAAGGCGGCTACACTACCAGTACGTCTTGCGCCCCATAAAACTGTGATATTTGTAAGTGTAAGGGTAGAAATAGTTCCACTTGTCAAAGTACAAACTGTACCTGCGGTAATGGAGTTACGCATACGCATATTATTGCCACCACTCACACCTGCGTATCCAGAAGATGTACGACTATTATTAGTATTCCAAGCATCATTGTCGACAGGACTTGAAACCCAATTTGTGTTATCAAAATTTTCTGTATAAATAGTATAAGTTCCACTAAGAATATTAGTAGATGTATTAGGCACAGAACAAGTATTTAATCCTGTTACAATATTCATCGGAATACTACACTGACCTACTGTTACTTGTCTTGCCGCTGGACCTGGCAGACCTCCTGCTACGTTTACACAAGGGTCTTCATAATCTTGTCGTCCACTTGATACGCACAATCTTCCTGTCATACCTGTTCCTGTTAAATCTAATATCCTCACTAAATACAATTGCCCAGCATTGGTGGTAAAAGTAACAGATTCGGTTTGAAGACTTGTAGTGGTTACTCTGTTCGTACAAGCATATTGATTGGCAGCTGTGCCATTTCCTGCTCCATCTAACCCAGAACCACAATTGACAGGTCCTACTGCTTTTAAGGCAGTATATATAATTAAAGATGGATTTGAGGTTGCTTCTCTATTGTTATATAGTAAAGTTACATCACCTCCATTGCCTATCACTCGTATCCAAGCGTCTTTAGCGACACTTTGGTTAGGAAGTAAAGTTCCATCTATTGCCGCTAAATTTCCATCACAAGTAGAAGCATAAGCAGGTAAGATGGTTTGCGTCAAAGAGCCACCAGTTTCTGTGACAGGAAACGCTTGACCAAAATCACGATAAGGCACAAAGCCTCCACCTGCTAACGTGCTGTTGTCAAAACTTGCAGGCACATCAAAAGGTAAATTACAATCGCCCACTACGCGTGTAACCATATCATTATCATCACAAACATCGCGCTCATTGTTGTTATAAATACAAACACTTCCATCTACGGCTACATTTTTTAAAGTCATAATGCGTACATAGTAAGTCAAACCGACAATGGCATTGCTTATTTTGATACTTTCGATACCATCATCAGGATCATTATTAACGCAATTCAAATAAATTAAATTGGAACAAGAACCTCTATACACTGCTAAGGCTACGTTGTTATCACTTTTATATTCTATTGTTGTTTGTGTGGAGGTGGCGGTAAACGAAATCCAACCATCTCTAAAAAATCCTGTTCCACACAAAGGCACCGTAGGTAAAGGCTGGTTATTGTTAAAAGTAAGTGGAACGTCAAAATTAACATCACAACTCCCAACCAACAAACCTGTGGCATTGCTACACAAATCACCTTGCGTTACTGAATTATCGCGGATACATAAAGTACCAATTGTTGAACCTATTGCCTTGTTGGCTACACGAATAAAATAATGAAAGCCTGTGGCTATATTTGCACCCGTCAAGGTAAGCGTTTCTATACCTTCTATTAAGTTATCAGCACACATAGTATTCACTAATTGCATATT
This sequence comes from Bacteroidota bacterium, assembly GCA_004293265.1. Classification (GTDB taxonomy): domain Bacteria; phylum Bacteroidota; class Bacteroidia; order Cytophagales; family Microscillaceae; genus RDXZ01. Next base: position 49,291 of record RDXZ01000009.1, on the reverse strand, counting down.
TGAGCCATTAGTATTAGGGTAATAAATAATTAATTTTCCTGTCAGAGTAGTAAGGGGACTAGTTCTAATAATTCTGATATAATAGTCACTTGTAGCTGTACCACCTAGATCTTGTGTGATGCCTTGTTTGAGCGCTAATATACTTGGATTATTACCAATATCAAAGTTTGGCACATCTGCATAAATAATATTACCTGTTGCTTTACTCACCTCGACACATTCCAAAGCAGCTGTTCCTGATGTTACCTCAAAACGAGCTCTAAAAGTTTGTCCTGCTACTCCCCCAATTCTATACCACCTTTCTCCGTATGCTGCTGGAAAACCATCATCATTAGGACTATCTCCCCCGCTACCATCTAAATCGCCTGTTTGAATTGGTAGTGATGAACCTGAAATAGTTATTGTACTTTCAGATGATACTTGTCCATTATTTAAGTTTGCAGCTGCTCCTGCGGCTCTTATCGCACTATAAGTATCTGCCCCTTTTCCTCCAAAATCAGCTCCTACGCTAGTAACAGGTATTCTATATACAGACAACATCACATCGTTAGCCACTGTTGAAGATTTATTATCATTGTTATATTCAATGATATATGTACCACCGACTACGGGACGAAACGAAGCCCAAACATCATTGATAGCGTTTTTAGGAGATACACAATTGATACTATTGAGTGATGTACCTGCTAATCCATTATTTTCATATCTACTTAATAAATTAAATTGAATACCGCAATCAGCACCTGTGTTACTCAATAAAGCAGATGTATGAAAATAATCTTCAGCTTTTTTATCGCTTTTATAAAGACACAAAGAACCTGTAATCAATGAACCTGTTGCATTTACTACTCTTATATAATATCTCCGTCCTGTTGTAATTTTTATCAAAAAATTACCTGAAAAAGGATTACTTCCATTGGTTAACTGCACAGGACTTAAGTCAGGTTGTCTTGCAAAATAAGGAGTAGGAGTATTCAAATCAGTACAAAAAGTACCAGGTGAAGAGGTTTCATATACTGCAAATCCGCAGTTTGTACTACTTGCAGCTCCGTTATATTCTATGGCTACTATACCTGTAAAAGGTGCAATGAAATAAGTCCAAACATCTGGTGTGCTATCTGTTTCACCAGAAATGATACCATTTTCTGTATTATTTCTAACAGTTCCACCAAAGGTAGAAGGAACATCTAAGGGAACATTACAATCTCCAACTTTAATACCTTCAATAGCATTAGTACAAGCATCTCTTGCAATCAACTCTGTAATACACAAAGTTCCTGTCATTGTGGCTCTATCTGTACGATTAGTTACTCTGATATAAAAAGTATTGATTCCTGCCAAGGTAGAAGTATAATCGACAAACTCTGTGAGTGGAAGCCCTGACGCAATTCCTACACTATTACCACAGGCTCTTATAGCAAGTCCTGTACAAATAGTAGCATTGGCTCCGCCTGCACCTCCACTATAAATAGCAATTTCTGCATCTTTTGTGGTATGTGTATAAGAAACTCTAATGGCTTGATTTAAAAGTAAATCAATTCTTGCCCAACCATCTACAAAAGTAGGTAAAGCCCCCGTACAAGTGGTAGTATATTGGTCATTATGAAAAAATCTCGCATTGATATCAAAAGGAATGTTACAACTTGTGGTAGAAAGTGTACGAGTAGTAGAACCTGCATCAGTACATAAGTCTCCAGATGATAAACTTCTTGGTCCTGTATAAACAGAAACTTTTCCTGTCATAGCGGCACTCGGACCTGATACTTTAATGACACGTACTAAATAAGTAACCCCAACGGTAGCACTTAAGTTTACGGTTTCCGTAACCCCTGCACCATATAAGTTGGCACATTGTAAAATAGTACCTGTAGCATTTGGCAAAGGGCAAGTGTTTTGATAAACGGCTACTGCTACATCTTCGGCTGTAATAGGCGTATAAGACACGACCATAGAAGTACCTACTGCGGTAAAAGCAAACCAGCCATCTCTTTGGTTGGCAGCTGCACAAGCGGGAATAAAACCATCAGGTGTCATAGCGGCGGTTACATCTGCATTTGCATTGAGATAGGTATTAGCACTGACAAATGCACCACTTCCTGGCGTTACAATAGTAGGTGCTGTGCAGGCATCTGTTAATGTAATTGTTTGTGATTTCAAATTATTGATTACTAAAAATAGCAAACATAATTTTACAAACCATAGAAACTTTGTTTTCATATAATTTAAAATGAGTACAAGTATATTAATTTTTATTTCTTTTTAAGTAATGATTTTTAACCTAATATTCTTTCACAAAGTTAGTAAAAAAATGGTTATATTTAATATTTTGTCATAAAATTAACATTTTTTTTCAATAAATTTGAGGTAAAAAATTATTTTTAATAGATAAAATTTTGTACCTTTGCACTTATTAAAATTTAAAAATGAAAAAAGAAGATTGTTTTTTATTAGGTTATGTTCAAAAAACACACGGACTAAAAGGAGAAATTGCACTTGTGTTGGATACAGACTCACCTAACTCTTATACGAATTTGAAGTCAATTTTGTTGCTACAAAAGAATATTTTAGTACCTTTTATGATAAAAAAAATTGAAATTTTACCAAATAGAAGGGCAATCGTAAAGTTAGAGGAGTCAAATAATGTAGATGATGCCCAAAAATTAGTCCATTTAGAAGTGCATCTACCTTTGTCTATGTTGCCTAATTTGAATGAAGACGAATATTTTTTACACGAAGTATTAGGATATGTGGTGGTTGATGTTGAAAAAGGTAATTTAGGAAAAATTAGTAATTTTTATGAAAGTCCACATCAAGATTTATTAGGTATGACTTATAATGAAGTAGAGGTTTTGATTCCTTGGGTAGATGCTATTGTCAAAAAAGTAGATAAAACCAATCAAATTATTGAAGTAGATTTACCAGAAGGATTATTAGAATTGAATTTATAAATTTTTTTTGTAATATATGTTAGTATAAAAATTTTGTATATTAATGTTTTACGCCCTCGCTTGTGTCCCACAAGGGAATGTTGTAACAAACAAATCTTACACCAACGACTGTTTGTGGGACACAAGCAGGGGTAAATCGGTTGTCCAAATACATATTTTTTTTAAAAATTTCAAATATATACAAAATTTTTACAGCAAAAAAAATTTGGAAATTTATTTGGAAATTAAAAAAAAAGATTTTAACTTTATGCTGTCAACTTAAAACTTATCAAAAGAAAATAAAAATTGGCGTATTACGAACTACATTAGACTTCCTGCAAAATTGTTTTTTTTAAGCCTCACACCCTTCCCTCTCTCCATTTTGAGAGAGGGAAGGTTATTTCGCAGGAAGTCTATTTTTTCACTTTTAAATTATTCTTGTATGTTAAAAATTATTTTTGTATGTTTTTGTTTTTTTTCACTTCCTTTTTTATCTATGGCACAAACGGGCAGAGCATATACTTCCAAAGGTGGTGAACAGATTTTTGAATCTATGGATGGGCAATACTACTATAGCAACAAAAAAATGAAAGATAAGAAACTTGAACTAATGCCTTCTGACGAGAACACATTGAAATTTAAGTTTGCAAACTCAAAAGACAAAAATATTTATGTTTTTGTTATCGAATGGAAATGCGAAAAAGTCAATGCTTATGTACGCATCAACCCTGACAAGTCCAAAACGCGTTTTGAAAGTTCGTCTGACCCTTGTTTTCGTTAAAAAATTATGGTAGGTTTTACTCTTTGTGATGTTGAGTTATAAATTTTTTGGTGGTGTTACAAATGTAATATTTTTGTCATTTTGAGCAAAGCGAAAAATATACTTTTTCGTTTACAAAATGCCATTTAACAAGCAGTTGCTTCACTTCGTTCAGCAGGACAAAGTATTATTTAATAGCAATACCAAAACATAATATAACATTTCTAAAATAAAACTAATTCATTTTTGGCATAAAATCAACTTTTTCTATTTTTAAAACATATATAAAAATATTTTTTAATACTTAAAAAAAGTTGATTTTACTGCCTTATTATCCTAAAAATCAATACATTATCAATAAAAATTGATAAAAAAAATATTTTTTTTTATTTTTTTTTGTAAAATATAAAAAAATATTCTATATTTGCACTCCAATTTTGAAAATAATAGTTTGATTGCTTATCCATATATAAAAATATTATGAATGCGTTAATAAAAAAACTTGTTGAATCTGAAAATTCTACAATTCGTGCTAAATACCCAGATTTTAAATCAGGTGACACTATCAATGTTCACGTAACAATCCGCGAGGGAAACAAAGAACGTGTCCAACAATTCAAAGGCATTGTGATTCAACGTAAAAATCGCAATACAAATGGTGAAACTTTCACTGTCCGTAAAGTATCTAACGGCGTAGGTGTAGAAAGAGTATTCCCAATTTTATCCCCTAATATCGCTACTATCGAATTAGTAAAACAAGGTTTTGTTCGCAGAGCAAGAATTTATTATATGCGTGGTAAAATGGGTAAAGCAGCTCGCGTAAAGGATAAAAAAGCTGTTGCAGCAGAATAAAAAATAAAAAAGGTAATAAAATTCAAAATTTTATTACCTTTTTTTGTAGTACTATATTCTGTACCGAAATTTACGAAAGTCTGACTATTATTTCAAATGACCAGTCAAAATATTTTAATAAAAATAATATTTGTATGTAAATAATTGAAAATCAATTATTTATGAATAAATACTATCCCAAACTCGCGTTAAATAAATAAAACAAGGTTTGCATCAAAAGCCTAACCTTGTTTTAAAAATCCTAATCGGAGAGAAGTTTTTATAAGAAAAATGTTGTATTGATTTTATTCTGACCAACTCATTGGATATTTCTCATCTAAAAATTCCAAAGCATCAGTGGTGAGATGCAAAGGTCTGAAAGTATCGACCATCACTGCGTACTCATCTGTGCGAACTGCACCAATGCTTTTTTCTACGGTTCCAGGGTGCGGTCCGTGAGGCAATCCGCCTGGGTGCAATGTGAACGAACCTCTATCAATGCCTTTTCTACTCATAAATTCTCCTTCTGCATAAAACAAAACCTCATCAGAATCAATATTAGAATGATTATAAGGTGCAGGAATAGACAATGGGTGATAATCAAACAAACGAGGCACAAACGAACATATCACAAAATTATGTGCTTGAAACGTCTGATGAACAGGTGGCGGTTGATGAATACGCCCTGTTATTGGCTCAAAATCATAAATAGAAAAAGTATAAGGATATAAAAATCCGTCCCAACCTACCAAATCAAAAGGACTATGTTCATACAAATATTGATGTAAAAAACCTTGTTTTTTTATTTTTAATAGATATTCACCTTTTTCTTTTTCGGTAAATATTTCTTGTGGTGGGTGAATATCACGCTCACAATAAGGCGAATGTTCTAATAATTGCCCTAATTTGTTACGATAATGATTGACGGTTTCGATGGCAGACATCGATTCAATAATCAATAATCTCACAGGTTTTTCATCAAATTCTATTTTATAAATTACAGTTCTTGGAATGACTACATAATCACCTTTTTGAATTTTGAGTTTTCCAAATTGAGAATATAAAAATCCTTCTCCATCATGAATATAAATCACTTCGTCTGCTTCTCCATTTTTATAATAATAATCCATCGATTTATTTTCAGGATTACAGATAGCAATGGCACAATCGTTATTTTTTAAGAGTACTTTTCGGGCATCTAAAAAATCTTTTCCTGTAATTCCTGCCACAGAAGTTTTGAGGTGTGTTTGTTTCAATCCTTGATTTTCAATAATTTTTGTATCATATCGAACAGAATCCAATACTTTTTTAATTCTTGTCGGTGGATAAATATGGTATAAATTGGAATAAATACCACTAAAACCATGAGAACTTACCAATTCTTCGGCATATAAGCTTTTGTCTTCTTGTCTAAATTGTGTATGTCTTTTTGGGGGGATATTCCCTAATCGATAATAATAAGGCATATTTTTATTTTTTATTTTTTGAACTAATCTAATTTTTTTTGTAAATTTTGGATATTAAATCTATTACAATCTACTCAAAGTACCTACGCACAAAGTTATCATATTATTAGATAAATTCCAAATTTATAAAATATATAATTGAAAAAAATTGTAATTATTTAGCTTCCAACTTTAAAACAGAGTTTTAATTTATTAGACTTGTTGCTACTTGAAAATCAATATTTTATGAATCGATATAAAAATTCCACAGCCCTGCAGCACAGTTTATTATGGAATTAAGTGTATCATCTTTTTTCAATCTTATACGATTGTAAAGAATTTTAAATCGTTTTAAACCACCAATAGCGTGTTCTACAAAAATTCGCTCACTGCCTACTTCTTTATTGTGTAAAAGTTGTTCGTCTGTCAAATCTTTTTTTTCTCCTTTTTTGGCTCTGGTGCGTCTAAAAGTAATTTTTAACTCTTTTGTTTTGTACAATTTATCAAATCCTTGAAATCCACTATCTAAAAATAAAGAAAATTCATTAAACCAACTCAAATCAGATGAAAACTCTTTTTTCATCATACCAAAGTCGTGTTTTGCACCTACATATATTTTACTGATATATAATATTTTACGCTTTTTATTTGACAAAAGTAAAACTTTTTTTACGTGTGTTTTTTTTTACCACTAAATGCTTCTTTTTGTTCTTCTCTATCATCTGGACGTTCAATAGGAAACTCTGTCCCATCAAAAATAAGTTCTTTTTCATCTTTTAAATACGCTAAAAACTCTTTTTCATCTGAAAAATTGCGTTTAGGTACATAACCTCTTTCTGCTAAAGCCAACTCTAAGATAACTAAATAACGTTCAAAATTACGTTTTGCATTACTTCCATCTGTATTAAAAATAAGTCCTAAAACATCAAAAGTTAACCCATTTTTTAATTGAAAAAGAACAAAAAATAAACAATCTTCATAAGTGCTTAAAATAGGATTTTTAATACCTAAATTAGATAGTCCTTCAGATAGTGATTGGTTGTTATTTTGTTTTTCATAACACATTTTAAATGTGTTTAGTAAATTATAAAATTTTTCTTCTGATAATCCAGTGCTTGATTGCCACTGACGACCATTTTTTAAGTCCTTTATATTTAGTTTCATATTGTTAATATTTAGGTTGCAAAGATAAAATATAATTAATTCATTATCAATTATTTACATCTTTTTATTTTTTAATCTATTGTAAATCAATCTGCAACAGGTCTATTTTATAAATATTAATTTTTGATTTTTTTTTACAAATAATTTATATTTCTAAAAATAAATTTCTTATCTTTGTATAAAATAAAAATGTGCTGAACAAATAAACGTGAAATTGAGGTTTTATCGCACTTTTTGACGCACTGAGAAGGGTAAGAAAATAAATAACCATTGAAAGTAAACATCTGATTTTGTGGTTTTTCAATGTTTAAAAGGCTTGATAAATCAAAAAAAACATAAATTTGCAAAAATAAAACATCTATTTAAACCTTGTTAAGTTCTTAGAACAATAAATTAAAAAATACAAAAAAAATATGAATAAACCATTACAAATTATTGAATTAGAAAAAATACTTGGTTTTAAATTGAAGCAGTTTACAAGAAGTGCTAAAGAATTTATAGAATGGGATGGTTTTCAAAATTCCAAATCTTATTTATTAGATAGCAACCAAAATATAATAGGGTTAGATTTATCTCATTATAATAAAATTGAAGATATTTCATTTTTGAAAAAGTTTAAAAATCTATTGTATTTAAATTTAGAAGATAATTGGCTTTTATCAGACTTTTCACCTCTTAAATTTTTGAATGAATTAAAAGTACTAAATTTATCTCGTTGTTTGGAGAAGAATGCAGATGATATTAGACCTATCGTCGAATTACAAAACTTACCATTAAAGCCATTGAATGATTTAAAAAAATTAATAAAGTTAGAATTAAGAAGTAATCACATAATATTTATCGAACCTTTCAAAGATTTATTTAATTTGAAACATTTGGATTTAAGCAATAATCAAATTTGTCTTGCTGAAGACAATGAGTTGTCGTTTAAAGAATATCTTAGAAAAACTTCAGGAATCAAAAATGAAAAACTACAAGATGCTATATCAAAATTTATATCAAATGGTAATGATGATAAAATAATTATTAAAACTTATGATTTTAAAAGGTTTAAAGAATTAGAATACTTAAATATTAGCAACAATAATTTAGATTTTTTTGATAAAAATTTATTAAAAGATCTACCAAAACTTAAAGAACTTTATTTAGTAGGCAATCCGATTCAAAATATTCCCAAAGAGATTTTTGATAAATATATTTTTGATTATGAACCTGAGGATGTCTTAGAAGATGTCCGCAACTACTTTATTGCACTTGCAGAAGGGCAAATTATCAACGCAGAGGCAAAGGTAATTTGGATAGGTAATGGAGAAGCAGGGAAAACTACACTTTCACATCAATTTAGGAAAAATGAATTTGTTGTTATTCCCAAAGAAGAAAGAACACACGGTATTTTGATAGAGGAATGGACAATTCCCGTGAGTGAATTGCCTGATTTTGAAGAAGCACAAAGAGTTGCTCTTGAAATAATAAAAATAGAAAATAATAATTTATTGAGTTTAGACCAAAAAATAGAACAAGAAACATTAAAAATCAATCAACTTCCTGATGGGATTCAAAAAAAATTATTAAAAAGTTCGTTAGATATCACAAAAAAACAATCTGAAATAAATCAAGAAACAAAAAAATCTGTTATTGGTTTTTATTTTCCTAGAGATATCACGCTCAAACTTTGGGATTTTGGCGGTCAGGAATATTATCACGCTACACATTCTTTATTTTTGAGTAATAATGCTATGTATTTTTTGGTGTGGGACGCGGAAACCAACAAACAAGATGAGGAAAAAGGCATGTATCCTTTGGAATATTGGCGAGAAAGCATTAAAAATTATGCACCTAAAAATATTGTTTTTGAAATTCAAAACAAAGAAAATGGAACTTGTAAAACTGACGACGCAAATTTAAAATATAAAATACATTTGAGGAAAGAAAACGACACACAAGAATATGATTTAGACATAAAAAAATTAAAACAAAGTATTTTTAATCAATTACATCATTTAGATCATTTAGCAAAACCTTTTCCCAAAGTTTATGATGATATTCGCGCACTTTTAGCCAATCAAAAAGAAATGTTTTTATCTTTTGAGGCATATGAAAAACTTTGTCAAGAGAATGACAATACAGAGAAAAAGATTTTGCAAAATGATTCTCAAATCCAAACACTTACTAATTTTTTACACGAAACAGGGGCGATTATTTGTTATCATTATCAAAATAATATTTCTGAACAACTCAAAGACTATGTTTTCTTAAATCCTGTTTGGTTATCAGATTATATTTATAAAATTCTTTCAAAAGATTTGCAAGGCAAAGGCGAATTTGATTTTGTACATGTGAAAAAGCAAATAAAAACATCAGGTATTACACCAAATGTTTGGATAGATTTAATGAAAGAATTTGAGTTGATTTTTGAAATAGAAAAGAAAGGAAAAACTTTGTATGTAGCACCACAATATTTATCTCCAACTTGCACCAATGAAGATGGATTAAATCTCGCTTTAGATTATTGTAAATTAGAAACATCTTTTGAAATTCATTTTCCTAAATTTTTACCTAAAAGTCTTTTCTTGCGTTTTATTTCACAATATGGTTCAAAAGCAGAAAACTATTTGTATTGGAAAAATGGTTTGTTTTTTAAACATCTAAAAAAAGGTGTTTATGCCACTTGTGATTATAAAGAGCGTAAAATTCTAATTAAAGTTGAAAACAATGATTATGATGTTACAGCGGAGATTTGGACAGCATTATTTGAGTTGAGTAATAAAAATGAAAATATTGAGTTATTTTCAAAAGAAAAAAAAAGCATCAAAGAAATCAAAGAATATAAAGAAATTTATCAAAAAGAGTTTCCTTTTATTTTTTCAAAAGATTTTAATAATGACTTTTCGAGTAATTTTGCTAATGAGGAAGAAACAACAAAAGAATCTGAAAGGAAAGTTAATTCCCTAAAAAATGAGACAGAATTAAAAAATCTACTCAAAGATTTTGAAGAAAGTGGTAATTCACTTGAAACAGTACGGTTATTAGGAAAATTGGAAGCTTATGTCAATGATAAAGGTACGTTTGGTCGATTAAGAAAAGATTTTTCTTCTAATCCTACTGGTTTCGAAATATCAGATTGGAAAGCAAAAATTATAAATTTAATTCAAAATAATAATAAAAATTGGTAGTGTTATGAATGTTTTGCCCTGCTGAACAAAGTGAAGTAACTGCTTATTGAATGGTAATTTGTAAATGAAAAAGTATATTTTCGCTTCTTTTAAAATAAGTCTAATTTTAAACCTAAAATCAGACAAAACATTAGATTTATAGCACTACCAAATTTTATTCAACAAACAAAACATTTGCAATAATCAAATCTTCGGGCGTAGTAATTTTTATATTTTGATAATTGCCTTCAATTGTATAAATTTTTTCTCCAAAATTTTCTAAAACACTTGCGTCATCTGTCAAATGCTCGATATTTTTAGTTTGATATGCTTTTTGAATAAGTTTTGTTTGAAAAGTTTGAGGAGTTTGTACCAAATAAAAATCATCACGATTCATTGTTTTGGTTTCGTGTTCGTTTATTTTTTGTCGAATAGAATCTTTTAAAGGAATTACAGTGATTGCATTTCCATTTTTTTCTGCTTTTTCAAAACTATTTTCGATTGTTTTTATATCAATCAAAGGTCGCACGCCATCGTGAATAGCGACCAAACTTTCTTCGTTTTTGATACAATTTAATCCATTTTTTACTGATTCTATGCGTGTTTTTCCACCCAAAGCCAATGTGTAAGGAATATTAAATTGATATTGTTTACATAAATTTTCCCAAAAAACAAGTTGATTTTCAGGCAAAACCAATATCAATTCTATATTTTGTATAGAGGCAAATATAGATAAGGTTTGCATCAAAATCGGTTTATTTTTTAATAATAAAAATTGTTTTGGAATTTCGCTTTGCATACGCGCACCCGCACCACCCGCGACAATAATAGCATATTTTTTCATATTTTTTTGCTTTTATGCTTCTATTATTTGTATTTCTTTCTTCTTTTTATTTAATAAATATACGCCACTAACCACCGCTAAAAAGCCTAAAATTTGCCAAAAACTCAATATTTCTCCATCATAAACTCCCCAAAAAATAGAAACAATCGGAATCAAATAAGCAACAGAGGAAGCAAAAATAGGACTTGAAATCTGTAATAATTTGGTATATAACCAAGTGCCTAACGCAGTAGCAAAAATCGATAAATAAGTAACAAATAAAACTCCTTGTGATACATTGGCGTTACTTTGTATAACTTTTGGCGTATCAGTGGCAAAAACTCCCACCATAGCCAAAGGTAAAAGTAAAACAATAGATAAACTCGAACTACCTAAGGCACTGATGTTTTTGAGATAAATTTTTATCCAATGCGCACAAACAGCATTACAAAGCACTGCCAACAAAGCAAAAATAGCAAAGTAATTCCATTTTAATTCTCCTTTGGCATTGAACAAAATTAAAAAACTGATGCCCAAAAAACCCAACAATAAACCCAAAAATTGATTTTTATTAATCGTTTCTTGGAAAAATAATAAACCTAAAATCATTACAAAAATTGGATATGTAGCATTCAAAACAGAAGTAATAGAACTGCTTACACCATTGTTTTGAGCAATCGGAAACAAAACTCCTGATAAAAGTACTCCTAAAAAACCTGTAATAAATAGATGTAAATAATCTTTTTTGGTAATTGATTTGAGATAAAAAATACTCAAAGGTAAAAAAGCCAAACTTGATATAGTAACTCTTAAAAAACCTAATTGATAAGGTGAAAAAAATAATAATGATTTTTTTATCATAATAAATGACGTTCCCCAAATAAAACTGAGTGAAATCAAAAGTATCCAAGCCAATGTTCTGTGTTGTTGTTGCATTTTTTAATTGAAAAATAATTTTTTTCTATCTGTTTGGGTTATTTAAAATATGGCTAACTTTCCAAAAGTTTCAAACTTTTGGAAAGTTCTTTTTTTTTATTGATATTTTTTGAAAATACTTTTGGCTAAGGCTGATTTATGCACCTCATCAGCCCCGTCATATATGCGTGAAGGTCTTTCGTGTCGCCACAAATGAGAAAGAATAGTATCATCAGAAACGCCCAAACCACCATGTACTTGAATGGCTCTGTCCAAAGTTTCGTGCATAATTTTAGGAACAAAAAATTTAATCATTGAAATAGAATCTTTGACGGCAGAGGCACCTTTTTCATCAATTTGTCGGGCAGTATCCAAAACCATTAGTCTTGCCGCATTGATATTTGCTCTACATTCTGCAATCCAATGTTGAATAACTTGTTTATCAGCTAGTTTTTCACCAATATTCAGTTGTCTTTTGAGTGCATATTGTATCATCATATCTAAGGCTCTTTCAGAAATTCCAATCCAACGCATGGTGTGATGAATACGTCCGGGTCCGAGTCTGTGTTGTGCTAAGGCAAAACCTGTTCCTGCTTGTCCAATCAAATTTTCTTTGGGAACGATACAATTTTCGAACCTCAATTCTGCGTGGCTACTCCAACCTTCGCCTTCATCACCCATCACAGAAATATTACGTACAAACTGATAGCCTTTTGTGTCTGTCGGTACGATTATCATACTTGCTCTTTGGTGTGGTGGATTGTCGGGGTTGGTAACTGCCATCACAATAGCAAAACTTGCGCCATCGGCTGAAGATGTGTACCATTTATGCCCATTGATGATATAATTATCGCCTTCTAAAACGGCTGTTGTGCCTAAATTAACAGGATTTGAGCCTGCAAATTCTGGTTCGGTCATAGCAAAACAACTTCTTATTTTTCCTTCTATCAAAGGTTTCATAAATTTTTGTTGCTGTACTTCTGTTCCAAATTGATGTAATAATTCATAATTACCAATATCAGGTGCTTGACAATTAAACGCATAATGTCCAAAAGGAGAAAGTGCTAATACTTCGCTCAATTGCCCAAATTCAACTAATGAAAGGTCTAAACCACCTAATTTTTTTGAAAGGTGCAAGCCCCACAAACCTAATTTGTGTATTTTGGGGCGTTTTTCTTCGATAATAATTTGTGAAATATAATGAAAACCTTTATGAATATGTTTTTCTAAAGGCATAATTTCATCTAAGATAAAATTTTTGACTTGCTCCAAAATAGGAGTTAAGCGACTTGTAAGAAATAAATCTGTCATCTTTTTTGTTTTTTTTATCAATTAAAAATAATTTTGTTTCTTTGCAAAGGTAATTAAAATAAAAAATATATCAAATTAAATCTTAAACTAAATCTTAAATTAAACCTTAAAAAAATCAGTGAAATTTTAGAGAAATTATTTTATTTTTAATTCGAAAATATCAGCATCTAAATAAGCAGGAAATTTTTGTCTATATTCTTGTAATTCTTTTTTATCTAAATCATAACTAAAAATTGCCTCTCCGTTGTCTTGATGCCAAATTGTTTCGCCTTTGAAATCAGCAATTTGTGAGTTTCCAGAGTATTGAAGCCCTTTTCCATCTTCGCCTATGCGATTGACTGCCGCCACATAACACCAATTTTCGACTGCACGCGCAGGCAACAACACATTCCACGCCTGCTTGCGTGCTTGAGGCCAATTGGCTACATAGACCAGCAAATCATATTCACAATCTACATTTCTACTCCAAACAGGAAAACGCAAATCGTAACAAATTTGTGGGCAAATTTTCCAATTTTTCCACTCAAAAATAATTTTTTTTGTACCAAAAGTATAATTTTGATGTTCGTTTGCCATTCTAAACAAATGCCTTTTATCGTATTGATAAAAAGTTCCGTCAGGTAACATGGCTATCAAACGATTAAAATATTCGTCATTTTCTTTGACCATATAGCTTCCCATTACGCAGGCATCTGTTTGAGTTGCCATTTGTTTTAGCCACTTAAAAGTTGTTAAATTGGGGACTTCTGCTAAATTTTTTGCGTCCATTGAAAAACCTGTAGTAAACATTTCGGGCAAAATAATCAAATCTGTTTTTTGTTTTATTTGCCAAATTTTTTCTTCAAAGTGAGCCAAATTTGCCGCCACATCTTGCCAATATATATGCGTTTGAATTAAAGTAATGTTCATAAAAATTGTGTTTTTGATGAGAAAAAAATGCTATAAAACTCAAAAAAAATAGTTTTGAGGATAAAAAAAACGTTAAAATAACAGATTAACAAGCGTTTTAGGGCTGTTTTGCTTTTTGTAAATATTTATTAAGACTTTCATTGATTTTAAATATTTCTTTCAAAGCCGCCGCTTTACTGCCTGCTTGCGTTCCGTCCAATTTGCCATACAATCTATACACAAGCACATAACTTGGACTTGCATCTGTGATTATTTTTATGGTTGTGCCGTTTTCACCCAAAAATGATTTTTTATAATCTTTTTCTGTTATGATTTCACTACTTATTTGATTGATTTTTGCAAAAGGGATAGTTTCTGTAGAAAAAATACCATAAATTCTAATTTCTTTTTTATTGCCGTCTATGCTCACTTTTGTAACATCATCACTATACAATATAAAAGGAATCGAAGTCATCATCAAACCAACCAAAGCACAAACCAAAAACGTGGTAATATTTGTTTTTAATGATATTTTTTTGATAGGTTTGTGTGTGAATGGGTTAGCGTATTTATACGCAGATTCCCAATAAATAAGCAAAAAAAGTACAGGGGTAACTACCAAAAATGTAAGCAGATAATATCCCCAATGCAATGTTGAAAAATGACAAATATTATCCTCCAAAGAAAGATGATAAGCATGATATTTTGAAGGAAAAAAAGGCAAAAGTTCTTTGAATAACTCGTCCATCACATTAATTATTTTTAGTTTTTTTGCAAAGATAGATAGTTTTATTCAAAATTTAAAAATTATGGAAGAAAATTTTATTGTGATTTTGTGCCTATTCAAAACATTCAAAAATCTTTAAAAACATAGACTAAAATTTCTATCTGTCATAAATTTCTGATAAAAAATTGATACTAAAAAAATTGTAATTAGAAAAAAATTGCAATCATAGATTTTATTTGTATTTTTGCAACAAAAAAAACGAAAATTAATATTTTTTTTAATAAAATATGGTTGTTCTAAAATTTATACGGAAAATAAAAACTGTAGCACATACTTTTAGTGTGTGGACACACACTAAAAGTGTGTACTACAGTTCTCAATAGAAAAATCGTATAAATCTTAGTAGAACCTAAAATATTTATCAAATTATTACTCAAAAAAAAAATGGTAGGAATTATAATGGGCAGTCAATCCGATTGGGAATTGATGAAACCTGCAGCTGATTTTTTAACAGAAATGAATATTGCTTTCAAAGCTGAAGTTGTTTCTGCTCATCGTACTCCCTTGCGTATGTTCGAGTATGCTCAAAATGCGGTTCAAAATGGTTTAAAAGTCATCATTGCAGGAGCAGGAGGAGCGGCACATTTGCCCGGAATGATTGCTTCTTTGACAATTTTGCCTGTGATTGGTGTGCCTATCAAATCTCATAACTCGATTGATGGTTGGGATTCGATGTTGTCTATTTTGCAAATGCCCAATGGCGTTCCTGTGGCGACTGTGGCATTAAATGCTTCTCAAAATGCAGGAATTTTAGCCGCACAAATTATAGGAATTGAATCATCAATTATCCAAGAAAAATTATTATTATTCAAACAACAATTAAAAGAAAAAGTAGAAAAAAATTCTTTTTTGATGTAGTTTTTTTGTATTATTGCTATTTTTATTTCCTTATCAAAAAAAATAAAATGAAAAAATTATATCTACTTTTTGCCTTTTTTATTTTGAAATATTGTTATTTATTGGCACAATTACCTAATCAATCTTTGACAGAAAACCTGCCTCAATTAGATAGTACACAAAAAAACAATCTTTATTTTTCTTGTTTTTCAAAAGGATATTTGAGAAATAATGAATATTTTAGCCCTGTTTTGTTAGGCGAAACAATATTTGGATATTATCTTACTCCTTCGTTGGTTTATCATCTACATCAAAATTTTTCTATCGAAATAGGTGCAAATATTCAAAAAGATTTTGGAAATACTGAATTTACCCAAGTCCAACCTCGCTTCCGTATGCGTTACGCAAAGACCTCTATCAAAGATAGTTTTGATGTTATTTTAGGGAATATTCACGCCAATTTTGCTCATCAACTTATCGAACCTTTGTATGCTTTTGAACAAGGCTACAAAAGACCTTTTGAAAATGGTTTACAAATCAAATACAAAAGAAAAAAATGGCAAACAGAAACTTGGATAGATTGGCAAAAACAATTAGCACAAAATCCACCTACACAAGAAGTTTTTTGGGCAGGTTTTAAAATTGATTTTAATATATTGGAACGAAAAAATTTTACGCTTGCTTTGACAAATCAAAATACTTTTTTTCATCAAGGCGGACAAGACATCAAAGCCACTACGCTCCCGCCTGCCACCACCCAATTAGCCACTACTATCGGTTTAAAAACATCATTTCACCAAAAAATAAGTGCTGAAATATATGGTTTGTATTCTCAAAAAGAAGTTTTCCCTGATTCTACCTTGATAAGTTTTACAGAAACATCTGGCGCAGGGATTTATTCTAATATCAAAATAAAAACAAAAGTAGGTGATTTTTTAGTCAATTATTTATATACCAATAATTTTAGACCGACCAATATGGGCGGCGCTTTATATGGTTCGATTTCTGCGGCACAAACAGGTAGTGAACGTTTTTTTAGATTTCGAGAACTAATTTTTTTACGTTGGTGTAAAGATTTTAAAATCACTGAAAATTTAACTTTTTCTTTGAGAGTAGAACCTTATTATGACCTCAGACTAAAACTATTTGAATATAATTATGGATTTTATATGACTTTTCAACCACGTTTTTTGATTAGAAAAATAAAAATGGTAGAATAAATTTTGAACATAATTGTTTATTGCTTATAAAAAAAGTTTTTTATTTGTTATTTTAGAATTGTTTTTATATATTTGTGAAATTTTTTACGCAATAAAATTTAAACGTAGTGCTGTGAATGTAATGCTTTGTCCTGCTGAACGAAGTGAAGCAACTGCTTGTGTTGAAAGGCGTTTTGTGAACGAAATCGCATATTTTTCGCTTCGCTCAAAAAGACAAAAACATTACATTTATAGCAATAAAATTTAAGCAATACAAATTTTAGTTTGCATAGATAATTAATGGTTACAAAAATAAAATAAATTAAATCAAAAAAAAATATGACTATAAAAAAAAACTTTCTTTTTTTGTTTTTTATGTTTTATTTATTGAATTTATCGGCTCAAAGTTCAGGTTTTGAAAAGGCATTTAAAAAACAATATCACGAGAGTTTACAATTTATCAAAGAAAATCAAACGCTTTTTGAAAAATATTTAGTGGTAGATAATTTGAGTTGGAAAGGTTGTGCGGCTATAGTTTTTCCTGAAATAGTGCGATATTCTGACATAAAAAACTTTATAGAAGTTAAAACTTTAGAACTTTTGTACGTCAATGGCGGTGAAAGTTATGCTAATTTTTCAATAGGACGTTTTCAAATGAAGCCATCTTTTATCGAAACCTTAGAAAAACAGCTCGAAAAATATAAATATCCTACAAAAAATATTTTCAATTATAAATATAAAGATATAAAAGAAGAAAGGAAAGAAAGAATCAAAAGATTGAGCAATTTGACTTGGCAATTACTATATTTGAAAGCGTTTTGTTGGGTAGTTCAAAAAATATTTGCCCATAAAAAATTTAATAACGAAACCGAAAGAGTTAGATTTTATGCTGCAGCTTATAACTTTGGTTTTTTACAATCAGAACAAAAAATTACAAATTGGCAAAGTTCAAAATCATTTCCTTATGGAAAAATACAGCCCAAAGAAAAACAATTTATATACGCAGAAATCGCAGTAGATTATTTTGAAAAAAAATAATTTAATTTTTTTGAATTTTTTATTTGGAATTATGGTTTATTATGTGTAATATTGCTTTAAAATTAGAAAAAAATTTATTCATTCAAAAAAATATACAAAGTTATGAGTAGCGAAGACCACGCAAAAACACGAAGTACATTAATGGTAACAACTGCCGTTACAAGTACAGCCACTATCGCAACAGGCATCAAAGTAATCGGAACAGTCGTTGCAGGACTTTTAGGATTGGGTAGTATGAAAGTAATTTTACCTTTAATTGCTATCGTTGCGGGAGTATATTATTTATTGAGGTCGTTTGGAAGATTTGCACAAATGGAATATAGTTCATCAAATATGAGTGCTTATATTGCGACAGCCGTTTCGGTTTTAGGTGCATTAATTTCTTATGGTTTTTTACTTTAATCAATAATGGAAAAAATCTTAGTAAGCGTTGATGAGTATAAAATTAAAACCATTACTATCAATCACCCCAAAGCCAAAAATGCAGTAAGTCAAAGTACTTTATTGCTATTAAAAGAAAAAATTGATGAATGTGAAAATGACGGCACAAGAGTTGTTATTTTGACAGGAGCAGACGGAAATTTTTGTAGTGGAGCAGATTTGGTGGATAGCACGATGTTGCTCAATCCAAAAGAATATGACATTACTACTTATTTACGTACCAAAATAAATCCTATTTCTTTGAAAATCAGGGAATTAAATATTCCTTTTATTGCCAAAGTCAAAGGAGTTGCCGCAGGCGTGGGAGCAAATTTTGCCTTAGCCTGTGATATGACTTTTGCTACTCCCGAATCTATGTTTAGTCAAATATTTACAAATATTGGGCTTTCGAGTGATGGTGGTGGTTCTTATTATTTGGTAAAATCTGTCGGTTACCAAAAAGCCTTTGAATTGATGACAACTGCCGCAAAACTAACAGGCAAAGAAGTTCATCAATTAGGTATGGTCAATAATATAGTGGCTGAAAATGAGATTGATGATTATGTGCAAAAAATTGCCGAACATATTGCTAAGGGAGCATATATTGCCATACAACAAACAAAAATCAATCTTAGAGAGGCAGAAAAAAGAACTTTAGCCGAAGCCTTAGAAACTGAAGCAACAAGTCAAGCAGTAAATTTTAAAACTGATGATTTTATTGAAGGAGTAATGGCTTTTGTACAAAAGAAAAAACCAAATTATAAAGGAAAATAATTGAATATATACTTCTAAAAGTGGTTTTAAGATAATGTTTCTCGATTTCTCCGCGTTTCACGCGGGGTTATTGAAGTTAAATCTCTATAGAAGTTGCCTAAATTATTTTATTGATTATAAATCATTGATTATCAATATATTAAACCTATAAAGTCTTTTAAAGAATTTATAGGTTTAAAACCTTAAAACCGCTTTCTGAGATATATAATAATCATTATTAACTTACCCAAATAGTTACTGATTTTTAAACTTTTTTGATAAATCTGATAATTTCTACTAAGTTTTCTACAAATTTATCCACAAATTTGCCATCGCGATTGATTTCTGCGATAGCATTTTGGGTTTCTCTTGATATTCTTTCGCTTTGTTGCTCCAACAATTCTTGCAAATAAGCGAGTTTTTTTTGTAAAAGTTTAATATCTTGCTCGTGTTTTTCAGTGAATTTATTTTGTCTAAAAATCCAAGAATCTTCTTTTCCTTCATCTAAAAATGCTCCTAATTCCAACAAAGATTGTTCTAAAATAGTAACTTTATTAGATAATTCTCTTACATCATCTCGCGGATATTGTGCCTCAAAGCCAATATTAGACAATCTTTCTGAAATATATTGATAAAATCGGACAGAAGGTCTTAAAAAAGTCAATAACACAGAAGCACCACTTCCATAATAACCCAAAACACTAATTTTGAAATGGGCTATCAAATAAAGCACTATCGCAGAAATAATATGTATCAAAACCGCAATCCACAAAGCATTAAAAGCAACTTTTTTGACGTAAATTAATTCTTTTTCATCAAAACTAATTTCCTTTTTTTTAGATAATGCCGCGTGATTTAGTACGCTATTTGCCTCAAAATAAATATCCCAAGGAATGGTAGTAATCACAAGAAGCCACGCAAATATGCCAAAACCAATCGCCCAATCCATTACATTTCCTATTTCAATTTTTGAGAAATTCAATAACAATAATAAAATTGCAACAGAAATTCCCACACCAAAAATAGTTTTGATTATATTTTCAAACTTTTGCATATATTTTTAAAAAATAGTGAATAATAGATTATAACACAATATTTATAATTTTTTTAGGAACAATGATTACTTTTTTAGGAACATTGCCTTCTAAATATTTTTGGACAAGTTCGTTTTCAACTATCATTTTTTCAATTTCTTCTTTTGATAAATCGAGTGGAAATGTAACATTGCCTCTCATTTTTCCGTTGATTTGAATAGGATAACTATAATCATTTTCAGTCAAATATTTTTCTTCGAAAATAGGAAATTCTGAATGATAAATACTTGATGAATAACCCAATCCATTTTGCCAAAGTTCTTCGCAAATATGTGGCGTGTAAGGCACTAACAAGCGTAAAAAACTTTCTAAAATTGATTTTTTATGACATTTTAATTCTATCAATTCAGTTACCAAAATCATAAATTTACTCACAGGTGTATTAAACGAATAGCGGTCTAAATCTTCTCTCACACCTTTGATACATTTATGCAAAGCCTTCAATTCAGCAGGATTTGCGGTTTCGTCTGTGAGTTGGATATTGCCTTCATTGTCATAAAACAAACGCCACAAACGTTTCAAAAATTTATGACAACCATCAATGCCTTGCATACTCCAAGGCTTGTATTGCTCCAAAGGTCCCAAAAACATTTCGTATAAACGCAAAGTATCTGCACTATATTTTTCAATCACATCATCAGGATTGACTACATTGTACCAACGTTTTGACATTTTTTCGACTTGTGAACCGCATATAAATTTATCATCTTCCAACAAAAAAGTAGCATTTTCGTTTTCGCTTCTCCATTTTTTAAATAATTCAATGTTCAAAACATTGTTTTCAACAATATTGACATCTACATGCAATTCTTGCAATTCTTCTTCTTTATAATTTTTTCTTAAATTCCAAGAGATAAAAGTATCTTGATTTTTCAAACGATACATCAAAGCCGATTGCCCCTGAATCATTCCTTGATTTATCATTTTTTTGAATGGTTCTTGGAAAGAAATAAAACCTCTATCCGCCAAAAAATTTGTCCAAAAACGCGAATATAACAAATGCCCGACTGCGTGTTCTGTTCCTCCCACATACAAATCAACCTGATTCCAATAATCTGTGGCTTGTTTTGAAGCAAATATATCTTGATTTTGACTATCCATATACCTCAAAAAATACCAAGATGAACCTGCCCAGCCGGGCATTGTGGTTGTTTCGAGTGGATAACCTTTATATGTCCAATTTTTTGCTCTTGCCAAAGGTGGCTCGCCGTCAGCAGTTGGTTTGTATTCGTTAATTTCAGGCAATAACAAAGGCAAATCACTTTCATCAACCAAACAAGGCAATCCATCTTTATAATAAATAGGCATCGGCTCGCCCCAATATCTTTGACGACTAAACGCGGCATCACGCAAACGAAAATTCACTTTTGATTGTCCAATGTCTTGATTTTCAACAAATTCGATGGCTTTTTTGATGGCATCTTTTGTATCCAATCCATTCAAAAAATCGGAATTTATCATTTTTCCATATTTTTTTTCGGTTGGATTTTCCATTTCTTCTGTGCCTTCTATCACCAAACGGATTGGTAAATTAAAATGCTTTGCAAATCTAAAATCTCTTTCATCAGAACTTGGAACGCCCATCACAACGCCTGTTCCATAACCTGCCAACACATAATCAGCCACCCAAATTGGTATTTTTTCTTGGTTAAATGGATTGATAACATAGCTTCCTGTGAATACGCCTGAAACATTTTTTACTTCTGATTGTCTTTCTAATTCTGACCTATTTTTTGCCCAATGAACATATTTTTCAACTTCTTCTTTTTGTGTTTCGGTGGTTAGTATTGGTATAATTTCGTGTTCGGGAGCAAGCACAAGGTAAGAAACGCCAAAAATAGTGTCGATGCGGGTAGTAAAGGCGGTCAGTTTTTGAACCTCACCCCCTGCCCCCTCTCCATTTGGAGAGGGGATTGTTATTTTGCTGTTATTATTTTTTAATCTATTTTTAATTTTTTCTAATACATTGTTCAAATCATTTAAAACTTCATCATTTGTAAAACGAATTTCATTAAAACCTGTATTTTGTAATGTCCAAGTTCTAAAATTATCATATTCTTTTTGTTCTTTTTCATTATGATATTCGCCATCTACTTCGATGACCAATTTTTTTTCCAAAGAAACAAAATCGACAATAAAATCTTCAATAGCGTGTTGCCTTCTAATTTTGAAACCTAATTTTTGATTTCTTAACTCTTGCCACAAAATATTTTCTGCTTCTGTTGAGTTTTTGCGGTGGTTTCGTGCTAATTCTTTCAAATATTTCCATTTTTCAGGCTCTGTTGTAAATAGATTTGGATAATAAACAGACTGATTTGAAGTCTGAATATTCCCCCTCTCCAAGTGGAGAGGGGGCAAGGGGGTGAGGTTAAAATCAATTTCACAACCTATAGACTTTCCTATCCAATTTCTTTGCATTTCTTTGACAGCCTCCGACCAATCTAAATTTTCCAAATTCTCCAACAATCTATCCGCATAAGCCGTAATTCTCATCATCCATTGTTTCATTTTTTTGCGTTCTACGGGGTGTCCGCCACGCTCCGAAAGTCCGTCTTTTACCTCGTCATTTGCCAACACCATTCCCAAAGCAGGACACCAATTCACTGTCGCTTCAGCAATAAAAGCCAAACGATAATTCAATAAAATCGATTGTTTTTCTGATTGAGTTTTATTTTTCCATTCTTCTGCTGAAAAAATAGGTGTATTTTCATTGCAAACAGCCTCAATATTTTGATTGCCATTTTTTTCAAAAGCATCAATCAATGTACTAATTTCTTCTGCTTTTTGTGTTTTTTTATCAAAATAAGCATTGAATAATTGCCCAAAAATCCATTGTGTCCAACGATAATAAGCAGCACTCGAAGTCTGAATTTCTGTATTTTTATCGTAATTAAAACCTATTTTTGATAATTGATTTTTAAAGGTTTTAATATTATTTTCAGTGGTGATAGCAGGGTGTTGCCCTGTTTCGATTGCATATTGTTCGGCAGGAAGTCCAAAAGAATCAAAACCCATCGGATGCAAAACATTAAAACCTTGCATTTTTTTATAGCGAGAAAAAATATCAGTGGCAATATATCCTAACGGATGCCCCACGTGCAAACCCGCACCTGACGGATAAGGAAACATATCTAATACATAATATTTTGGTTTATCTGATTGATTTTCAACTTGATAAATATTATTTTCCTGCCAATATTGTTGCCACTTATTTTCTATTTCTTTTGGATTGTATTCTTTTGACATGATTTTAAAGTATTTTTTAATGGATTTTTAGGTCGCAAAGTTAATACTTTTTTTATTTTTTACATTGATTTTGGTATAAAAATATATTTTTGTACCAAAACTTTCCAAAAATTCTAAATTTTTGGAAAGTTCTAACATATTACATTAAATTTATATCTACTAAGTAGATAACAAATTTTTACTGGTTGTTTCTAACTCATCTCGTTGTCTAAAATGGTGTCGAAGGTGCATATCAGCGACTTGCAACCATTCTACTGCACTCAACCAACCTGCCGCCACGTGCAAAGTTTTATAGGATTGGTCATCATTTTTGATGTTTTCTAATATATTTTTCATGTTATTTTTCATTGTTGGAAAAATATCTTTGTATTCTTGAATCGTTTTAGCGATTGGTTCTTCACCTTTCCAAGCATCAGGAATAGAAATTTTGATAGGTGGAAAACTATTTTTAATTAAAATTTTTGTTCCAAATTCATTTTTTTCTCCTCCTTCTTGCCCTTTTCTTTTTTGCAAACAATTGTTGATATGATAAATAAAAAAACTATGACTCGAAACCAGATGTGCATACATTTGTCCCAAAGACCATATTTCAGGCGAAGATTTAAAATAAAATTGATTATCAGAATAATTATCTAAATTTTTTACATAACTATCCAAACTTTTTTCAATTTGAGCAAAAATAACATCAGGCTTAAACATAATTTTGTTTTTTTTTTAAATATATAATTTTTTTTAGCGAATAATTTTTACCTGTGGCAATAAAGTCCGAATTTTATCCACTTCTTTTTCAGGCAATGGATTATACCGCAAAGAAATTTCTTTTAATTGTTTCATTTTAGCAATATCCTCAGGAATATAAGCCACTTTATTAAAATCTAAAACCAATTTTTCTAAATTCATCATCGCCATTACAGGTGTTGGAAATTCACGAAAAGCGTTGCCACCTAAATCTAATTCTTTCAAATCTCGCATCTCGCCCATACTCTCAGGTATATGCGTGAGAGAATTATTAGATAGTTTTAATGCTCTTAAATGTTCTATCTGGCTTATTCGCCCCGAAAGTGAATCTAATTTATTGTTTGATAAATCTAAATAATCAAGCCTCGAAAAACCTTTGTTATTTTGTTGAAAAAATCGTAAAAAATTAATTTTTGGATTACTTGCAATTTCTAAACTTTTCAATGTTTTGATTCTATCCAAACCTGCGGGCAAATCTGAAAGGCTGTTATAACTCAAATTTAATTCTTCTAATTTGTTTAATAATGCAATGCTTGACGGCAATTCTTTGATGTCATTGCGAGAAATATTCAATGATTTTAGACTTTTTAAAGTGAATAATCTTGATGAAACCTCTGCCAAACTATTTTCACTCAAATCTAATCTTTGTAAATTAGGAAAATAAGCAATTCGTGAAGAAATATCAGACAAACGATTGTTATGAATATCCAAAATAATTAAATCTTTCATATTAGTAATACTATTAGGAACTTCTGTCAATTCGTTGGTATGTAAATATAATTCGCGGACTTTTTTGAGTTTGATAAGTTTTTCGGGCAATGCTGATAATTTGTTATTACTCAAATCTAAATAAGATAAATTCATCAATAAACCAATATTATCGTGAATTTTTCTGATTTTATTTCTATGAAATTTTAATCTTTCCAAGCCTTTTATTTCTGCTAATACACTAAAAACGTGTTCAGTATTTACCAAAGAATCACACAAAAGTTCGATAGATTCTAAACTTTTCAAGCCTGCTACTTCATCTGGAATATCTTTTAAATTAGAATATCCGATACTCAAATCGTTTAAGTTTTTGATTTGCGTCAATACTCTAAATATTTTTTTCATATTCAATTTTGGATTATCATTCAAAGCCACACGTTTCAATTTTGGTAGATTGATAATTTCTTTGGGTAAAATAATGAGTTTATTCCAGCCCAAATTTAACACTTCTAAATTTTTGAGTTGTCCGATTGTTTCGGGGAGTTCTATCAAATATTGCCAAGTCAAGTCCAAATATTTTACTCTATCAGGCTCATTCAAAGCCGAATCTAAGGAAAGATAAAACGTTTTTTTATCTTCTATTTCTTGTGCTTTTAAGTTGAGATTGAAAAAAAAAGTAATAATAATCAATAGCAATAGAATAGTTTTTTTCATAGTTTTTATAGGGAAAAATAATCAATAAAACAAATAGAAGTAACGTAAAAAAGAAAATGTTAGTATATTTTTTGGTTTTATTCTTTTACTTTTGCCAATTCAAGCAAAGAATATTTTAACAACACTTGAATAGTAGCCACCACATCTTTTTCACAATAAGTGGACAAACGAGTATAATTTTTTTCTTCCCAAAAAACAGTACCTACTTCACTGCCATCGATATCATCTTTGGGCGTAGGAATATCAAATAAATTACAAAGCAGTTCTAATTTGGTATAACTTTTATAATCTCCAAACTTCCATAATTCCATTGTGTCGAGATGTGAAATTTCCCAAGGTTTTTTGCCTTGTATATTTAACGAATAAGGAATGGCGATTTGATTTATCAAAAAACGCCTACATAAATAAGGAAAATCAAATTCTTTTCCGTTATGTGCGCAAAGTTTCCAGTCCTTAAATTTTTCATTGAGCAATTGTCTAAAATCTTCTAAAATTTGTTTTTCGTTGTCGCTACAAAAAGATTTTAGATGAATAGTTCCTTCTTCTATGCCCTCTTCATTTTTTTTGAAATGCACAAAACCAATGCTAATACAAACCACACGCCCAAATTCTGCATAAATAGCGGCTCTTTCATAATATTTTTGTTCGGGAGTATCATCTTCGTTTTCTGTTTTGATAAATTGTGATTTATGTTTCCACATTTCCTGCATTGCGGGCGTGAGTTTTTTAAAATATTGTGTATTTCGTGCTGTTTCGATATCTAAAAATAAAATTTTTGAAATTTCTGAATGTGTAAACATTTTTTTTAATAATTTTTAATGATGAATTTTATGAATTTATCACAAAAGTAAAAAAAGAAACCTATTTTTGCAAATATTTTTTTGTTTATATCAAAAAAAAATATTTATTTTGGTAATGCTGTTAATGTAATGCTTTGTCTTGCTGAACGAAGTGAAGCAACTGCTTGTTAAATGACGTTTGGTAAACGAAAAACGAGATTTTTGGCTTCGCTCCAAATGACAAAAACATTACATTTGTAGCACTCACTTATTTTTTAGATTGAAATAAATAGTTTTAATACTTATTCGTTTTTTTGCAACTCATATTAAAAATTGGTTCATTATTTATATTTATAAAAAAAAATGCTGACACATCGACAACTTTTTCTTCAAAATATTGCTCAAACTTCTGATTTTCCATTGTTAATAGAAATAGAAAGAGCAGAAGGAATGTATTTTTATACTCCCGAAAAAAAATCTTATTTAGACTTGATTGCAGGAATTTCTGTGAGTAATGTAGGGCATTGCCACCCAAAAGTTGTGAAAGCAGTCCAAGAACAAGCCGCCAAATATATGCACGTTTTGGTATATGGTGAGTTTGTGCAAAGTCCGCAAGTTTTATTAGCCAAAAAAATAACAGATTTTTTGCCTCCAAATTTACAAAATATTTTTTTTGTCAATTCAGGTACAGAAGCCATAGAAGGAGCGATGAAATTAGCCAAAAAATTTACAAATCGAACCGAAATAATTAGTTGTTTTCAGGCATATCACGGCTCTACGCAAGGTTCACTTTCGATTGGTGGTGGAGAAAATTTTAAGACTAATTTTAGACCATTGTTACCACAAATTACTCAAATTCATTATGGAAGTTTTAGTGATATTGATAAAATAACAGAAAAAACGGCTTGTGTTATCATAGAAGTAGTGCAAGGTGAGGCAGGAATTGTGTCTGCTTGTCAAAATTATTTTCAGCAATTAAGACAAAAATGTAATCAAACAGGCACTTTATTAGTTTTTGATGAAGTACAAACAGGTTTTGGACGAACAGGTACTTTATTTGGTTTCGAAAAAATAAACGTTATTCCTGATATTTTGGTTTTGGCAAAAGGAATGGGCGGAGGAATGCCAATTGGAGCATTTGTAAGCAGTCAAGAAATAATGAGTGTATTAAAAAACAAACCTATTTTAGGGCATATCACTACTTTTGGTGGGCATCCTGTTTGTTGTGCGGCGGCTTTGGCATCTTTGGAAGTTATCACAGATGAGAAATTATACGCAGACGCAGAACAAAAAGGACAATTGTTTGTAAGTTTGTTAAAACATTCAAAAATCAAACAAGTAAGGCAAAATGGATTAATGTTGGCAGTTGTTTTTGAAAATTTTGCAATCTTAAAAGCAATTATTGATAAATGTTTGGAAAAAGGTCTGATGACTGATTGGTTTTTGTATTGTGATAATGCGATGCGAATTGCTCCTCCTTTGATAATTACTGAAGATGAAATTCGTTGGGCTTGCAAAATAATTTTGGAGGTAATTGAGGAAGTAAAATCGTAACTATTTAGATATTGTTAATAAAACTATTATTTTGAACTTCGTGCAAGCGTAGACACGAAATACTCACTGGTGCAAGCGTGGACGCTTGCACCAAAATAGTTAATTCAATATTTCTTAATGCAAATTAAAATTTTTTAAAAATATAAAATATAAAAATTTTATTCTGAAAATATAAAAAAAATATCATAAAAATATTAAAAATTTGTTAATCACATTATATTATTAACTAATTTAATTTTATTTTCTAAAAAAAATATTATATTTGCATACTTCAATTCAGATTGAAAAATATTTTTTTTTGACTGACATACAATTTTTATTAAAAAGCACAATGACTATTTTAGAATTTTTAAAATTTATACACATTTTTGCAGGAAGTTTGACTTTATTAAGTGGATTTATTGCCATAACCTCAAAAAAAGGACGCACTATTCATAGACTTTCAGGCAAAGTTTTCTTCTGGGCTATGACTCTTACGACAGTACTTGCGGTAAATGCGAGTATTTTCAAACCTAAATTTTACTTTTTTATTCCGATTGCTATTATCAGTTTTTATCAAGTTGCTTCTGGATATCGGATTTTGTTTATAAAAACCTTGCACAAAGGACAATCACCTCAAATTGTGGATTGGGTTTTGACGCTTGGTATGCTTGTTACTTCTTTTGTGTTTGTATTTTTAGGCATTATGAACTTGGAAAAAGATATTTTTTATTCGATTGTATTGTTCTCTTTTTCTACCATTGGGCTTTATTGTTGTATAATTGACCTTTATAATTATATCCAAAAACCTAAAAATAAATTTTATTGGCTTTTTATTCATATTTTTAGAATGTCGCATGGGTTTATCGCAGGCTTAACTGCATTTTTAGTAACCAACTCCAAACTATTTCCTTTTTTGCCCCAAGTACTTTTATTAATTATTCCGATTGCGATTGGACAACCTATCATCAGTTTAGTGATTTGGAATTATAACAGAAAATTGAAAAAAACAAAACATCTCGAAATACCTGTGAAACTTGATAGTACATTTGACAAATAGATTTTTTTATATACACATTGGAAAATGGTTTTGGTATTTTAGCACAACCTCAATAGAAGTTGAACTTCAATAGCCTCTCGTGAAATGCGGGGAAAACGAAAAACAATATCGTGAAAAACACTTTTTGATGTGTATATATTTTTTATTTTTCAACAAAAATTAAAATCTTTTCAAAACAAATGAATAAGATATTTTGTTATAGTATTACATTTTTAAATTTATATATGTATTACTTAAAATTCATTTTAATTTTTTCAGTCTTTTTAGTATTTAACACTTTTTGTTCATTTTCTCAATCTTTAATCGTTGGTATTCCCTCAGCAGACATCGCTGAAAAAGGAAATATTGAAATCACACACGAAAGCCAAGTCAATTTTTGGGAAAAACCAAATTCTTGGAATAGCTTTAATTTTTTCTGTTATGGAATTAATAAACGTACAGAAGCTACTTTAGCTTTCAACAATATGAATAGTAGCGGTTCTGATAATTTATCTTTAGGCTTAGGTGGAAAGCACGTAATTCCATTGACAGACTCAAAATGGGAAACAAAAATTACCGCAGGTTCAAATTTGTTGTATTCTATCCCAAGAAAAGATATAGGTTATTGGGTATATAGCCATTTGAGTTTTAGACTACCCAAAACAAAAACAAGATTAACAGGTGGTTTGAGTTATGGCACCGAACAATCTTTTGGATTTCGAAGATTCACAAACGAAGAAGGAGTTTTTCAAACTAAACCGATAAGACCTTTGAGTGTTATGTTAGGATTTGAACAACATTTATTCAAAAACGTGAGTTTAGTGGCAGATTGGTACTCAGGAACACACGATTTGGCGGCATTGATTACCGCCATTCAGATTGATATAAAACATCACGTTTTAATTTTTGGATACAAATTACCTAATAATTTAGAAAAAAGTGGACACGCTTTGGTTTTAGAGTTTATGATTTCTTTGCCTACGCGAAAAAAATAGTTATTGTTTTATGTTAAAAAACTATCATTAAAAAAAATGATAGTTTTTTTGCTTATTTTTTTTAAAAATGTGTATAATTGATACTATCTTTGAATGGAAAAACATAAGAAAAAACTTTGTTTTTGATTAAAAAATCGTCTAAATTAGTATCTTTTAAAACGTTTTCAATTTTTTCAGTTTTTCTTTTGAATGAAAAATATTCCATATCTTCTACGCAAATTTGTTCAGGTTTGATTTGCCAATTTGTCATTTCTTCAATCATTTGAAATATTTTTTGAATATATACACTTAATTCTTCTGCATTAGCATTTTTTTTCGGCTGACATTGAAAACCTGTCAATTGTTTATGTTTTGATTTTACTTGTCCTTCTCCTTGTTCAAAATTTTTTTGGGATAATATTTGTTGTAATTCCTCCATTTTTTCTTCAAAAATTTCTGTATCTAATTCTGCAAAACTTTCCACCAAAGCAGGTACAGGAAATAAATTTATCCAAGTGATTACGTTTTTTGGAAATCGATGGTTTTGTCCATTGATAAAAGTAGAATCAGCCAACCAAATCAAATATTTTGCCCAATTTGTAGAAGGAATATCGATTTGATATAACCACAATAAAAAGTGAATTGTTCCTAAAGGAAATTTTTTTGTAAAATTATTTTCAATCGAAAAACCTTTTAATTCGTTCAAATTGCAACTATTTTGAAAGCCTTGCAATTTATTTTCTTTGTTCAGCCTTACAATATGATGCCCCAAAGAACGACATTTTTGGTGGTAAATATCCAAATCAATATAAATACAATTGCCTAATTCTTTTTTAGAAACAATAGTAGCATTAAAATAGATTTTTTTATATTGATGATAAATACCGACTAATTTTGCGTTTGGATTTTGAGAAAGATATAAAAAACAAGACAAAGCCGCATCAATATCATCACCCATAATTATATTTTCTGCGTCATTTGTTTTCAAAAAAGGATATTTTGTAATTATATCTTTGGGCGTTGTCATCATCTCATTTATTTTTGATTTACTTTGTATCCTTTAAAACCAAAAAAAGCAATATAAATATAACAAATAACAGGCACTAAAAAAGAAATTTGTAGCCCAAAAATATCTGCCATTTTGCCATGCAAAACAGGCACCAACGCACCTCCAACAATTGCCATACACAAAATTCCTGCTCCTGCTTCTGTAAATTTTCCTAATTTTTTGATAGCCAAAGTAAAAATAGTAGGAAACATAATCGAGTTACAAAGACCAATCAATAAAATAGCCATCAACGCCACAAAACCTTGTAAAAAAATACCTAACAAAAGTAAAATCGTAGCCAAAACTGCATTAAAAAACAAAACTTGGTTAGGAGCAATTTTTTGCATTACCCAAGAACCTAAAAAACGCCCCACCATCGCACCACCCCAATAAAAAGACAAATAAAAACCTGCTTGTTTTTCTTCTAAGTTGATAATTTCGGGCAACCCAATGTAATTAACTAAATAAACACCAATCGAAACTTCTGCTCCTACGTACATAAAAATTCCTATTGCACCCAAAATCAAATGATTATGTTGCCAAACGCTTACCTTGTTCGATTCCATTGATTCGTCTTGTTGGTCAGGCAAAACTTTTGGTAAATTGATAATAAAAATAACCAATGCCAATAAAAATAAAGCAATTCCTATGCTCGTATATGGAATTTTTAGTGCCTCTGGGCTTGGATTTTTTCCTAAATTATTTAAAATTAAATACGTTCCGAAGGCAGGGGCTAAAGTTGTGCCTAATGAATTGAAAGCCTGCACAATCGTCAAACGACTCGAAGAGGTTTCAGGGCTTCCTAAAATAGCAATGTAAGGATTAGCCGCCGTTTGCAACAATGCCATTCCGCTTCCCAAAGTAAACAATGCCACTAAAAAAACTTCAAAAGATAAATAAATAGAGGCAGGCAAAAACAATAAACAACCCAATGCAGTGATTAAAATTCCTATGCCTGTACTTTTTTGAAAGCCAATTTTTTTGACTACCCAAATTGATGGCGGAGAAATCAAAAAATAAGCAAAAAAGAATGCAAAAGGAATGTAAGATGTTTGAGTATAATTCAAATTTAATATTTTTTTAAGTGTTGGCGACAAAATATCGTTCAAGCACGTAATAAATCCAAAAGTAAAAAACAAAATTGCCATAATTATTAACGCAAATTGATAATTTGGCTTTGTATTTTGAGCAATAGACGTATCTATTTTTTGAGTATTTTGAGAAATCATATTTTGAATTTATTTTTTTGTTTATTGTAATAATTTTGTTTGAGTGTTTTATAAATACAAATTGTTAAAAAAAATTTTTAGATATTTTGCAATTCATAAGGCGTGTGTGAGGCATTAGTTCAAAAATATTGTTCAGAGATATTCGTTTCTATTTTTTTACAATACTTAATTTTTGACATACTTAAATAATTAAAAATATTTTTTTATTTCGAATTTTTTACCAAAGGAGAAAAGAATAAATACTGAATCAAAAGTCCTAATGAAACCGTCAAAATCGCACTTGCTACGCCTTTTATCAATGTATCTAAAAAATAACTAATGTTGAATTGTTGTAATAAAAAAATAGTGAAATGATGTATAAATGTAAGAATTAGAGTATATTGTAGATACCAAAATACGCCATTTTCTGACAAAGAAAGTGTATAAACCTCGTTTTTATCTGATAAAAAATGTAATAAAAAAGGTCTAAGAAACATTATCAAAACACAAGCAAAAGTATGAATACCTAATGTGCTATCAAATCCGTCTATAAAAAAACCTACAAAAAAACCTACAAACAATAACATTCTTTTGTCTGTGTTGATAGGTAAAAATAACAAAAAATTAACGTATAGAAAACAAAAGGCTACGCCAAATAAATCTAAATATCTAAAAAAAAATATTTGCAAAAATAAATAAGCAAAAAAAGCACCCCCTTGACGTATAAGAACAAGATTATTCATAAATAATACATTTTTTGCAAAAATAAATAAAATATATAATAAAAACAAAAAAATAAGACAAGAACAAAAAAATAAGTGTTTAAAATATTTTTTTTAGAAAGAATTGAATAAATATTTGAAATTAAACAAATTTTACTTTTATTTTGCATAAATTTTAAAAACAAATAAACAATCTCCTCTTTATATCAATAAAAATAAAAATTTTTATGTTGAAAAAAAGAGCCTTATGCGATGAAAAGTTATAGAGATTTGATAGAACAAACCTTTGATTTCCCTACAAAAGAATTTAAGGTAAAAAGTGAAAGTCTTTTATTTAATGGTGTACCTTTGATGGATATTATCCGAAAATATGGAACACCACTCAAAATCACATATCTTCCAAAAATAAAGGAACATATTGATTATTCAAAAGAGATTTTTAATAAGGCAATCAAAAAGTTTAATTATGCAGGTAATTATGTGTATTGCTATTGCACAAAATCTTCTCATTTTAAGCATATCTTAGAAGAGGTTTTAAAAAATGATTCACATATCGAAACTTCATCTGCTTTTGATATTCCAATCATAAGACAATTACATAAATCAGAAAAATTAAGCAAAGAAACTTTTATCATTTGCAATGGATTCAAACGTCCTGAATACATCAAACAAATCAGAGAAATTATTAATGAAGGTTTTAATTGTATTCCTATTATTGATAATTTGAGAGAAGTTGATGAATACCAAGATTTAGAAGCCAAATTTATTAATTTAGGCATTCGAGTTGCTTCTGACGAAGAACCTAATTTTGCTTTTTATACTTCTCGTTTGGGTATTCGATTTAGCGATGTCAATCAATTATACAAAGAAAAAATCGCTCCTCACGCACAATTCAGGCTCAAAATGTTGCACTTTTTTATCAATACAGGCATCAAAGATAGTGCTTATTATTGGAGTGAATTGAGTCGATTTATGTATAAATATTGTGAACTTCGAAAAGTTTGTTCTACTTTGGATACGATTGATATTGGAGGCGGTTTTCCTATCAAAACTTCTTTGCAATTTGAATTTGATTATCAATATATGGCTGAACAAATCATTGAGAATATTCAATGGATTTGTAATAAAAACAATGTACCTGTACCTAATATTTTTACAGAATTTGGTAGTTTTACTGTCGGAGAAACAGGAGCAGTTATTTATTCTGTTATCGACCAAAAACTTCAAAACGATAAAGAACTTTGGTATATGATTGATGGCTCGTTCATCACACATTTGCCTGATGTTTGGGGAATGAATCAAAAATACATAATGTTGGCGGTCAATGGTTGGGACAATCCTTATCACAAAGTAAATTTGGGTGGTTTGACTTGTGATTCGATGGATTATTATAATTCTGAGGCACATATTTCAGAGGTTTTTTTACCTTTGTTGCCTGATAACGAAAAACAATACATTGGATTTTTTCATACGGGAGCATATCAAGATTCATTGGGCGGTTATGGTGGAATACAACATTGCTTGATTCCTGCACCAAAACATATTATTATCAGTCGAGATGAAAATGGCACGATTAAAGATTATATGTTTGCCGATGAACAAAAAAGTGAAACGATGCTAAAAATTTTGGGGTATTAGTGATTGGGCATCAGGTATGATAAAAAAAGGTAATTTTATATTTACTAATAGACTTACTAAACCAATTCGCCCCTGCTTGTGTCCCACAAGCAGTCGTTGTTGGTGTAAGATTTATTTGTTACAATATTCGCTTGTGGGGACACAAGCGAGGGCGTAAAACAAATATTTCGCCATTTTGATTAATATACGAAAATTTTACAGTAACAAACTTTATAAAACTATGTCAAAAAACTTGCTGATTATTTTCTTATTTTGTTTATTTGCTTGCAAAGGAAATTCAAATCATCGAAACCTTGATGAAAGAAATACCAAATGTAGTCTTATATCCAATCCAAAACAAAACCAAAAAAATACTTTTCCATTCAATAAAATAACACACATAGAGGCTATTCATTTTAAGTTAGATAAAGGTTTTGATTCTTATAAATCTGCTGCTGAAATTGTGAATGATACACTTGTTTTACGCAACATTGTTAGTCGTTACACGCTTGATAAAAAACAAACCAATAAACTATTTGAGGCATTGTATCATTACAAAGGCAATGATGTAGATGGTGCTAAATGTTATGACCCTGAACATACATTTGTTTTTTATGAAAAAGAAAAAGCAATAGCATTTTTTGAAATATGTTTTGGTTGTAAAGGCACAAGGCAGAAAAACATTAAAGTAGATAATTTATGTGAAGAAAAATGGAGTATGTTATCTGGTTTTTTTGAAGATATGGATAAAAAAAGTAATGCTAAAAAAAACTATAAAAGAAAAGAATTTGATTTAACAAAATTGGCAAATTTTGAAAATTTAGATGCTATCAAAGTTAAGAGTGAAATTTATCAAAGATTATTTGGTGATACCACAAAATCAAATCCTAACCCTTTTATTGAAGAAAGATTATTTTCTAAGCAAGATAGAAAAAATGGTTTAAATGAGTATATTATTTTGACAGGTGGCGATAGCATTTATGCTTCTGTGCTTGCTTACATTATTTATGATAAAAATGATAAATTATTAACTGCATTTGAATTGGCGCGTTCAGGTGGTGATATGGGAATGAATTTTACGACCAAAGGATATTTTGAAAACGATACTATTTATCACAGAGTTCAGATAAAAACTGCTCCAACAATAAATAAAGATGGTTCAATCAATTTAACAAAAATCCTTTCTGATACAATCAAAGAAACTTTCATATTGTCAAAATCGGGAGTTTTAAAAAAAATCTAAAATATGGGATATTGTAATTTTTTGTTTCGCATTTAAAATAATTACGAGAATTATTAAATAACTAAAATAAAATGAAAAAAGTAACAGGAATTGGGGGCATTTTTTTTAAATGTAAAGACCCAAAAGCAACAACAGAATGGTATCAAAAACATCTTGGATTAGACACAAATCCTTATGGTGCAACGTTTGAATGGTATGAAAGTCAAGATACTGCAAAAAAAGCACAAACGCAGTGGACACCTTTTGCCGAAAACTCAAAATATTTTGAACCTTCAACAAAGGACTTTATGATAAATTATCGTGTTGAAAATTTGGAAAGACTTGTAGAAGAACTAAAAAAAGAAGGAGTAACCATTGTAGATAATATTGAAACATTTGACTATGGTAAATTTGTTCATATTCTTGATGCGGAAGGAAATAAAATTCAATTATGGGAGCCTATTGACTAAAAAAAGTCAGAAAAAAGAAGTAATTTTCAAAAATAAATATAGTGTATAAAAAGGCGTAAATATCCTGAAATTTTAGTATTACATCTGTGGTATTAATAATTTTTTATTATGCCTATTTTTTTATTCTTAAATATTTTATTACCTCTTAAAATAAAAATTCGTATTTTTTTTATACCTTTGCAAAAAAAATAAAAAAGTCTATCAAAAAAAATGCCTCGTAATCATCAAATAAAATCTGTATTAATCATTGGCTCAGGTCCGATTGTCATTGGGCAAGCCTGCGAATTTGACTATTCTGGCTCGCAAGCCGCAAGGTCTTTGAGAGAAGAAGGAATTGAAGTTGTGCTTATCAATTCCAATCCTGCTACAATTATGACCGATTCTACTGTTGCTGACCATATTTATTTGAAGCCATTAGAAAAAAAATCAATCATTGAAATTTTAGAAAAACATAAAATACAAGCCGTTTTACCTACTGTCGGAGGTCAAACGGCTTTAAATTTAGCCATCGATTGCCAAAAAGCAGGCATTTGGGAAAAATATAATACTCAAATTATTGGTGTTGATATTCATGCCGTAGAAATCACAGAAGACAGAGAAAAATTTAGATTGTTGATGCACAAATTGGGTGCAAATGTCTGCAAAGGCAGAACCGCCACAAGTTTTCTCGAAGGCAAAAAAATTGCCCAAGAAATTGGTTTTCCGTTGGTTTTGCGTCCTTCCTATACGTTAGCAGGCACAGGAGGCGGTTTTGTGGATAATCCTGAAAAATTTACTGATGCCTTACAACACGCCTTAAAATCTTCACCGATTCACGAAGTTTTGGTCGAACAAAGCATTATGGGTTGGAAAGAATTTGAATTGGAACTTCTGCGTGATAGTGCAGGAAATGTCATTATTATTTGTTCTATCGAAAATTTTGACCCAATGGGCATACACACAGGCGACTCCGTAACGGTGGCTCCCGCGATGACACTTTCGGATAAAGTCTATCAAAAAATGCGTGATTTGGCAATTAAATGTATGAATGGCATCGGACAATTTGCAGGTGGTTGTAATATTCAGTTTGCATTGCACCCTGAAACAGACCAAATTATTGTCATAGAAATCAATCCAAGAGTTTCGCGTTCTTCTGCGTTGGCTTCGAAAGCAACAGGTTATCCGATTGCAAAAATTGCGGCAAAATTAGCCATTGGTTATAATTTAGATGAATTAAAAAATCAAATTACCAAAACAACTTCTGCTTATTTTGAGCCAAGTATTGATTATGTGATTGTAAAAATTCCTCGTTGGAATTTTGATAAATTCAAAGGAGCAGATACTTCTTTGGGTTTACAAATGAAATCTGTGGGCGAGGCGATGGGCATTGGGCGTAATTTTCAGGAAGCACTCCAAAAAGCGTGTCAATCGTTGGAAAATCGTAGAAATGGATTGGGAGCAGATGGCAAGGAACTCACAGACCAAGCACAAGTGTTGAAAAGTTTAGAATTTCCGAGTGCAGATAGAATTTTTCATATCAAAGATGCTTTTATGATGGGAATTTCTCCAAAAACCATTCAAAAACTTACCAAAATCGACAAATGGTTTCTTTCTCAAATTCAAGACCTTGCTGAAACAGACAAAGAAATTCAAAAATATAATATTGATACTATTTCACCCGAATTGTTATTGAATGCCAAACAAAAAGGATATGCTGATAGACAAATTGCACATCTTTTGCGATGCTTGGAAAGTAAAGTTTTTGAAAAAAGACAAACTTTGAACATTCACAGAGTTTATAAAATGGTAGATACTTGTGCCGCCGAATTTGAAGCAAAAACGCCTTATTATTATTCTACTTTTCAAGGCGTAAACATTGGTGAATCGCAAGCAGAACAAGTCATCAACCTAAAAAATGAAGCAATCAAGACAGAAAGAAAAAAAGTTTTGATTTTGGGAGCAGGTCCTAATCGAATTGGGCAAGGCATTGAGTTTGATTATTGTTGTGTGCATGGCGTTTTGGCTGCCAAAGAATGTGGTTATGAAACGATTATGATTAATTGCAATCCAGAAACGGTTTCGACAGATTTTGATATTGCTGATAAATTATACTTTGAACCTGTTTTTTGGGAACATATTTATGAAATTATCAAACACGAAAAACCTGAAGGCGTTATTGTGCAATTAGGCGGGCAAACTGCGCTGAAATTAGCCGAAAAATTAGATAGATATGGTATTAAAATCATTGGCACAACTTATAAAGCACTCGATTTGGCAGAAGATAGAGAGCGTTTTTCGTCTTTGTTGCGTGATTTGAATATTCCTTATCCTGAATTTGGGGCGGTGCGTAATGCAGAAGATGCTGTCGAATTATCTAAAAAAATGGATTTTCCGTTGTTGGTGCGACCTTCTTATGTATTAGGTGGACAAAAAATGAAAATTGTGATTGATGAAGAAGAATTGGAGCAACACGTGGTAGAAGTTTTGGCAGATTTTCCTGATAACAATATTTTGATTGATAGATTTTTGGACAAAGCAATTGAAGCGGAGGCTGATGCAATTTGTGATGGTGAAAATGTTTATATCATTGGCATTATGGAGCATATTGAGCCTGCGGGCATACATTCAGGCGACTCAAACGCGGTTTTGCCTGCGTTTTCTTTAAGTCCTTTGTTGATGGAACAAATTGCGGTACACACCAAAAAAATTGCTTTGGCATTAGAAACCGTTGGTTTGATAAACATTCAATTTGCTATCAAAGACAATGTAGTTTATATTATTGAGGCAAATCCGCGTGCTTCGCGCACAGTTCCTTTTATTTGCAAAGCCTACCAAAAACCTTATATTAATATTGCTACTAAAATAATGTTGGGTGAAAAAAAACTCAAAGATTTTGATTTAGACAAATCAGCCACTTCTTATTTTGTACCCGTAGGACGCGGTTATGCGATTAAAGTTCCTGTTTTTTCTTTTAATAAATTTCCAAATGTAAACAAAGAACTCGGACCTGAAATGAAATCAACAGGTGAAGCGATTTATTTTATTGAAAGTTTACAAGATGATGTTTTTTTAAAAATCTATGGAGAAAGGAATTTGTATTTGAGTAGGTAGGAATTTTTATTAAAATTATTTTTGATATAATTTTTGTTTGTTGAAAAATAGACAGAAATTATATTTTTTTTGATAATAAAAATACGATTCAGTCATTTTATCCGTTAAAAAATCAGTATCTAATTATATGTAAAATTATGACAACAATAGACAAAGAACAACTTATCGTAAAAATAAATACTTTGCCTGATGAAAAATTAGAAAAAGTAGCGGAATTCGTTGCTAAACTTACCAAAGAAAAAGAAGATGAAAAACAAGATGAACTTAGTTTGTTAATCGAAACAACCAATAAGAAATATGAGAAAGTATGGGAGGCGTTGGCATGATAAAATATCTTACAAAAGAGCAAATCATAGCCATTAATCACAATCAAGTGAAAGTATTTGGTGGTAATTTTATCCCACCTGATAATTTTTTGCACGAAGAAAATTTAGATTATCTCATCGAAGCAGTTACCGCTGAAATGTTTGGCGAGCCACTTTACCCTGAAATTTATCAAAAGGCAGGTGTTTATATGTTTAATATCATTTGTAACCATATTTTTCAAGATGGAAACAAAAGGACAGGATTACAAACATCTATTATTTTTTTACTTCTCAATAAAATAGAAATAAAAGCAGACGATGATTCGCTCATCAATTTCACTATTTCTGTCGCATCAGGTGAACAAACTTTGGAACAGGTACAAGAATGGTTTAAAAATCATATATGATATTTTTTTTAAAATCTATGGAGAAATGAATTTGTATTTGAGTAGGTAGTTTTTTTATTAACTTTCCAAAAGTTTTTAAACTTTTGGAAAGTTTTTAAGGTTTATATTTTTTAAATTAAACAATGATTTTCAATTATGCTTTTTAAATTCAAAAATTTAGGTGCTATCAAAGATGCCAAAATAGAAATGGGTAATCTTACCATTATTTCAGGTAAAAATAATACGGGAAAGACGTATTTAACTTATGCAATTTGGGGAGTTTTATCACGAAAACTAACGTATGCAACAATAAATTCTAATTTTTTTGATGCGATTGATAAAGTAACTTTGGCTTCAGAACTTAATGCAGGATTAACAAAAGAAGTTGATTTAAAAATTTTGAAAGATAATTTTAAAGCAGAATTTTCAGATAGAATTTTACAATATGGAAAACAAATGAATAAAATATTTGATTCAAACGAAAAGACTTTTGAAGAAACAAGCATCGAAGGTAGTATTTCAGACGAAGAATTTTATGAAGGATTAGATAGTATTTACGGGGAAGTGAAAGGTAGTGAAGGCTTTGTATTTTCTTATGAAAATATAAAAAATACATCTTTTTTCAAATTTCAAGTTGAAAAACAAACAAAAGAAATTTTTGATAAAGACTCATTAGAAAAATGTTTAGATTTCATAGCATATCATATTTTTAATCAAAATCTATTTATTTTGACTGCCCAAAGAGATGCTTTGCATTTATTCAAAAATGCAATCAATAAGAAAGCAAGATATACAATTAGAAATGGTAGTAATGACTTGGATAAATATGCTTTACCTCTTGAATCTCAAATAGATTTTGTTTCTGACTTAAATAAGTTATCAAAATATGACTCATTTTTAAAAGATACGATTTTAATAAATGAAATAGAGAAAATTTTAGGCGTAAAATATCAAATTCATTATGATAGTTTTCAAATACAAGATGCCAATGGAGTAATTACGCCCGCTTTTATGGCTTCTACTTCTGTGCGAACTTTGGCAGACTTACATTTTTATCTTAAACACATAGTTCAAAAAGGCGATTTATTGATGATAGACGAACCCGAACTCAACCTACACCCCGAAAATCAAATAAAAATTGCAAGATTATTAGTTAAATTAGTTAATTCAGGAATTAAAGTTTGGATAACTACACATAGTGATTATATAGTCAAAGAACTTAATAATTGTTTTATGCTTTCAAATGATTTTGCGGAGAAAGAAGAATTAATGCAAGAGTATGGTTATACAGAAAAAGATATTTTAAAAAAAGACGATATTCGAGTGTATATTGCTCACGAAGAAGGCACAGTTGAAGAAGTGAAAATAGACAAACTTGGTATGGAAAAAACAACTTTTGATGAGGCAATCAAACGATTTAATGAAGTTTCAGATTCTCTTTTTGATATACTTGGTTAACTAAAATATGAATTTACAAAACTATATCAATGCTTTACTTTTATTGGAAATAAAAGACAATAAAGTAAGTTTAAAAGAAGAAAATGCTACAGAAAATACTGATTTACGTGAAGTTATCATCAAAAACTTGCCTCTAAATGCTTTTGTTTTTAGTTTGGATAAACCTATTAGTTTTGGAGAAAATACCGAACGAAAAGCAAATAATGAATTTTTGGGTAATGCTCCAAACATAAAAAAACGTTGTGATGCTGTGGTGGTCTGCGAAGAAAATGATATAACTTATATTTTGATTTGTGAACTAAAATCTGTGAGTTTAGACCCACAAGATTATGAATATCAGTTGGTAAATGTGCATATTTTTGTAGAGTATATTTTGAATTTATACCAAAATTTCACAAAAAATCCTATTTTAGATACAAAAATAGAACATTTTTTATTTCATAAAAAGAATTTAAAAACTTCCCAACAAAGAGAATTTAGAAAGCATAATATTAAATATAAAGAAATCTTGCCAGAATATACAAAAGATAAAATGTCTAACTTTCCACAATACACAATCATAAAATTTCCTTTTGAAAAATCACATTATAATCATCTAAAATGGGAATTTTTACGTGAATTGTTTTGAGGAATAAATTGATACAAAAAAATTAAACAATTGATTATCAATTATTTATTAAAATATTATACCTCACTCGAAAAAAAAATTATATAAAAAAAACACTATTTTTTCATTACTTATTTTTTTATTAAAATATTTGCACTATATTAGCACCGTTTTTGTAAAGCAAATTATTCAACAATCATTAAAACTCATACAAAATTATTCTATTTTTTGGTAATAATTTTTTTTAAAAAATGAAACTTCTTCCTATATTTTATACTATATTTTTATTGTTTGTTGTGAAGCAACTATCAGCACAAGAACCACTTACACACGAAAAAAAATCTTATGTAGATAGTTTGGGGAGATATTATCAACAAGCCACACTTCCTGTATATTTATTTATTTCGCATACGCCCACAGGTACTCCTACCCCTCTATCTCCTTTGGACAACCCCAAAATTAAAAATGAATACAAACCTATTTATTTAGACGGACATGGAAAACATAATCTGAGGCATATAGATGGATTGCATAAAACAGAAGATAATTTTGTTATTTATGCTGATGGACTTGCCCCAACTTCTAATATTACTTTTTCGGGCGCACCCTATATTTTTAATAATGGAAAAAATTATTATGGAAAAGGCTTAAAAGTAGATTTGAGAACCAAAGATGAAATGTCAGGAATACAAAATTTATATCAATCTATCAATGGAACTATTCCGTTCACGCCTTATAATTCTACCATCGATTTTGGAAAAGAAGGTAATTATGATTTGAAATTTTATGCCGTTGATAACGTAGGAAATGTAGAAAAAGTACAAAATAATATTTTTACCGTAGATGTTACACCTCCTAAAACTTATCATTCAATTGTTGGTATCAGTAGTAATAATATAATTTCAACGGGAACAAAAATTTATCTTAGTCCTTCTGATAGTATTTCAGGATTGGCTCGGACTTATTACGAGTTAGATGGTGATGGTGAAAAACTATATCCTGCTCCACGTGCTTTGATTCCTTTTACTTATTTGAATGACGGGGAACATACGCTTACTTATTATTCGATAGACAAAGTAACCAACAAAGAAGAAGCGACCAAAGTTACTTTTTATTTAGATAAAACTTCTCCAATTATGTCAGCAGATATTTTGGGAGATAGGTTTATTGTAGGAGAAGGAGAAAATGCAAAAGTATATT
The DNA here is from genome assembly GCA_004293265.1 of Bacteroidota bacterium. Lineage (GTDB taxonomy): Bacteria > Bacteroidota > Bacteroidia > Cytophagales > Microscillaceae > RDXZ01. The sequence goes on along the minus strand of RDXZ01000009.1, from coordinate 5,883 downwards.
TTTCAGGGCGTACAAAACTTAAATTGACTGCAGTAGATAACAAATCAGGCATCAAAAAAGTACTTTATTCTGTTGATAATGAACCCTATAAAGATTATGATGACCCTTTTTATTTGCCTAATAAAGCAGGTTTGCATACCATTAAATATTATGCAGTAGATAATATGGACAATCAAGGTGCAGGAAATGATATGAAATATGACGAATATACCCATAGTGTTGGGCAAGTCTATGTTGATTTAACAGGACCGACTCTTAATTCACAATTTTTAGGTGCAAACTTTCAAAAAGGAGATACAACTTTTATCAGTCGAGATACAAAAGTTGCTTTTACTGCCACAGACCCCGAATCTGGTTTACAACGTATTACTTATAGCATAGATGGAGATGCCGTAGAAAATGCTTATAACCAAAGTTTTAGCGTATTGCAAGGCGGTTATCACAAAGTAGAATATTATGGATATGACAATGTAAACAATAGAAATGTAAAAAATATTGAGTTTATTGTTGATGATAAAGGACCAGAAGTTTTTGCTACATTTAGTTCACCACCGATAGACAAAGAAACCAATACTTATCCATCTTTTATTTCTATTTTCTTGGCGGCTACTGATATGGGTGCGGGCTACGAGGAAATTCGTTATTCTATCAATGAACAACCCGAACAACCTTATTTAGGTATTATTCGTAATTTTCAAAAAAATAAAAATTATAGACTTGTTTTGCGTGCTATTGATAAATTGGGCAATGTAACCAAACGAGAATTTAATTTTAGAACAGGAAAATATTAGTCAAAATATATCTACAAATAAAGGTATAAAAATTGCTATATGAATGATAAATTAAAATTAAAATGCCTAAAGTATTATTAACAGGTGGATTAGGTTATATTGGTTCGCATATTGCCGTAGAATTATTAAACAAAAATTATGAAGTAATTATTATCGATAATTTAAGTAATTCTAAAAAATTTATCATAGAAAATATACAGAAAATTACAGGAAAATTACCTAAATTTTTTGAAATAGATATGTGTGAAAAGCCAAAATTGGCTTATTTTTTTGCACAAAATCAAAATATTGATGCAGTAGTTCATTTGGCAGCTTTCAAATATGTAAACGAATCAGTATTAAAACCTCATCAATATTATGCTAATAATTTGATTGTAATGCTCAACTTATTAGAAATGATGAAAATCTATAACGTTACAAATTTAATTTTTTCATCTTCTTGCACCGTATATGGAAGCCCTGAAAAACTACCAATTACAGAACAAACTCCCATTATCAAAACGCCTTCTGTCTATGGTAAAACCAAACAAATGTGCGAAAGTTTTATAGAAGATATTTGTCAAATCGAAAAAGATTTACAAGTAAGTATTTTGCGGTATTTTAATCCTATGGGCGCGCACGAGAGCGGTTTGATAGGAGAATTGCCTTTGGGTGAACCACAAACACTGATGCCTTTTATCACACAAACAGCAGTAGGCATTAGAAAAGTTTTGAAGGTTTTTGGGAACGACTACCAAACGCCTGACGGCACTTGTCAGCGTGATTTTTTTCACGTGATAGATTTGGCTTATGCTCATATATTGATGTTAGAAAGGTTATTGGAACAAAAAAACGATACACAAATCGAAATATTTAATTTTGGGGCTGGAAAACCAACCTCAATTTTAGAGGTAATTAATAGTTTTGAAAAAGTATCCAATCAAAAATTAAATTTTGAATTTGCACCACGCCGATTGGGCGATGTTGAAAAAGTATATGCAGATTGTAGTAAAGCCAAAAAAATATTAAATTGGACTTCTCAAAAAACAATTGATGATTTAACTTCATCGGCTTGGCAATGGGAATTATATCTAAAAAAACAAGATAAATAATGACATAATAATTACACAAAATCTAAAAAAATACTAAAAAAAATGAAAAAATATGCGATTAGTTTAGGAATTTTAACTTTTATATTGGCAATATTGGGTTATATCTATGTGATATTGCATCAAAGCAATCCATTTCCGCCTATGATAAATAAAAATATTGTATTGAAAGAAAATATTTTTGAAAAAGGAAAAAAAATCGCGATGCTTGAAAGCAATGCTTTAACAGAAGCATCTGGTTTGGTAATGTCAAGAGCAAATCATAATTTTTTTTGGACGCATAACGACAGCGGTGGAAAGCCCGAAATTTATTTATTTGATAAAAATGGACTGCATTGGGCAACTTTTAAAGTGCCTGCTTTTGCAAGAGATTGGGAAGAAATAAAAATTGGTGCCGGACCTCAAGCCAATAAAAATTATATTTATGTGGGAGATATAGGTGATAATCAAGGAAAATATGACATAAAAAAAATATATCGTTTTGTAGAACCAAATTTACATACTATCTCAAGAGGATATCGAGGTTATATTCCAAAAATAGATAGCCTGCGTTTTCGTTATCCAAACAATGCGAAACGAGATAGCGAAGCATTTATTCCTGACCCAATTACAAAAGATATTTATATTATTACCAAAAGAGAAAAACCAAAAGTAATGGTTTTCAAATGGAAATATCCACAATCTACACAAAAAATTGAAATAGTAGAATTAATCGCAGAATTACCTTGTTTTAAAATTGTTGCTGGTGATATTTCTGTTGATGGGCAAGAAATTATTTTGAAAGATTATGACAATGTTTATTATTGGAAGAGAAATGAAAAAGAAGATTTAGACAAAACTTTTAAACGTTTGCCTGTGAGATTGCCTTATTTTTCTGAGCCACAAGGAGAAGCATTGGCATTTAGCACTGACAAATCAGAAGGCTATTTTACTTTAAGTGAATCCACAAAATACAAACCAGAACAATTTTTTTATTATTATTCAAAAATAAATAAATAAAAATGTTTGATAATCAGTTCTGGATAAAAATAAAAAATCCGTTTTAATCTGTAAAATTCGCGTTATCCGCGTGCTTTTTGTGATAGTTTTCCGTATAAATTTTCTAAAAATCAAAAAAAAAATTTTTTCATAAAATAAGGTCAAACTTCCATCAAATCGCATCAATTTAATTTTATAAAAAATGTTTAAAATAATATTTATTTATAAATAATTGATTTTCAATTATTTATAAATAAATATTATCCCAAATTCAGATTACAACAACAAGCTTACTAAACTTTCGGCACATTTTTCTCCGTCCATTGCCGCTGACATAATTCCACCTGCGTAGCCTGCCCCTTCTCCGCAAGGAAAAAAGTTTGCAATTTGTGTATGTTCGCAAGTTTTTGGGTGGCGAGGAATACGAATAGGTGAAGATGTACGGCTTTCTACCCCAATTATTTGGGCTTCGTTTGTCAAATATCCTTTCATTTTTTTACCAAAATCAATAAAACCTTCTCGCAAAGTATGTGCTACAAAGTCAGGCAAGACCTCATCTAAAACTACCGAAGTAAGTCCGGGTTGATATGAACAATCTAATAAATCTTTTGATTGTTTTTTTTGTGTAAAATCGAGCATTTTTTGAGCAGGTGCTTTTTGTGTATTTCCTGCTAACTGACACGATTTTTGTTCTACTGCTTGCTGAAAAGCCACGCCAGCCAACGCGCCAAAGGACTTAAATTCTTTTATATCATCTTCATCAATAGCCACTACAATTCCTGAGTTAGCAAATTTTGAATTGCGGCGAGAAGGGGACATTCCATTGACTACAATCTCTCCATTTTCTGTAGCCGCAGGCACAATAAAACCACCCGGACACATACAAAACGAAAAAACTCCTCTTTGTTTATTTTTATAATTGACTTGACTGACCAGACTATAAGAAGACGCAGGCAAATAATCACCTCTTTCTTCACAATGATATTGAATTTTATCGATTAGTTTTTGAGGATGTTCTATGCGAACTCCCAATGCAAAAGGCTTAAATTCGATGTCAATATTTTTTTGTTGTAACAATGAAAAAATATCTCTGGCAGAATGTCCTGTGGCTAAAATCACGCCTATTGCCTCCCAAGATTTATTATCGGCGGTAATCACGCCTTTCATTTTATTTTTTTCGAGAATAAAATCTATCACTTTTGTATTAAAGTGTATTTCTCCGCCGTATTTAAAAATTGTTTCGCGAATATTCTGCACAATCAAAGGCAATTTGTTTGTGCCAATATGTGGGTGTGCGTCTATCAAAATATCTTCAGTGGCTCCATGCCCTACCAAAATTTCTAAAACTCTAATCATATCTCCTCGCTTATGTGAGCGGGTGTAGAGTTTTCCGTCAGAATAAGTACCTGCCCCACCTTCTCCAAAACAATAATTAGATTCTGTATTTACGATTTGTTCTTTATTAATGGCGGCTAAATCTCTACGTCTTGCTCTCACATCTTGCCCTCGTTCCAAAACAATAGGTTTGATGCCTAATTCTATCAATCGTAATGCCGCAAAAAGCCCTGCTGGACCTGCACCAACGATAATTACTTGTTGTTTTTTGCTCACATCTTGGTATTTGAATTGAGTAGAAAGCAAATCAGGCATTACTTCATTTTGATACAAAGCAATCGTTAAATTTACTTTTATCGTTTTTTGGCGGGCATCAATAGACCTTCTCAAAACTCTAAAATCTGTGAATTGATACGATTTTTGAAGATGTTGGCAAAGACTTTCTGTATCAAAAGCGACATCAGGCGAAGTAATAATATTGATTTGTTGCATAAAAAAATAAGAAATAACATTTTATTGATACAAAATTAAAGTCTTTTTTTATGAATAACAAATTTATTTTTTGAGGAAGTGATTAAACAATAATAATATTTATTTTCGCCCCTGCTTGTGTCCCACAAGCAGTCGTCGTTGGTGTTAAGAATCGTTTGTTACAACATTCTCTTGTGGGACACAAGCGAGGGCGTAAGAATACTTTGCATAAAATTAAAAAAATTATAACTATTTAGGTAATTTTAGTGCAAAGCATAAAACTCGTACCAAAGTCATCTAAATAGTTACTTTTTAAAAAAAAATGGCTTATAAAATTTATATCCAAGAAATTTTATATTCATCAAATTCATTACCTTTCGCAATTTCTCTCACATATTCCACTTTAACTCCGCTTACTTTTGTTTTTCGAATTAAGCCATCTAATAAACCCAATTGTAAAATGCTGTTAAATGTTTGTGTTCTTTGCATCACAACAAAATTATCATTACTTTCTATAATTTTCCAGCCGCGCTCCAATTTATCTTGAATCATTTGCGAAGCCACCACCACCAACGCTTCCATAATTTGATGTGGCGTTGCACTATCAGAAAAAAGTTTGTTATCGAGCATACCTTGATAGGCAGTTTCACCAATATTTCTTCCTACTCTAATCAAATTAAATTTTCCTAAATTTTCTTCAATCCAGCCACACATATCGTTGTAAATCTGAATTGGAACTTGATTAAAGGGTTGAGAATATCATAACCTTTTGTAAAGTTTAGTAATTCATTGTAATCATCAGTAGAACTCTCATAGTTTTTGAGTACATCTTGGATAAATGCGGCGTATAATGTAACACCATCTGTCGAATTATTCATATATTTAATGTTTTAAAAAGTTTCATTGTTATTTTAAAATAATTTTTCTAATTAATAAAAAACCAATAACAAAGAAAAAAGCCAAAGCCAAAGCACTTGCTTGTTGTGTTTTTGTAATCTGATTAATCAATGCATATACCAAAGCACCTATTGAAATTGAAAACTTCTCAACCGTTTCAAAAAAACTAAAGTAAGAGGCATGATCTTTGGTTTCCATAGGGATAAACTTAGCATAAGTAGAACGAGACATCGACTGTATTGCTCCCATCATCATACCTACAAATACCCCTAATATATAGAACTGAACCAACATACCTTCGTCCATAAAATAGGCAGATGTAC
>RDXZ01000035.1 GCA_004293265.1 Bacteroidota bacterium | reverse complement strand
TTCTTCCAATATTTCAACGTAATGTGTTTTGTCTATAAAAACATAATTGCCTGTGGCTACTTGTTCGGCATTGCTAATGCCATAACAAAATTTTATAGTTGGTTTTTTCATTTTTTTATAACTCTAATTAAAACTACTAAACTTTTTTATAATTTTTATATTCAAAAAGTCGAATACCCGTCAAATCAGTCAATCCGTTTAAAAGTTTATCTATAAAACTCATATTCGATATTTTAGGGTCATATTCATACTTCCAATTTTGATTTTTGATGATTTCTTCCATCAAAGCAGGGTGAGTTTTGGTAAATTTTTCCAATTTATCAATAATTCCATAATAATAAGTTTCATCTTCTTTCATCTCACGTCTTTCCGTTCCATCTTTTTTGTCCCAAAAACTCGCAAAAAATTCTGCTTTTTTTATCATATTTTTGGGTGGTCTGACATAATTATAATGATAAATATGAGCATCTATTATTTTGACCTTCAATTTTGTTCCCTTTGAGCCTTTTCCAAAGTTATAATCTTCTGCATTTTTATAAATTCTAAAACCTTGTGAATCTCTATAAGAACGCACATATTTTTCATTTCTAAATGCTCTTACTTCGTAACGATGGATTTTTCTTGTATTTCTTATATAATCATAACTTCCATAAAAATGATAATAAGGCAAAATAAATCCGTCTATCATTGGATTATTTTGATTTTCTTCTATGGCTTTTCTGACTTTTTGAATGTCGTTTTCGTGTATTAATTCATCTGCCTGTATGTGCAACGCCCAATCGCCTGTGATATTATCCAAAGCGATATTGGCTTGTTGTGCAAACAACCTTCCGCCTTCTCTCATAGTCATATCCCAGACGGTATCAATAATTTTTATTTTATCGGATTTAAGATTTTCTATTGCTTCTCTTGTGCCGTCAGTAGAATCTCCGACTGCAATCACAAATTCATCGCAAATAGGTAAAACAGATTGAATAGATTGAATAAAAGGATAGTCAAATTCTAATCCATTGCGTACATAAGAAAAACCTGAAAGTTTCATAAAGAATAATTTTGCTAATTTTTTCTTGCAAATTTACAGATTTTTATTCTTATTTTGATGAGAATAATCAAAAAAAATTATTTTAACATATCTTTATATAAACTAAAATACTTATCAGCGGCAATTTTCCAAGTAAATTCGTTGGCTCTATCGATGGCTTTTTGGGCAAATAAGACATCTTTTTTTCTTTTTTCAATACCATTTTTAAATATTTCAAACATACTTTCAGGTTCAAAGTGATGCCAATAATCTACCAATTCTCCACCTACTTCGGGCAAACTTGTGGCAGAAGAAGAAAAAACAGGTTTCCCTACTGATAAAGCCTCCACAATTGGCATTCCAAAACCCTCTAATAAAGACGGAAAAACAAAAGCCTCACAATTTTGATATAACCAATATCTATCTTCGTCTGTGATTTCACCTGTTAAAATTACTTGATTTTCTACATTGTTTTTTTGGATTTCGTTTTCAACGCGATAAATATACTCTTTTTTTTCACGTTTACCTGCAATAACCAATTTATATTCAGGTAAATATTTCATCATCGGCACCAAAGTATGAAAATTTTTCTTTTCCATAATCGAACCTATCGTAAATATAAACTTTTGATTATCAGCAATAAAACTTGGTTTTTTTGGATTTTGATATTTTTTTAATTCGATACCATTATAAACAACTTCTATTTTTTTTCCCTTTAAATCAAAATTTTTATACACATCATCAGCCGCATAATTAGAAATAGCTGTAATTATATCAGCCCTTTCTACTTGTTTTTGCATTGATTTCATTTTTTTATCAATAAATTTTTGATTTTCTTCTTTCAAAAAATTTAAGTCGTGAATAGTATAAATAATTTTAGAGGACGTATTAAATGGAAAATAAGCCGATTGTTGTGATAAAGTATGCCAAAGGTCATATTTTTTAAAAGTATAAGTAGCTAATTGAATAGAAATATTTTTTCTGATAATATTAAAATAACGCGGAGTGTAATTTTGATGACTAAATATAGTTGGTTTGGTACGCGTATGCAATAAAAAATCATATTGATAATCTTCATGTATGTTATTTTTATTCATCTCTAACAAATAGTTACCAAGATACAACGAAAACTGCCCAAGCCCTGTGTGTGGTCGTTTGAGCATAGTCATATCTAACATTATTTTTTTCTTTTCCATTATTTTTTTAGTACTTTTTTACTTTTATATTTGCAATTTTAAGACAAAAAAGTAGATATTCCAAAAAAATATTCATAATTTAAAAAATATATTATACCTTTGCATACAATTATTTTTATTTTGGTTATCAAAAAAAATGTTCAAAACACTCTTTCGTGTGCTTTCTTATGCACACCCTTATACTTTTTATAGCATTAGTTTTTTTATTTGTGCGTTTTTATCTACTGTTTTTGGGATATTAAATTTAGGTCTATTGATGCCTTTGTTAAGTATTTTATTTAATAATTTCAGTCAAGCTGAATTATTAAAAATGACAGAAAAAATACCTCAATTTGACGGCGATTTCAAATATTTTTTGCATATTTTTAATTACTATTTTGCCTCTATTGTTTTACAATACGGCAAAATGACAGCCTTACAATTTGTGGGAGCAATTATTATTACTTCTGTTTTTTTATCTAATTTATTCAAATACTTGTCAATGCTTTCAAGCGAATCAGTCAAAAATAATGTAACCAGAAATCTAAGAAGCGTTTTGTTCAATAGAATTTTAGACTTTCATATCGGATATGTAGCAGGACAAAGAAAAGGAGATTTAATGGCTTCTTTTATGGGTGATTCAGGTGAAACCGAAGCAATGATGAAACGTATTTGGGATTTTTTGTTTAGACATCCTGTTACTATTTTTATTTATTTATTTACTTTATTAATGATTTCTTGGGAATTAACTTTGTTTACTTTGTTGATTGTGCCTGTAATGGGTGGATTAATTGCATTTGTTGGGCGAAGATTAAGAAAAATGTCTAATAAAATTATCAAAGTTTTTGCAGATATGACCATCACTTTGGATGAATCATTGACTTCATTAAAAGTTATTAAATCTTATAATGCCACTGATTATTTCAAACAAAAATATAAAAATTTAATCAAAGAATATGTCAATAGTAATATGAAAATGGTCAGAACACAAGAAGCTGCCTCTCCATTTTCAGAGGTAACAGGAGTAATGTTGGTAATGATTATTTTATTGTATGGAAGTAGTTTGATTTTTGCTGACAAATCGTCTTTGTCTGCCTCCTCTTTCATTGCTTATATTGCTATTTTTTCACAATTATTGCACCCTATCAAAGAAATGACAACACATTATACACATTTTCAAAAAGGTGCCGCCTCAGCAGAAAGACTATTCAAAATATTAGATGCCAAAAATGAAATCGAAAACATAGAAAATCCATATATTTTAGATGAATTTCAAGACAAAATTGAATTTAAAAATGTAGGTTTTTCTTATGGAAATAATGCAATTGCCTTAGAAAATATTAACTTCGAAATCAAAAAAGGGCAAACAGTCGCACTCGTAGGCGCATCAGGAAGCGGAAAATCTACTTTGGCAGACCTTACTCTTAGATTTCACGACGTTACAGAAGGCGAAATTATAATCGATGGAAAAAATATAAAAGATATTGAATTAGAATCGTTAGAAAAACAAATGGCTATCGTTACTCAAAATTCTATTTTATTTAATGATACTATTTTTAATAATATTGCTTTTGGAAAAACAAATGCAAATCAAAATGACGTAGAAAACGCCGCCAAAATCGCTAACGCTCACGAATATATTATCCAAAAAGATAAACAATATCAATATAATATCGGAGATAGAGGCGATTTGTTAGCAGGAGGACAAAAACAAAGGCTCGCAATAGCAAGGGCGGTTTTTAAAAACGCTCCCATTCTTATCCTTGATGAAGCCACGTCTGCCTTAGATTCTAATTCTGAAAGATTGGTACAAGAAGCGTTAGAAAAACTAATGAAAAACAAGACTTCTTTGGTCATTGCACATCGATTAAGCACAATCCAAAAAGCTGATTTGATATTGGTGTTGGATAAAGGAAAAATTATAGAACGTGGAACGCATTTGTCTTTGATGCAAAATGATAACGGAATGTATAAAAAATACGTAGAAATGCAAATGTTGTTGGCAAAAGAATAGACTTCCTGCGAAATCACCTTTTCCCTCTCTCAAAGTGGAGAGAGGGCAGGGAGTGAGGCTTAAAAAAACAATTTCGCAGGAAGTCTAATAACTTAAAAAATAATGATGTAGATATTTTCTACGCTCTCGCTTGTGTCCCCGCAAGCGAAAATATTGTAACAAACGAGCCTTACACCAACGACGATTGCTTGTGGGACACAAGCAGGGGCGAAGAACTTTTGAAAAGTCAGTAAAAATCAAAATAAAATGTTAAAAAAATAAAATAAATCATTGATAATCAATTGATTAAAATAAATTAGTATTTTTTTATACTAATTTTTCTTATTTTTTTTAAACAATTTCTTTATTAGTATGTTTTAATATTAAATAACTTAAGATTTTTTTATATTAAACTAAATTTATTATGCTTAAAAAGTATTTTTTACTCATTTTTTTTATCTTCGTTAGTATTTATACTGCATTTGCACAAAGAACAGGTATTATTCAGGGTGTTGTCAAAGATAAAAACACACAAGAATTGTTGGTCGGTGTAACCATTACACTCCAAGATACAGAACCTGTTATAGGGGTTTCGAGTGATGTGGACGGAAATTTTACTTTGACTGCTCCCGTAGGAAGTTATAACATCAAAGCGGATTATATAGGTTATCAACCTTTGACAAAATTTAATATCGTTTTGACCGCAGGAAATGCAAGTATTTTAACTTTTGAATTGGAAAGCGAAGAAAAAAAATTAGAAGAAGTGGAAATTAAAGCCAATAGACGCTCTACGGCTTCGGTTGCCACCACAGTTTCCCCAGTTTCAGTGCAAGGACTTACAACAGAAGAAATTAGAAGTAATCCGGGCGGTAATTTTGATATTTCGAGGGTAATTCAAGCCTTACCTGGGGTGGCAGGAACAACTGGCGGAGGCGGATTTAGAAACGACATCATCATACGCGGGGGCGCTCCCAACGAAAATGTTTATTATTTAGATGGTATCGAAATTCCTGTTATCAATCATTTTTCAACGCAAGGCTCAGCAGGTGGTCCTGTAGGTATTTTGAATGTGTCATTTATAGAAGATGTAAAATTAAATTCATCTGCTTTTGATGCAAGAGTAGATAATGCTTTGGCTTCGGTTTTTCAATTCAAACAAAGAGAAGGAAATAATCAACGTTTGCAAGGAAATTTCCGTTTGAGCGGTACAGAGGCAGCCATTACCTTAGATGGACCTTTGGGAAAATCTAAAAAAACTACTTTTTTGGCATCTGCAAGGCGTTCTTATTTGAGTTTTTTATTCAAATTAATAGATTTACCAATTCGCCCAGATTATTGGGATTTTCAATACAAAGTTACACATAAAATTGACAATAAAACTACGCTTACTTTTTTGGGCGTGGGTGCGATTGATGAATTTTCGTTTGGAACGCCACGCAAATCTACTCCTGAAAACGATTATACTTTGCGTTCTCTGCCTTCTATTGAGCAATGGAACTATACTTTTGGTGTTTCTTTGAAAAGATTGGTCAATAATGGTTTTGTTAATATTGCTTTGAGCAGAAATATGTTTGACAATGCCTTAGATAGATTCAAAGATAGACAAACAGGCAACGAGGCGTTTCGTGCTTTGAAATTGCGTTCACAAGAAATTGAAAATAAATTGAGAATTGATGTCAATAAAACTTATGGAAAATGGAAAGTTGCTTATGGTGGAGTTTTTCAGTTTGTAAAATTTACCAACAATATTTTTTCAGAAATACGACAAGAAGTCAGAGATAATAACAATAATTTGGTTTCTCCACGTATTACGGTAGATTTTAATACAGGAATAGATTTTTTTCGTTATGGTGTATTTGGGCAGGCTTCACGTACATTTTTTGGGGATAAATTAGGGCTTTCGTTGGGTATTCGTACAGATATGAATAGTTTTATGACTGAGGGCAATAATCCACTTAACTCACTTTCTCCACGCATTGCTTTGTCATATAGTTTATCGCCTGAGTGGAATATCAGTGCGAGTGTTGGAGATTATTATAAAATTCCTGTTTATACCGTTTTAGGTTATAAAGACCAAAATGGAACGCTTATCAATAAAGATAATAAATACATTCGTTCCACGCATTATGTTTTGGGGCTTGAATATTTACCAAGAGAAACTACAAGATTTACTTTGGAAGGTTTTTATAAACAATATTCAAATTATCCTGTGTCTGCTCGCGATGGAATTTCATTGGCAAATCAAGGCGGAGGTTTTGGATTTATTGGCAATGAACGCACTTTGGCAATCGGAAGCGGTCAGGCGTATGGTTTTGAGTTCTTTTTTCAACAAAAATTAGTAAAAAATACTTTTGTTACTTTTTCTTATACTTTTGTAATCAGTGAATTTGCAGGCATTGATGGCAAAAATATTGCCTCTGCTTGGGACAATCGTCATTTGATTTCTGCTATTTTGGGACGTAAATTGGGCAGAGGTTGGGAAATAGGTTTGAAATATAGATTTGCGGGAGGTTCACCTTATACGCCTTTTGATGAAGTAAGTTCAAGACAAAATTTTGCTTCTTTGGGACAAGGTTTGTTGGATAATTCTAAATTAAATACGCTTCGTTTGGGTGCTTTCAATCAATTTGATATAAGAGTAGATAAAAAATGGAATCGTAAAAACTTTACTTTTGATTTATATATCGATATTACAAATGCTTTGGCTTCTAATAATCCTGCATTTCCTCAATATACATTTAAAAGAACAGCAGACAATACTGATTTTGCAACCACAGATGGTTTGCCTCTCAATCCAAACGGTTCGAATGGACAACCTATTCAGTTGGTAAATGAAAATAATAGAGTTTTACCAACGATTGGTTTTATTGTGGAATTTTAATGTGAGCCTATATTGATAACACAACAACATAAAATTTGTTAGTGTAAAATGTTCGTATATTAATTAAATTGGCAAAATATTTGATTTGTAGGGACGAGGCTTGTCCTCGCCCTTCACACAAATAGGACAAACCTCGCCCTTACGTGTTAAATCCCATACAAATCCATCAACATCATATCCAAAACTTGTTCGGTAGCCAAAATATCAGCATTTATTTTTTTGTATTTTTGTTTTTCTTCTTCAAAAAAATTCATATACGCTGTTTTTTGTTTCAATGGAATGATAATTTTTTGTTTTTTTAATTCATCTTGAAAATTTTGCCAAGATAATTCAAAGCATTTTTCTAATTTTTGATTGATTTTCAATTCTTTGAAATCTGCTTGCATTATTTTCCAAAAATCTGTAGTCATTTTTTCATTTTTTTGACTCCATTCTTGTAATAAAATTGCTTTTTCTTCGAATGGTTTTTTTTCTTCCGCACTCAACACAGGCACAGGCACATCTATCATTTTGTTGTAATCTAATTTGTTTCTTCCGCCTTCGTCTGCATTGCCATACGCCACAAATTTCAGTTTTTTATACCATTCAAAAACCTTAGAATTGAGAAAAACAGACAAAAATAAATCTACATTCGAAATAAAATAACTCGAATTATTCAAATAATAACCTTTTGTATCATAAAAAAATTGATGTTTGAGTGCTGTATGAATATAAATAATTTTGGGTTTGTCAAATTTTTCATAATACGCACAAGCCCGCAAATTGTAGTGCGTTTTTCCTTTGTCTTGTCTTGCTGTTAATTCTTTATCAAATTGTTTTAAATATTGATAAATTGCTCTATAATTTTTATCAGAAATTTCAATATCAAAATTTGTATTGATAAAATAAAAATCTTTTTCATTTTCCAAATGCCATTTTTTGATGTCTGTTGCTTGAATATAAGGTTTGATAAGTTCCGCACTTTTTGCATCTTGTTTTATCAATTCATTTTTTATTTTTTCATCAATGATAAATGCTTTATTCAAACCTGTTGTTATTCCTCTGTAAATATTTTGGTCAGCATATTCATTCAAAGAAATAATTTTGAGTAATTTATTTTGATAAAAAACAGGTGTTTTTCCTGTGATTTTATCTAATAATAATTGTGTTTTTGTGTCTGTAAAAATCCATTCATTTTCATTGAGATTATTTTTTTGGATAATCATTTTATCAGGCAGATTGTCTGCAAAATTAGCGATGCCTTCTTTTATATTTTGTTTTGAAATAGGAAAATAATCAAAATAATCTTCTGATTTTTGGTTTTTGAGAATAATAATCATTGGTTCTGTGCTGGCATCTTCAAAAACTTTCAATTCAAAAAAATCAGTAATTTGTATTATTTTTAATGGTTGTAATAATTGCCTCAAACCTTTTCCATATTTGGTCTTGAGCCATTTATTGGGCGTAATCAAACCAAAATAACCTTTTGGTTTTAATAATTCTAATGCTTTGGCATAAAAATAAACATACAAATCTGCTACGCCGTTATAAATGTTTGGGAAATTTTTTTGCAGTGTTATTTTTTGTTTTTCACCTAATAATTCTTGTCTTACATAAGGAGGATTTCCGATAATAATATCAAAAGAAAAATTTTGATTTGTTGTTTCTAAAGTATTGATTTCTAAGATATTATTAGATAAATCTGCCAAAGTTACAAATCGATTCGCAGTCAAAAGCCACAAAGCTAATTTTGTAATTTGCACACTTTGATTGTTAATATCAAAACCAAAAAGATTATTTTGGACAATCATTTTTTTGATTTTCCATTCGTTTTGAAAATTTTGAGTTGTATTTTTTGTGCTAAAAATTCCTTTTTCTTTGCTTTTGATTTTTCTTTTTCCGTTATTTTTTATTTTTTCAATTTCAGCCAATACAATTAACCATTCATCAAACAAAAATTCAAAAACCTGCGTCAAAAACGCACCAGAGCCACAAGCAGGGTCTAAAATTTTTATATTTTGTAAAATTTCTTGATATTCGTTCCAAAATTCGATATTTTCAGTGTTATATTTTTCTAATAATTGATTTTTTTGTTCTTCTAAATAGGTTTTAATTGTAGTTTTGATGATGTATTTTGTGATAAAATCAGGCGTATAAAAAATTCCGTCTTGTTTTCTAACATCAATATTTGTTATTATTTCTTGTCCATTATTAGACAAAGATTGCTCAAAAATATGTCCTAATAAATTGACATTGAGTTCACTTTGAAAATCATATTGCAACACAAACTCAACCAAAGGCATCAGTTGAAAATCATATAATTTTATTTTTTCGTCCAATAATTCATCTTTTTTGAAAAGTCCGCCGTTAAAATGCGGTATTTTTTCACCAAAACCTTTGTCAAACGACCTAAAAACGCCTTTCAAATCGTTCCAAAATCTATTTTTATAATCATACAATCCGTCTAATTGCAAATAAGTTTCTTGAATTTTTCCTAAAACATTCATCATTGGCAATGTATCTCTGACAAAACACATAAAAATAATTCTATCGATGAGTTTTTGGTTTATATTTTGGAGAATATCGTCTGCAATGTTTGGATTTTCATTTTTCAAATCAAAAAACAAGGCTTGTCTGATTGTTTCGTATTGATAATAAAATTCGTTGGTTATTTTTTCTTCGAAAATACGTCTTTCGTTCAATAATTGTTCGATTCTACTTTCTCCATTTTCTAAAAAAAGTCTGTCTTTTTGGAATAAAAAAATAAATTTTTCTAAATTTTTATCTTCCAACAAATCTAATATTTCAAATTTTTCGTAACGACTGCTATCGCTTGCGTGGTACAATCTAATTTCGGTAAAATTGCTGACAATTACCCACTGACAATGCCCGCCCATTTTGGGTACGTAGCCAAACGCTTGCTCGATAGGCGAGCCTTTTTTTTCTTTTGTTTGAATTTTATCTAAGTTGATATTTGCACCTTTGAGTTCGATAACGGCTTTTGATTTATTCATTTTTTCTTGCGAATAAACGCCATAAAAGCCCAAAGTTGCATCAGGTCTTGTGCTGTCTTGTGTTGTTTTTGGTTTGATTTCTATTTGCCAATTTTTATCGTTTTGGTATTCATAACCTAAAATATCACCAAAAAATTGGTGAATAAAACGCATATCTAATTGTGTTTCATTGAGTTGAAAAATTTTACCACTTTCAATATCTTTCTGCCAAGCAATAATAATTTTTTTGATATTATCAATATTTGAAATATTTTTAATAACAAGATTGAGTTCTGTTGTTGGAAAATCTTTGGGTGCAAATATATTTTTCATTCTACTTTTTGTTCAATTTTGCTACAAATATATAAATAAAAAATTATTTATTAAAATATTTTTTAAAAATTTATTATTCCTCAACTGGTCTTAGCGTCACGCTAAGACCTATCAAATATCAAGCGTCACGCTTGAGAATATTCACTTTATAACATCATCTTTGCAGGTTTTTATCATGTTATTTTCTCTTGAATTTGAACAAATAATTATATTTTTTTGTTATCGAGTAGGCAGGAAATACGTTTGTATTTGTAATTGCTCAAGCGTGACGCTTGAAGTTTGATAGGTCTTAGCGTGACGCTAAGACCACTTGGCTTGGAATTTTAGCATTACATTTGTAACATTACCAAAAATTATAGATTAACTATTTGCTATAAAAATTTTAATGCTTTGTCCACAGTATCATACTCAAAATTAAAACCTGCTTCTAATAATCTTTGTGGATAAACCCAACGGCTTTTCAAAATCAATTCAGTTTCTGAACCTAATAAATAAGTTCCAAATCTTAACATCAAAGTAGTCGAAGGCAATCCAAAAAACACTTTATAATGTTTACGTAATTTTTTCATAAAATCTTCATTTGTAACTGCGTCAGGTGTGGCAATATTAATGGCTCCTTCTAAATGTTTGTTTTCTATCAAAAAATCAATACATCTACACAAATCGTAATCATGCACCCAACTAATTCGTTGTGTACCTTTGCCCATTTTCCCTCCTAAGCCATATTTAGCCAAGCGAGCATAATAAGGAAATGCACCGCCAGATTTTCCAAATACGATAGACATTCTCAAAGCAATTTTACGTGTGTGAGGCGTAATGGCTTCATTAAAAATTTTTTCCCATTGTGTAGCAACTTCTACCGAAAAACCTTTTCCTTTTTCTCCTTTGTTTTCGTCTTGGTGATAATCCTCTGCGTGCCTATAAATAGTGCCTGTACTTGAATTAAACCAATTTTTTGGTGGATTTTCGCAGTTTTGAATTGCTTTTCCAATCACAGCAGTACTTTTGAGGCGAGAAGAAAAAATTTGTGCTTTATTTTTTTCGTTATAACGACAATTTACGGATTTTCCTGCCAAATTAATAATCACTTCTGCGTTTTCGAATGATTTTGCCCATTCTCCTAAATTTTCGCCGTCCCAATTCATAAATTTGACTTGTGAAGGCATATTTTTAGGTTGATGACGAGCAACAATAATCACTTCATAATTTTTTTCTATGAAGTATTTGGCTAAAACCAACCCTACATAACCACTTCCGCCCATTAAAATTATTTTTTTCATATCTAAAAAAAAAGTCCTTTTGTTTGAAAAAAAGGACTTGTAGGAATATTTTTAACGTTGTTAATTAATTATTTTTGCTTTAATAATCTTACCTGAATCGCATCTAAAGGACCACTTGGATTAATAACATCTTTTAAATCGTCATAACGAATTTTGACATAACCACAGCCGCGAATTTTGTAAGGCAATCTTTCGGTCAAATGAAAAGTAATTTTTAAACCATCTCTTTTTGTTTCTTCGATAGCAAAAGAATAAATTTCATTTAGTTTTACTCTGCAACCTGACAATTGTTTTTCATCAAGACTTCCACTGCAAGATTTATTAATATTATCTAAAATTATTTTATTGAGTTGGTCAATTGCATTTGGTTTGAATAAATCTTGTAATTCATAAATTTTTCCTTTTTTGATATTCATATTTACGCCATGAGAATCATCAACGATATGTGTATCATTGTTTTTAGAAATATGATGTTGTTTGACAATACTAATATTTTCTTGGTCAAAACAAGTAACTCTATAATTTACATCTTCTTTAAAAATTACGCTTTCGTCATTAATGCTATTTAAGTATGTATTTGCTGCGAAATAATCACGAATGAATTTATTAATCTTATTCATTGTCATCACATCAGACATGCCAGTTAGTTTTGGGTAAGAAATATCTACCAATCTATCTCCTTTCGGTGATTTTTTCTCAGTTTTGATATTATCAATTTTCATTGCAGATTTTGTTTTTAAATCTATTTTTTTAAGTGATAATTTTTTTTCTCCCTTTGCATTTTTCCAAATACCTTCCAAACCTGCCAAATCGTTCAATGATTTTCCATTGAAAGTAGCGGCTTGTTGTGGATTGGCAGCATTTTTTCCCATTGCGTCATATACCGTAAGAGCAAAAGTATTGTCATCGTTATATTGTCCTGATAGTTGAAATTCAATGACATCATTGCCTCTCAACCAATAAGTTCCAGATGCTTGATTACCATATCTTCTCAGATTAAGTTGAACAGGTTGCGTGCCAACCATTCCCACATAAGAGTTATCAAAATTTTCTAAGGTTTGAGCTTTTGGCAAATCCTGTTCTGTTTTGTCTTTTTTTTCTGTTGTGTTATCCTCTTTTTTGTCTTTTCTACAAGCAAATAAAGTGCTTATAACAAGCAACAAATAACCGTAGTGATGTAATTTCATAAATAAATAGTTCCTTTGCCCGAAGGAAATGTTTTTTATCACGACAAATATATTAAAATATTCACCCTTTAGGCACAAGGGAGATAAATGAAGTTTTTATTTTTTTGCAAATATATCAAAAAAAAATCTTTTTTTTGTAAAACTAACAAAATATTTGCCATTTTTATTTTTAATTGTCATAAAAAATATTTTTATTTGCAATGCTTTATGCCTAATTACAATTTTTTTTTAATATTCAATCAAAAAAATGAAAAAAAATGTATTAATTTTTATGTTTATTTGGATAATTTTTCCTTTTATTCTTATCAACGATTTTTATCCTTTTTTTAGATTTGGAATGTTTGCAGAACCTATCAAATCAAATATTCAAACCGAATTATTTAGCATTGAAATTGAAACAGACCTACACAAAAAAATAATCAAAAGTGAAGAAGTTTATTTGAGTGAACAACATTTTCAATATCTCATCAGATATGCTTTTTATCAAAATAAACTCAAAAAACTAGCTCAAACACTTGAGAATATTATCCAAAAATCAAAAAATCAAAAAATTAAAAATATATTTTTAATTCATAAAATTTATAATCAAAACAAAAAATTAGTCAAATCAACAACTATCCCGCTCAAATTCTAAGTCCAATCCACAAAATATCATCTCTTTGGGTTGTATTTTCCATCTGTTTTTGTAAGATTTCTTCTAATTTTTGATGTTGATTTTCCATATCTAATGAATAAATATCTAATAAAATCTTTTTCAATTTATTTTCTCCAAGTCTTTTTCTATGCAAATCATTTTGGTCAGACAAACCATCAGAACCTGTATAAATCATTGTATTTTTGGGCAAATTAATGAATTGAGTTTTAAATTCTTCTTCTCTTTGCAAACCTCCTATTGATTTTCTATCTCCTTTCAATTCGTGTATTTCAGCATTATTTGGTAAAATATAAAACAAAGGTCGCCTTGCACCCGCAAAATAAATATCAGACGAATTTTCTTTGTGTTTTATTTTGAGAACCGCAATGTCCATTCCGCTATTGTTTTCAGTTTCTTTTTGTCTTAATAAAATTTGAATTTCCTCGTGCATACGCTCTAAAATTTGGCTTGGTTCATAAATTTTCCAAACTCTTATGATTTTATCGAGCAAATTATTGGCAATCAAAGACATAAACGCACCCGGTACTCCATGACCTGTACAATCTACAGCCGCCAAAAAAATATTTCCTTCTAATTCGTTCAACCAATAAAAATCACCCGAAACCATATCTTTGGGCTTATACAATATAAAATGCTGTTTTAATAACGTATCTAATTTTTCTTTATAAGGCAAAACTGCGGTCTGAATCGCAATGGCGGCATTAATACTACTCGTAATTTGTCTATCTCTTTCAGCTAATCCAAGATTAGCGAGTTTAATTTCTTCTTGACTTTTTTCGAGTTTTTCCATCGAATTTTTCAATACCTCTTCGTTTGCCAATAATTTTTGGTTTGCTCCTTCTAAGTTTTCGTTTTGATGTTGAATCAAATCACGTTGAGCCGTAATTTCTTCTTGATTTTGTTGTAGTTCTTCGTTTTGAGTAAGAATTTCTTGTGATTTATTTTCAATCACTTCCTTTTGTTCTAAAATTCTTTTTCTTTGGATTTTCAATTTTCTATTGCTCCAATACGTATAAAAAAAGCCAATCAAAGCCAATAATGAACAAATACCAAACAATACAAAGACCCAAAAATAATAATAACTGATTATTTTTTCATCTTTTAATTGTTGTTCTTTAATTTTTTTATCTTTTTCAGAAAGTTCGATTTCCTTTTGTCTTTCTAATTCCCTTTGTTTGATTAAAACTTCTTGGAATTTTTGAGTATTTGCTAATCTTTCAATCTCTTGTTTTTGTTCATCTTCTTGCAATTTTCTTTTGGTAATTTCGAGCATTTGTTCTACTCTTTTTTGTTCCAAAAGTTGGTTTGCCAATTGCATCGTTTGTCTATCTTGATTACTTTTATAAAGGTCTAATTCTCTTTGGTTGATAACTAATTGTTGTTCTTTTTTTTGTTTTTCTAATTCAGATTGACGCAAAGCAGAAGATTGTCTATCTTTTTCAGACATCAATTCTTTGATTTCGTTTTCCTTTTTTTCGATATTTAATTGATTTTCAAGCCTTGCTTTTTCATCTTTTTGTACTTTTTCGATACGTTTGTTTTTTATTTCTTCGTATTTTTTATACGATTTTTGGGCTTCTTTGAGTTCTCCTTTTTGTTGATAAATTTCAGATAATAATTGATAACTTACCATCAAAATTTCATCTGCTTGTTGTGGTTGTGCAATTTTAATCGCATTTTGTACTGATTCTAAGGCATTGTCAGATTTACTTTGTAACCAATAATTTGCCGCTAAATAATTGTAAGCCTCTGCCGTAGGAAGTACCAAATTATTTTTATCAGCAATATTCAAAGCCTCTTGAAAATTATTTTGAGCCTCTTTATGATTGCCATTCGCAGAATTAGTAACCCCAATATTAAACAAAGAAGCCAATAATGGCGTGGGTAAATTAGATTTTCTCGATAAATCGAGTGCTTTATTCAAATATTCTTTTGCCTTTTGATTGTCATTGGCTTGACGATACAAAAAACCGATATTGTTATAGGTTTGAATAGTTTGTTCGTTAGAATTAGAAGGATATTTATTCAAAATATCTTCATATTTGGCTAACGCTTGCGGATATTGTTCGGCTCTTTTATGCAAATCAGCCAATATATTTAAGTTTTTTCGTGCTTTTTCGGGACTATTTTTTTGTTTTTCAAACAAAATTTGATAAGTTTCAATAGATGCTTTATAATCAGGCACCAAACTTTGTGCTACTCCTAAATATTCTAATATCAAAATTTCTTTGGCAATTTTTTGGTCATCTTTGGGGACGATGCCTTCAATATTTTTCTTTGCTTGTATAAAATACTCGGTTGCTTTTGAGTATGCTTTTTCTTTTTGATATAATAAACCAATTTGCGTATATAAAGATATTTTTTGCTCCATTGTTTTAGTTTCATTCAATTGTGCCAATAAATCACCAATGGTTTGTGCATTGATAACAAACGGAAACCCAATCGATAGAAAAAAGAAGAATAAAGTATGAAAATATTTTATCATTATTGCGTATTTTTTTTTGCAAATATAATTTATTTTTTGAATAACGCAAACAAAGTGCCTACTTTTTTTAAAATAATTAAAATATTTTTTGGCTGATTGAAAACGTAAAAACAAATAAAGCAAAAACAAACAAAAAAAATATTTTGTAATTTTTTTGTTTGTTTTATATTGATAAATAAGAAAATAAAGACAAAACTATTGAAATTGAAAAGAAATACGTTTGCGTACAGGTTCTGTTTTTTGTTTACCAACGCCAATCAAATAATGAACTTTTATACCTGTAAACATATACATATCATTGACTTTTGCGCCTCCTCTTTGGTCAGTACTACGACCATATCCATTGAAAGTTTTATAAGTTCTGCCGTCATCGCCAATATAAGTTAGTTCTCCGTTAAGTTGTGTAGTGAGTTGGGCTAAATTTTGTACTCGTGATGCGCCTGTGGTGGCGGCTGTTTGTTCCAAACTTCTATTAGACATTATTTTGGCTAAATCACTATCTAAATCCCACATATTAGGATAGTTGCCACTGACATCATCTAAATAATCAGTAAAGGTAAATCTAAAACCCGTTTCAAAACAAATATCAATTTTTGAATTATATTTAATTTTAACCCCTAAAACCAATGGAATAATCAACTGACGCAATGAATACGATTTTGGATAACCTTGTTTTCCTTGCCCTTCTGTGTTGAGAGGTTTTAAATCTATCCAAGCCGCACCAAAATCTATCGGAGTTCTTGCTTGTGGATTATGAAACAACAAACCCACGCCCGCACTCACATAAGGCGTAAAAGCACGACGGCGATAAAAAAGACCTTTTGAACTCAAAAAATCATAAGTTCCTGTCAATGAAAATTCTCTCAATGTATTTCTAAAATGCAAATTTCTAATATATCTATACCTTTCTAAGTTATCATTTACATCATTTCCTCTGCTATCATCACCTCTGATTTGGGCTATGGCAAATCCAAAACTAAGAGAAAAATGAGGAGTAAGTTTTTTTGAAATTCCGATACTTCCACCTACAGTAACTTGTTCTTGATTTAAAGTAAAAGGTTGAAAATTGGCATTCAAATCTCCAAAATAATTTGCCATAAACACACTTCCATTCACGCTCCAATAATTTCTTGGATTTGTTTTTCTTTTTCTTTCTACAATTTTACTAATTCTGGGTGTGATACGCTCTGCCGCCACGTATTTATTAGCAAAATCATAAGGAAATTTAACAAAAACGCTCATTCTTTCTGTGTTTTTAAAACCTTTTTGGGCTACTGTCGCATTTCTTGTAACTTCTACTTCAATAGTTACTGCCAAAGAATCTTCTATTAAATTGGTAGCACGCACAAAACTATACCTAAACCGCATACCTCTTTGAAACCAACTCTCGATATATCCCAAATATTCTTCTGCTTCAAATGAATTTTTTAAAATATGAGGAAAAAGGTCATTATAAACAGGAGTTTTTTTACTTTCAAAATAATCTAATACATTATATCTGTCATTAATTCTTTCATTGCCCACAAAATCTAAAGTAATAGCATAATCTCTAACAAAATTTTCTGCTCTTTTTCTTAAAATCTCTTCTTCAAAAAGTGATAACTTAAACTCAGCTTTTACTACAAATTCTTTACATTCTGCGTTGGTATGTTTGACAATTTCCATTATTTTTGCATCACCTAACACTAATTTTGGGTGAAATTGCGAAATCGGAATTCTGACATAAATATCCAAAGAATCTTCGTTGATATTAAGTCCATTATCAATACTATATGTCCCTGATATTTTTTTTTGTATTTCAACTTTTACTTTAAAAAACGCTCCTTCGTTATCTCTCAACTCACAAGGATTTTTAATATTCCAACCATAATTAAAAGTAATTCCTTGACTATACAAAACCCCAATATTACCTAAATAATTACCAATGCCTAAATATTCATTGTCTGCGTTGCGTACACGCGAAAGGTCATTAAAAACTTTTACATTTCTATCAATAAATAAATTATTAATCATATCATCAATATCTTGCTCCACCCAATTTTTAGTCGTATTCGAAACTTCTCCCAACAACTTCAATCCATCTTGATAGTTTGTGAGTACTCTCTCGACTTTTTTTCGAATAGAAAGACCATCATCGGTAGTTAGATTGGCAGTTTGTGCGTGTATAAGCGATGCGAAACTATACAAAAAAATTAAAAAATATAAATTTTTATATAAAATTTTGAAGTTAATTGAGTACATTTTATATTCAGATGATAAAAAAATGCTTGGATTTTGAGAACAACATTTTAGATGATATAACAAAAACTTTGCAATTAAGTTACAAAGGTAAGAAAATTTATTATATTTCATATATTTTTATAATTTTTTTTGTAAAGATTATAATTGTTTTCCTTTTTTTGATTTTTTTAACTAACTTTGCGAAGATTTTTAATTGATTTTTTATAAAATAATCAGATGTCAAAACAAAAAATTTATTGGATTATTGCTATTTTAAGTATTTTTTGTGCTTATTTTTTGGGAATGTTTTTAGATGTAATGGACGTAGATACGGCTCAATATGCACTTATCTCACGTGATATGCTCAAAACAGGAAGTTATTTGCAGGTTTTAGAGCGTGGTAATGATTATTTAGACAAACCACCTTTGCTTTTTTGGATAACGAGTTTTTTTTATGCTATTTTTGGCGTTTCTCAATTTGTCTATCGAATTGCACCTTTTTTATCCACTTTGATAGGCGTTTATGCTACTTATAGGCTCACAAAATTATATTATGGAGAACAAGCAGGCAAAATTGCAGGGCTGATGTTGGGGGCTTGTCAGGCTTATTTTTTGACAAACCATGATGTAAGAACAGACACAATGCTTACCAATGCCATCGCTTTTTCTTTGTGGCAATTAGCCGAATTTACTGAAAAAAAAGGTTTCCTTTTTTTGATAGGGGCTTTTGTAGGAATGGGATTGGCTATGTTGGCAAAAGGACCGATTGGAATAATGGTGCCTGTGTTGGCTTTTGCTACACATTTTATTTTAAGACGTGAATTTTTACAATTTTTTAGATGGGAATGGTTATTAGGGGCAGTGATTGTTTTGATTGTTTTATCACCAATGATATATGGTTTGTATTACCAATTTGACGCACAACCTCAAAAAATAACCAATGGAGTAAAAAGCGAATCTGGGTTATATTTTTATTTTTGGAAACAAAGTTTTGGACGTTTGACAGGTGAAAATGTTTGGAAAGATGATAGTGATTCTTTCTTTTTTGTGCATACTTTTTTATGGAGTTTTTTGCCTTGGCAATTTTTATTTTTAGGTGCTTATATCAAAGGTATTTTTCATTTGATTAAACAAAAATTATTCTTACTCAAAACCCAAGAAGGTTTGACTTTGGGCGGATTTACCTTGCCTTTTGTGGCTATGTCAATGTCGCATTTCAAACTACCTCATTATATTTATGTTGTTTTTCCTTTGGCGGCAATGCTGACGGCGAGTTATGTGGTGTATTTGGTAGAAAATATCGATAAATACAAAAAACTATTTCGTTGGCATATTGGATTACAAATTTTTACGCAAATTGTGTTAGTTTTATTGGCTTCTTTGTTGGTTTTTTTCTGTTTTGAAGTACAAAATTATATTTGGTTAGTTGTCGGAATTAGTATTTTTATGATTTCTTTTGTATTGATTTTTATAGATTTAGATACATTTACCAAATTATTATTACCTTCTGCTCTTACGATTGCGGGCGTAAATATTCTTCTAAATTCACAAGTTTATCCTTCTTTATTTCCTTATCAATCAGGAAAAGCAGTGGCGTTATTTGCCCAAAAAAATAACATCAAACCTTCACAGATTTATGTTTTTATCAATGGACATGATGGTGCGTATTATTCACATGGATTAGATTTTTATAGTCCTGAAACTGTGGCAGGCAATAAATCAAACGTGAAAGATTTTGAGGAAGTTATCAAAAAACAAAAAAGCATTTTTATTTATACTGATTCTTTGGGAAAAAAAGATTTAGAAAAACAATATACACAAATCAAACTACATCAAAGATTTAATCGTTATCATATCACACAACTAACGCCTAAATTTCTCAATCCAAAAACACGAAAATCAACATTAACTCCTATTTATTTAATGAAATTAGAATGATTTTTTGATGAGAATATAAAAAAAATGGTTTTAGTTGCTCTAAAACCATTTTTTTAATAAAAATCGAAACAATCAAAATCATAAATATAAAATTTTAAAAACTAATTCTTTTAAAATTTCAGCATCTTCTAAATTTCCTAAACTAATTCCTTTGCATTGCAAATCAGCCTCTTGGATATATTGCAAAGCCAATATAGATTTACTTCCATACATTTGTGCGGCGGCTTTGTAATCTTTCATCACATAAGCATTGAGTTTTAGAAGGGCTAACAATTCGGGTGTTTCTTTATTTTTTTCTGCTACCAATAAAAAAACTTTGGCAAAAAAACCAAAAAGCATTGATAAAGTAGGAATTAAAGGCTGTTTTTTAGGATTTGCTTCCCAATAATTTAAAATTTTAGTGGCTTTCAAAGCATTTTTTTCCACTAAGGCTTTTTGTAATTCAAAAATATTGTATTCTTTACTAATACCGATAAATTTTTCGATATCATCTTCTTTGATAGGTTCGTTAGATTTCACATTGAGCATTAATTTATCTAATTCTCCTGCCAATCTACTCAAATCAGCTCCGACTGCCTCCGCCAAAAGTTGTGCCGCTTTGGGTTCTAATTTATATTTTTTTTCGCTTACGTAGTTGCTCGCCCACGTAGGAACTTGGTTTTCGTAGATTTTTTTAGTTTCTACAACGGTGGCTTTTTTTTCTAATAATTTATATAATTTAGTTACTTTATTAAAAGTTTTATGTTTGTAAGCCAATACCAAAACCGTTGAATTGAGTGGTTTATTGAGATATTTTTCCCAAAAAGTAAAATTATCTTCTTTGCCCCAATCAGGCAATTGGTTAAGTTCTTTAACGATGACGACTTGTTTTTCGGACATCATCGGAAATCTTTTTGCTTGCGAAATGATATTGCCTGAGGTAGTATCTTTTCCATATAAAACAACTTGATTAAAACTTCTTTCGCTTTCGGGCAAGGTGTTATTTTCGATAAAATCACAAATTTTATCAATAAAAAAACTTTCTTCTCCATGTAAAAAATACACTGCATCAAAATTTTTTTCTTTTAATTCTTTTAAAACTACTTCTGTGCTTTTTATCATTGTATATTTTTTAAAAACCACTGGCTAAAATTTCTGCTTCAGAAATTTCTTTGAGTTCTGCCAATGTTCTATAATTATGTTGTTTTGCAATTTTTTCTAAAATTTCTTTTGACATCTTACCTGTCATTTCTATTCCTTGAGTGATAATAGACTGAAAATATTTACTTAATCCAATATCTGATTTAAAATATTGAAAAATATTAACCGCGTTCAATGTAGTTTGGCGGAGTTGCACATCAATCAATAAAGCCAAAGAAGGTCTGATATATTCTCTCAACAACCAATCTAATTGTAAGGTTACGATAGGTAAATAATGCCCAGCACGAATAAAAACGCCACTCCAACGAATATCATTGATGATTTGTTGCCAAGCCGTTTCGTTTTCATAAATTTTGTCCTCGTCTATCAAAAGCAATCTTGGATTTCTGATTTCTTGTTGCACCAAAGTATAGGTAACATCTAAACCAAAACGATGGAAAAAATCGGTAAAAATTTTAGGCGATTTGTGTTTGATATATGCCAAAAAAGCAACCAAAGATTGATTTTTGGCAGAAAAAGGAATAATTCCAAACCTTACATCATCTTTTTGTCCCAAACTAAAATAATCAAAAGGTTTATTTTGTTTGATAAGTTTTTGCAATGCTTTGGCTAAATTGCCTGTAATGCCTAATCTTTCGAATACATTGATAGGAATTTCGGGTTGAGTTCTGCCTTGAAAATGAAAACCTAATGGAAAATTAGTTTCATTATTAGGATAAAAATTTTGAAATTCTACTTTGATTTTATCGCCATTTTGTGGGTGTGGAAAAGTCAAAGTGCATTTTGTAAAATGATTGATAATAATATTGCTCAAATCATTGGGGCGAATAGTGCCAACCATAAAAGTAGTTTTTCCAAAAATATTTTGAGATTGAGAAGTATTAAACCAAAAATGAACATCATATTCACGTTGAAACTTCTCAATTGCGGCGATAGTTTGTGGAATTAAATTGGCTGTAATGGCTACTTTTCCATATTTTTGGTAAATATTTTCAGGACTTTCGGTATGTTCGGTAGGCAAACATTTGAGTTGTATAAGTCTTTTTTGTAGTTTTTGGAGGTCTTCAGGTCTTTGCACGTGATTTTTTCCGATGGCTTGTTGCAAGCCTTCGCCTAAGGTTGTGCTTGATTTTTCAACTTCCCATTCAAATATTTTCCAAACAGGTGCATTGCCTAAATTATCAAAATAAGAAGTTTTTTCAGCTTTTTTATCAAACAATAAAAAACTATCATTATTGACTTCTAAAAATGGTGCGGTAGTTTCAAAAATAGTTTTTTGTTTTTCAGTTATTTTTTCTGATTTTATTTCTGATTTTATTTCTATTTCTGTTGGTGTTTTTGATTTTTTTTCTATGTTTTGAGTGTTTTCAGTGGGTTGTGTGGTTTCGGTTTGATTTTTATTTTCTTTCAAAAACAACACTTGCCCGACTTGTAACGTACCGATTTCTAATTGATTTATAGTTTTCAATTCTTCGATACTTATTTCATATTTTTGAGTGATAGAATACAAAGATTCTCCTCTTGCGACTGTGTGTGTGAGAGGTATTTCTATTTTTATTTGATTATCAATATTTTGATTATCAACATTTTGTGTTTCGTTTTGAGTTAAATTATCTTTTTCCATCAATACATTCACTTCCATTCCTAATCTCAAATTATTAGCAGAAATCAAAGGATTAATATGTTTCAAACCACTGACGCTCATTTCATATTTTTTAGCAATTGTATAAAGCGTATCGCCTGATTGAATAATATATTTACCTATTTTTCTATTCAAATTTACCTTTTCTGTGTTATTATTTTCAGTATTTTGGATTGGATTTTGAACTTCTATGATAGATTTAGTTTCATTTTGGAAGTTGTTTTTTGTGTTATTTTTTATGTCATTTTCTTCTTTATTTTCTGTTTCATTTTTATTGATATTTTCTGTATGATTTTTGGCAATATTATTTTCAATATTTTTTATAGGAATAATATTATGAATAGCGTTTTCGATAGCATTTTCGGGCAAAGGTGTAGGCTCAGGAATATCTAAAACCTGCCCAACTTTTAACCAATTTGTTGTCAAACGATTTTTTTTCTTTAATTCTAATACACTTACATTAAATTGTTTTGAAATTCCTAACAAATTATCACCCGGTTTGACTGTATATTTTATCTTTTGCATTCGATAGAAAAATTTATATGAAGTTGCAAAGTTATGAAAAAGTAAATAATTTTTTTTGTAATTGAAATTTTTTTTTAATTTTTTTTATTGATACAAACACATCAAAAATTAAAAATATAATTTTATCAATATATAAATATAAAAAATTGTATTATTTTGATATATTTTAAACATTTTTAATATGAGTAAAAAACTGAAAAATAAATGAATATACTTTTTAGATTATGGTTTACGTTCCCCAAACTACGTTTGTAAACATTTCTCCCAATTCAAAAAAACCTTGTTTTTCTCTGTATATTTTACACAAATCATATAAGTTTTGGTTATAAATACAGCTCAAATTTTCCAAAACTTGTGCTTTTATTTCAGGGGTTCTTTTAAAAACATCAAGAATATTGACTTGTGGCAACACATAAATTTGGCATAAAGGAGAAGTTACAAAAGCATTAAAAATACGTTTGGTTTTTGGAAGCAATGAGTTATGTCCAAAAGTAGCAAAAGTTTCTAACTGAATCACTGACTCAAAATGCTCTTTAATATCTAATTCTAAACTCAGTCGTCCTTCTTTGATAAGATACAAAGCCTGACTTGGGTCATTTCTAAAAAAAACAACTTCGTTTTGTTTATAAGTTCGAAGATGCAAATAAGGGGCAAATGCTAATTTTTGCACATCAGATAAATCTTGAAACAAACGTACATTTCCTAAAAAATGTAACAATTCTATGTCCGTAGCTGAAAATTTACGATTGAAAGAAAACATATTTTTTTTGGTTTTTGCAAAAATAATAAATATTCTTTATTTTTTATAAAAAAAAAATTTTTTTTTCAAATTAAATAAGTATAATTTTCTGATAGTTTTAGTATTTTTATATCTTTAAAAAAAATAAACAGATATTTCTTGGTTGAATAAGAAAAAATATTTACCTTTGTTCAAAATAAAAAAGATGTTGGGACGAAATATTGTCATTCTCCGAATCAATTAATACAGAGGCATAAGTGTCGCTTCGCTTATACTTACGCTAGTTTTATTTTTTTTGGAATATACTTTAAACCGTTGGGGATAGATTTCTGCATAAATTTTAGAATAACTAATATTTCTTTACAACTAATAATCACTTTTTAATAATGACAAAAAAACATTTAGATTTTATTATAATCTTACAACTTTTTTTAGCTATATTTCCTTTTCTTATACTCATTTTATATATACAACCGCAAAGTATTGATGAATATACATTTTCTTATCAAGCAAAAAAAGGTTTTTTTTACTTTTTTAACTATTATTACACGCAAAACACAGGCAGATATACAGTATTATTTACATTATATTGGTTAAATCCTATGAATCATATTACTGATTTTGGATATAATATTATGTTTTTACGTATCAATTGTTTTTTGATTATGTCATTATTTTGTTATTCGTTATATTTTTTTATCTACCAAGCAACCAAAAATATAATAACTCATAAAAAGGTAATATTATATACGATTATTTTGATAGCATTTTTTTTACATACATTGCCCAATTTATCACAAGTAGTATATTGGCTTATTGGAAGTAATGCTTATTTATTGCCAGCCTCTTGCTATTTGCTTTTTTTAGGGCAATTGTTAAAATGTTTATTAGAAAATCAGGTTAAAAAAATAGAAATATATAAGTTGTATATATTTACAATTATTGCTATGGGGTGTCATGAATTATTGAGTATTTTTCATTTTAGTATTTTATTATATTTATGGATAGGTTTTTATTGGAATAAATCTACAAAAATAATTTTATTACAAAGAATTATTTTTATTAGTTTTATTTGTTCGTTGTTTTTATTTTTGGCTGAAGGCAATATGTCGAGGCTCAATGGATTAGATACTACACTTTCTTCACCTGAAAGATATGCCTCAAAACCATTATTAAAACTTTTGATTTTAAGTTTATACTTTACTATTTCTAATATAGGAAACTGGCTTAGTAATTCTTCATTATGGTTATTATTGATATATTTAATACCTATTTTTTATGCAATAGAAAAAAAATATCAATGGTCTGAAAAAAAACATATCCATCCTATTCTACTTATCTTGTTAGTATTTTTATTATTTTATGTTTTGCATATTTTCGTAATCAGGACAAATCATTATATGGTTGGTAGAGTAATGACGTTTTTAGTATTTTTATTTATAATCAGTATGTTGTTTGTTGTGCAATCTATTATTTGTTATAGTATGAAGTTTTATAAAGATATATTGATTGTAAATTATTCAATAAAAACACCTATTTATAACAAATACTTACTTACTGTTGTAATGACTATTTTTATATTCCCTTCTAATCATAATACAAATCAAGCTTATTATGAAATGTTTTTAGTAGTACATCAATTCAATGATTTTAATACAAGAAGATTTGAAAAAATTATAAAAGCATCAAAAAGTGGAACAAAAAATATAAAGGTAGATGCAACACCAAAACATTTACAATCAAAGTTTTTGATAGTTGAAGATTTTGGGGCTGGTAGTAATGTATATTTTAATAAAATAGTGGCAGATTATTTTGGTTTACATTCTATTGAAGTAAAGTCAGAGAAATAATTTAAGAAAAAATAACCCCTCAATTAGCTTAAGTTTGTAAAAAAGTAAAACTATCACAAGTGTAAACGAAGCAATACTTGTGGTTTTGTATTGATAGAAGTTTCCAGACTTTACCACTCGGAGAGTGGAAAAGGTGCTTGTGTATAGATATTTTTTGCTTTGATAAGTTTTTTTTGATAAATATTTGGTCAGATAAGAAAAAATATCTACTTTTGTTCAAAATAAAAAAGATGTTGGGACGAAACATTGTCATTCTCGGAATGACTGAAGTTTGCAATAAAAAATAAAACTATCGCAAGTATAAGCGAAGCAGTGCTTGAGCTAGTGTACTTTTTTTATTTTTTTTGGATATACTTAAACCAGTTGGAGAAAAAAACTTTAAATGAAACTTTTTGCTTATTTTTAAAGCCTGATATTCGAAAATATAAGGATTGTATTCTATCAGTCCAATATTAGGTAAGAGCCTTAAAAAATATCTTTTGTGTTTGTAAAAATTATGATGGTGGAAATTACCCGCCTTCGTTGAACCTTTTCCGTTATGTTTAATCAAAAAAATGAAGATATTTACAGATAAATACAAGTTGCGGATAGAATTAATACTGGAAATATTTGTTTTATTGGGTACATGTTTTTTCTATTTTCAATTAATAAATAATATTACTGGTCATTATCATCCTGTTTGGAGTGATGAATTTTTTTACTATATAAATAGTTGCTCATTTGTTGAAAACAATACACTAAAAGCGGCATTAACGTATAGTGGAGAAGGAAGTGTAATATTTGGTGCTGACGTACACGGTTTTGGCTATCCTTTATTACATGGTTGTATTGGAAAAATATTTGGTTGGCACAACCTAAATTTTATTAGATTAAATTTTGTTTTTCTTGTGTTTTCAATTTTTGTGATTTGGCAAGTAAAAAGTATTATATTCAAACAGAAATTATGGATTTCTATTTATATTCTTCTTTTTCCTTTTTTTCCTCTCTACGCGTTTACATATATGCAAGAAATAATTCATGTTTTTGTTGCCATAATATTAAGTGTTTGTATCTATCTTATCAATAACAAAGAAAAAAATAACACTTATATTTTTTTCTTTATTTTGATAATTTTTATTGCTGGTGTGTTTCGTGGACTTTGGTTTTTCTGGTTAATTGGATTGATTCCGTTAGCGAAAAATAAGAAACAAATGATTTTTTATTCGTTATTATTTTTGTTAGGAATAATTATATCTTTGGTTATTACTAAATTATTTACAGAACCTGTCCCAAATTATTTTTCATCAGTGATAGATTTGTTAAAACAAGGAGAACTAAAAAAAACAGCTTCTTCTGTATATTATAATTTTCGCAATAATTTTTTTTTGTATTTTTCTTCTACACAGGATAAGAACTATATTGTATATATTTTTATGAAAATTATGAATATGGTATCAGTTTTGTTTTTTATATTTTTAGCATATCGAAATAAATCAAAACTAAATATTTCATTAGCGTTAATAGGACTATCTAATTTTTTATTACTTTTTTTATTGTATGATGCATTTGATTGGCGTGAAATTAGAACAATGTCGCCTTTATTTTATTTTTATATTCTTTTCATCGTATTAGAAACAAAAGGTTTTATTAAATACGTTCAATTATGTTGTTTTTTAGTTATTTTTGCATTAAATATACAAACATCAAAAGAATGGATTGCAGAAAGAAATGTTATTGATTTAACTAAAATTCACAAAGAAAAAATGGTATATAATGATATATCAAAAAAAATTCCAAATCAAAAAATTATTCTTGTGGATTATATCCCAAATGACCATAGTTGGGAATTGCTAAATCTTCCATTATGTAATGCCAATAACCATCAAATAAGGTATATAATTCCATACTATAATGTTAAAAAAACTCATTATGATTATATTTTAAAAAGACCAAAAATAGATATTTTAAGAAATAAAGTTATTGATAATGAAATTTATGTATTAATTCGTAATTATTAAAATAGCCACAATTTATTGAAAATCAGTAAATTATGACTATTTTTTTGGATATATTGTTGCAAAAGTTTATTCTTGTAGTCTCAAAAAAACAAAAAAACATTACAACAATGAAGTGCGAAGATACAAATAATAAAAAACTATTACAACAAATAACAAAAAATTATTTTTTAGGTAGATGATTTAGAATAAAAAATAAGTTTTTATATTTTTTTTAAAATAATATTCTTATAAAATAAATATACTTGAAATAAAATTCTGTTTAATTTTTTTAATATTTACAATGTTTAAATTTTTACCGAATAATATTCTAAAAAAATAAAATTAAATAAAATTTAATTTGTATAAAATATAAAAAAGCCAAATATTAGTATTTTTTACTACCTAAATAGATACATATTTTTTTATGATAAAATAGTTAAGTTGACAGCATTGATCTGGACGTTAAGACCACTTGGGTATTTTCAAAAATAAGTTTCTATCTTTGTTCAAAATAAAAATATATTGAATAAATAAAAATTGTTGGTAGTCGAAAAGTGCAGAAATGAAATTTTAACAAAAATTTAGGTTTTACTGCACTTTTTGAGATACTAACAATGGTGGAAAAAAAACAAAATTCTTGTTATTACGTTAAATGAAAGGAAAAGAAATTAAATAATCTGATATTTTATACCAACAAAAGTAGTGTAACAGAACTTTGTTCACAATGTAATAACGAAATTCGTTATTGATAGATT
>RDXZ01000034.1 GCA_004293265.1 Bacteroidota bacterium | reverse complement strand
ATTAGAACGTTTTTATTATATAAAAATAGGATTTCAAAAAGGAAATAGTAATAGTAAAAATAGTAGTAATACTAATACAAAACCCCTACAACATTAGCTCTTCAGAGTGTATAGGGGAAGAAAATACTACGCCCAAGGGACCTTGTTGTGATGAAAAAATTCCTTTTAGGTATAATCCGGGTACACACGATGGACCTTCAGAATTAAATGGTGGTTGGACTTTTGACCCCAATGCCAATAATGGTTTGGGTGGTTGGGTATTGACACCTTCAGTTTATATCTATACAGGTACTTGGGATTTCAAAACAAATATTATTTCTACGAATCCTGATGCCTCTTATAATCCTGAGCGTCCTGATGTACGCAATAGATTTGATTGGAGAAGAAGTCCATTTACCGCTTTTTATCCTAATCGCATCGGACCATTTGGTGGTACTACGCCTAAACTATTAACCAATCCCTATTACGATACAGACCAGGAAACACTGCGATATTTCAACTTAATGAATACACCCGTAGGACCTAATATGTTTGACCCTGAAAAAATGGATTTCCACCCCAAAGATGGTTGGGAATTATTGCATAGACATTTTGGATATAATCCTGATGAGGTTACTACCACAAACCCTGCAACAGATTCGAGAATTCATCCTTATTTACTGTTGTATAATCGTTACACAGGTAAAATAAGGCAAGTGGCGTATTTGCCGAGCTTAGCTGGGCAGCAATTATTTATGAAAGTTTCACACAAAGTTGATCAAAATCCAACCCCATCATCTCCCAAGTATTCAAGTTTATTCAATGGTTATGATGGTTTATTTCGCGCATTGGATAGACAAACAAGAGTAGCAGAGGTGAGTAGTCCTACTAAGCCTGGTGCCTATGATGGATCACCTGCGGCGGCTGATTTTGATGTATCGTATGACCCTTGTGTATGCAATCATAAGTCAGAATTACTGTTTACTTATGAAACTGTACTGACCGCTGACTTACGTTTAGAAGGTAGGTTAGTGGGTATCAATAGTCCTTTGAATGGTAGTGGTACTTCACCAGTATTAAATACACAAGATTTTTTGTGGCAAGTTACAAAGCCAGGTTTTTCGGTTAATGGTGGTCGTCAGACTTATTTCAATATCGATAAATTAGTGGCAAAATACAAAGAGCCCCCTAAAACCTCTCCTTCTTTTGGACAATTGATAAGAGGTGGATTGACAGATTTATTAAAATTAGGCATAGGTGCAATATCTGGTGGAATTGATGGGTGGTTAGCGGGAAAAGTAGAAAAACTCGCAAGATCATTAGTACCAAGAACAACAAGTGGTGGGCATTGTTCAACTTATGTAGATGATAGTAGTCATACTTGTGGTCCTGTGTCAAAGCCTTGGTTCAATCCTGAAATCATAAAAATAGGCTCTTTAGGGCTAACAGGTTTATCTACCAACTACTTTAATAGTGTTTTAACGCCTGAACAACCTAAATTTAACATTCCTAACATTAGCTTTTTGGAGGCAGAGGGCGTTTTTACGGGTACTGCTGTAAGCAATTTTACAAATAATAGTAATTCTATTAGATTACTAAACCCTGGAAGTAAAGATAGTAATTTACCTGGGATACCTTGGCAGTTTTATCCTTTTTATAATGAAGCATTGGGAATTTTTGCTGTTTTGAGAACGCCAAAAATTGATACATACGTGGAAAATTTAGCACCTAATAGTAATGGGGGTTATAATAGATATAAATTCAGTCTTCGTCAAGATATAAAATATACTTTCAATCCTGCTGCGGATATAGACGAGAATAAAACTCAAATTTCTGCTTCTTTGATTTTTAAAGTATCTAAAAAATCGTATATGTCTGGTCCTTCTGTTAATTCAGATGGTTTGATGTATATGGGTGATAATGGCGCTGAATATATTTATCAATCCGCTATGTTTCCTCTATCTTGTATGCCCAAACAAGTATTTAGATTAGGATTTTATAATTATATTCCTGATGCAGTTAAGGTAAAGCCTGAAATAAGATTGATGATAAGAACAGTTACTAATGGTGCAAGTGGAAAAGTAAATTATGGATTAAGAATATTCACTTATGATGCTGATTTATTAAGTGTTCCTCGATACGACCAGCCAAATGGTTTGTTTCATGGTATTTATATTAATGGTAATTATCACAATAATAGTTTCTATACCAATGATAATCAATGGTTACAAAATAATTGGAATTTGGAAGCAAGCCATCTAATTCAAATCAGTAATGCGCTTATTACTGAAGAAATAACTCAAGGTAAGCCAGTAAGGGTAAGTGCACAAGAAGTGGACTTAATACCTACAGGTGAGATAAGAGAACGTGATATAATTGGTAGTGACCGAAATCCTGGAGAGCCTACTGAGCCTGGTGAGGTTAAAGCCTATATTGATATTGCCTTTGATACAGATATTACAGCCAAACAAGACGAATGTAAAGGTTTAGCTCGCACAGTTTCTGTTCCTGCAGCTTACGTAAAATCATTTTGTCAAAGCAACGATTATAAAGCGGATCAATTGGAACAAAAAGTACAAAAAGAGATAGAACAGGGGAATGAAATGAGAAAATCGCAAGAGTTAAGAGCTCAAGAGGAGTTAATGAAAGTTACTATTCATCCTAATCCTGCTTCTGATTTCACAAAAGTATCTTATGAATTATTTGAAGAAGAACCAATCACTATCACAATAAAAAGTGTAAGTGGTGAAAATGTCATGACTTTGGTTGATAATGATATTCAAAAAGCAGGTAATCATACGATAGAGTTTGAAGTAAAATCATTGTTACCAGGTATGTATTTTTGTGTATTTTCAAATGGTAAAATTAATAAGACCGAAAAATTAATGATTATAAAATAATATATTTCACTTAGAAATAACTCAACAACCTTTAAAATATTCTGTTTTAAAGGTTATTTTTTGTAAAATAGAATGAAAATTTTTAAGATTTGAAAGTCTTATATTTTTTGATTGTTTTAGAAAAATTATTATATAAAAAAAATTCGATGGATAAAATAAAAAAAAATTTTTCAAAGCAATTTTTTTTTATTACTTTTGCAAAATTTTTAATTATAACTTGATTTTTTTTCTAATGAAATATAAACGTATCCTTCTAAAATTAAGTGGCGAGTCTTTACAAGGTGAAAAATCTTATGGACTTGACCCAAAGATATTGAAACAATATGCACACGAAATAAAAAAAGTAATAGAACAAGGTATTCAGGTTGCCGTCGTGATTGGTGGAGGGAATATTTTTAGAGGTGCGCAAACCGTTGGAAGTAGCATCGATAGAGTGCAAGGTGATTATATGGGTATGCTTGCCACACTTATCAATGCAATGGCATTACAAAGCACCTTAGAAAAAATTGGTGTGTTTACAAGATTGATGTCAGGAATTAAAATGGAACAAGTTTGTGAACCATTTATCAAACGCAGAGCAGTCAGACATTTAGAAAAAGGACGCGTGGTTATATTTGGAGCAGGAATTGGAAGCCCATATTTTACCACAGACTCAGCGGCAAGCCTAAGAGCCATCGAAATAGAGGCTGATGTAGTATTAAAAGGAACAAGAGTCGATGGCGTTTATACCGCAGACCCCGAAAAATATGAAGATGCCGAAAAATTTACAAATATTTCTTTCCAAGAAGTATATGAAAGAGGTTTAAACGTAATGGATATGACTGCCTTCACACTTTGTAGAGAAAACAATTTACCAATTATTGTTTTTGATATGAATAGTGAGGGCAATTTGTTAAAAGTAGTAGCAGGCGAAGAAGTAGGAACTTTAGTGTATTAATTAAAATAAAAACTAAAATTTAATATTAACAAAAAAAATGGAAGAAGAAATTAAAATGTACCTCGATGAAGCACGCGAATTGATGGAAAAAGCAGTGCAACATACACAACGCGAGTTTACAAAAATCAGAGCAGGCAAAGCAAGTACAGAAATGTTGAACGGAATCCTTGTTGATTATTATGGTGTGATGACTCCTATCGCACAAGTAGCAGGTATTAATACTCCAGATGCACGCACCATCGCCATCAAACCTTTTGAAAAATCAATGATTGGTAAAATCGAAAAATCTATCAAAGATAGTGATTTAGGTATTCAACCTAATAATGACGGCGAATTAATACGCCTTTCTATCCCTCCTCTGACAGAAGAACGCAGACAAAAACTTGTCAAACAAGTCAAACAAGAAGGTGAAGCAGGAAAAGTAAGCGTAAGAAATATCCGAAAAGATACAAATAGTTCACTCAAAGATTTGCAAAAAGAAGGTGCTTCCGAAGATGCTATCAAAAAAGCAGAAGAAAAAGTACAAAAATTTACAGACGAATTTATCGTAAAAGTTGATGAAATCGTAGGTAAAAAAGAAACTGAATTGATGACGGTTTAAATAAATATCATTGCTTTCTGTTCTTCTTTTTTGAGAAGAACAGAAAACTAAAACTATTTAAAAAACAATTACTTCTCCTATAAAAATCAAAAATATGGAAAATCAACCTCAAAACATACAAAAATCAAAATATAAAATCTATTGGGACAAACAAAAAGAAAAAGGTTTTTGGAGATATTGCTTACAAGAAGGTTTGATTTGGGGAATTTTGACAGGTATTTTTGTAGAAGTTTTTAAGGTTAAGACGCTAACAGAAAATTTTGATATAATACAAGTAGCAGGTTTTATGTTAGCAGGTGTTTTTTTATATGCACCTTTAGTCTGGTTTTTAAATAATAGAATAGTTAAATAATTTTTAAAAAATTCAAAAGAAAACAAAACAATTACAAAATAGTTTATCAGAATAGTGCTATTTAATTTTTATCTATTTTATTATGCTGGCAAAAGTTTTCGGAAGTTCGTTTTTTGGTGTCAATGCTTCTATCGTAACCATTGAGGTCAATGTTACACAAGGAACAGGTTTTTTTATCGTTGGGTTGGCAGATGGAGCAGTAAAAGAAAGCCAACACAGAGTCGAAATGGCTATCAAACATTTAGGTTATCCTTATCCACGCACACATATTGTAGTCAATCTTGCACCCGCAGATGTACGCAAAGAAGGAGCGGCTTACGATTTACCAATTGCTTTAGGAATTTTGGCTTCACAAGGAATTGTTCCCCAAGAAGCATTAGAAAAATACGTAATCTTAGGAGAATTAGCCTTAGATGGCGAATTAAGACCTATCAAAGGAGTCTTACCGATTGCTATTGAAGCACGAAAAAAACAATTTAAAGGCTTTATATTACCCGAATCTAATTCTGAAGAAGCCGCAATTGTGAATAATTTAGATGTAATTGCTGTTACAAATTTGATAGAAGCAGTCGATTTTTTGAACGGAAAACTACCTATCCAACCCAAAGAAAATAGAACAAGAGAAATATTTGCAGACGCTCAAAACGAATATGATGTAGATTTTTCACAAGTACAAGGGCAAGAAAGTATGAAACGTGCCTTAGAAATTGCGGCGGCAGGTGGGCATAACGTCATTATGATAGGACCACCAGGAGCAGGAAAAACAATGCTTGCCAAACGTTTGCCTACTATTTTACCACCTTTGAGTTTATTGGAAGCATTAGAAACAACAAAAATTCATTCTGTTGCAGGCAAATTAGCCGTCAATTCTTCCTTAGTTGCTACTCGTCCTTTTCGTTCTCCGCACCATACCATTAGTGATGTGGCGTTGGTAGGGGGAGGGCAAATTCCACAGCCGGGTGAGATTTCTTTGGCGCACAATGGCGTTTTATTTTTAGATGAATTACCCGAATTTAAACGAACTGTGTTAGAAGTAATGCGACAACCTTTGGAGGAGCGAAAAGTCAATATCGCAAGAGCAAAAATTTCTGTAGATTTTCCTGCTAATTTTATGTTGATTGCAAGTATGAATCCTTGTCCTTGTGGTTATTATTCTCACCCCGAAAAAGATTGTGTTTGTCAAGCAGGCGTTGTTCAAAAATATTTGAATAAAATCAGCGGTCCTCTTTTGGATAGAATTGATTTGCACGTACAAGTTACTCCTGTTTCTTTTGATGAAATGACAGCCAACCGAAAAAATGAAACAAGCCAAGAAATTAGAGAAAGAGTTATCAAAGCAAGAAATATTCAAATAGAACGTTTTAAAGATTTTGAAGGAGTGTACTCGAATGCAATGATGCCCTCAGCATTAGTAAAAGAGGTTTGCGTGATAAGTTCCGCAGGCAAAACTTTATTAAAAACCGCCATGGAAAGATTAGGACTTTCTGCACGTGCTTATGACAGAATTTTGAGAGTGGCACGCACCATCGCAGACCTTTCCGCAAGCCAAGACATAAAAACCGAGCATATTGCAGAGGCAATTCAATACAGAAGTTTAGATAGAGATAATTGGGGACAAAAATAAAATCAAAAGTTAATCAAAAGTTAATCAAAAACAAAAAAAAATGAAAAAAAATTGGTGGAAAATATTAACCATAATTTTATTGGTTTATACACTTTTGATAGGTTTTTTGGGAGAAGTTCCGAGAATGGCAATTTTGAACGAAAGCATCAGAAACTTATATTTTCACGTACCTATGTGGTTTGGAATGATAATTATTTTGGCAGTTTCTGTCTATCATTCTATCGTTTATCTCAATAGCCAAAAAGAAAAAAACGATTTTTATGCCGTAGAAAGTATTAATATTGGAATATTTTTTGGAATTTTAGGTTTAGTTACAGGAATGATTTGGGCAAAACCGACTTGGGGGCAATATTGGAGTGGCGACCCCAAACAAAATGCTTCTGCTATAGGCTTGTTGATGTATTTGGCGTATAGTGTTTTGCGTGGTTCTATTTCAGATGAGCAAACGCGTGCAAAATTTTCAGCGGTGTATGCCATTTTTGCTTTTACAATTTTTATTCCTTTGATTTTTATTTTACCTCGTTTGACTGATTCTTTGCACCCAGGCAATGGTGGAAATCCGGGCTTTAATGTCTATGACCAAGCCAAAAGTTTGCGTTTAGTTTTTTATCCTGCGGTACTTGGTTGGACTTTGTTAGGTTGGTGGTTGGTTACGTTGCGTGTACGTATGCGTGTCTGGGCTTTGAAAATGATGCAATAATAATTTTTGTATGGTTCTAATTTTTCTCTTTACTCACTGGTGGAAGCGTCTACGATTGCACCAAAAACTTAAATTTTTATATTTATATATTCTTATTAAAAAATCTAAATTATAATAAAAATGAATCTCAAATTACTTTTCTTAGCTGGCACCCAACTTGTTTTAGCTTTGCTACTCGCTATTCTTGTAACTTTTTTATCATACAGAATTTTAAGGGCTTTTATGGTCAAAAAATATAATATTACAGAAGATAATTTTGCTTTTGCTTTGTTATGTTCATCTATATTGTTTTCTGTGGGATATATTATTTCAGGAACACTTCAACCAGCGATAAACGTTGTCAGAATTTTAAGCAAAGAAATCACAAAAAATAGCGACTTATTTTTTGAAAGTATCAAATATATTTCTTTGTTTGTGTTATTAGGTTTTTTTGTTTCTTTTGTAGTAATAATGTTAGGAATGTATTTATTTACTTTATTAACCAAAAACATTGATGAATTTAAAGAAATTGGAAAAGATAATAAAGCCGTTGGTTTGTTAGTAGGCGTGATTATTATTGTAATTGCCTTATTTGTCAAAGATAGCACCGTTTTATTGTTAGAAGCATTTATTCCTTATCCAAAACTATATATTCCATAACCAAAAATGCAAATTTTATTTATTTCTTATGATGGAATGACTGATACTTTAGGGCAATCACAAGTATTACCTTACTTGGTTGGCTTATCGAAGTTAGGGTATTTGATTACTATTTTAAGTGCTGAAAAAAAAGAAAATTTTGAAAAAAGAAAAGATATTATTCAAAAAATAACTACTGAGGCTAATATTGATTGGCAATATATATTTTATACCAAAAAACCACCTATTTTTTCTACTTTATACGATATTAACCAACTCAAAAAAAAAGCAAAAAAAATTTGTAAAGAAAAAAATATAAAAATTTTACATTGTAGAAGCTATATTTCTGCTTTGATTGGACTCGAATTTCAAAAAAAATTAGGTACAAAATTCATCTTTGATATGCGTGGATTTTGGGCTGACGAAAGAGTTGATGGCGGGCTTTGGAACTTAAAAAATCCATTATTTAAAATTGTTTATAATTTTTTTAAGAAAAAAGAAAAGCAGTTTATCCAAAATGCTGATTATATTATTAGCCTCACACACAACGCAAAACAAGAAATTGAAAGTTGGAATTTAATCAAAACAGACAAAATCCAAGTCATTCCTTGTTGTGTTGATATTGATGTGTTTGATTATCAACACTTTACAAACATTGATAAAAATAAAAATTTTACAATTTCTTATTTAGGCTCATTAGGAACTTGGTATATGTTGCCTGAAATGATTGCTTTGTTTCGATATATCAAAAAAAAATATGAAAATGCACTTTTTTTGTTGATAACTCCTGATTCTCCTGCCTTGATTTATGCAGAAGTAGAAAAAAATGGACTGAATAAAAATGATTTTATCATACAATTTGCAGAACGCAAACAAGTTCCTGAACTATTAGCTACAAGTCATCTTAATTTATTTTTCGTTAAGCCTGCTTATTCTAAAAAAGCCTCCTCTCCAACCAAAATGGGTGAAGTTTTGGCATCAGGTTTACCCATTATTGCCAATACAAAAGTGGGCGATAATGAATATTTGTTCGAAAAATATAATTGTGGAGTATTGATAGATTCTTTTTCAGAGAAAGAATACGAAAATATCACGCATCAAATTGAAAAATTATTGACAATTCCCAAAGAAAATCTAAAAAATATCGCCGAAGATTATTTTAGTTTAGAAAAAGGAATTCAAAAATACGCAAAAGTGTATCAATTTTTAGAAAAATAAATTAAAAAAATAAAAATATGAAAGGTATTATTTTAGCGGGAGGTTCTGGCACACGCCTTCACCCACTCACATTAGCAGTCAGCAAACAATTAATTCCTGTTTATGACAAACCTATGATTTATTATCCTTTGTCTGTTTTGATTGAAGCAGGAATCAGAGAAATTTTGATTATCACCACACCACAAGATAAACCACTTTTTGAAAAATTGTTAGGTGATGGCAAACGTTTGGGTTGCGAATTTCAATATGCTATTCAAGATATTCCTAATGGCTTAGCACAAGCGTTTGTGATTGGTGAAAAATTTATTGGACAAGAAAAAGTGGCTTTAATTTTAGGAGATAATATTTTTTATGGCACAGGTTTAAAGCATTTATTACAACAAAACAACAATCCTGATGGCGGAATTGTATTTGCTTATCACGTTTCTGACCCTGAAAGATATGGTGTAGTAGAATTTGATGACCATAAAAAAGCAGTTTCTATTGAAGAAAAGCCATCAAAACCAAAGTCGAATTACGCAGTACCCGGTTTATATTTTTATGATAATCAAGTCATCGATATCGCAAAATCTTTAAAACCTTCTCCACGTGGGGAATACGAAATTACTGATGTAAATAAAAAATATTTAGAAATGGGTAAACTTTCTGTCGGAATTTTAGACAGAGGAACGGCTTGGTTAGATACAGGAACTTTTGCGTCTTTGATGCAGGCTTCGCAATTTGTGCAAGTAATAGAAGAAAGACAAGGATTAAAAATTGGTTGCATTGAAGAAGCCGCTTATAAAAGTAATTTTATTACTAAAAAACAACTTGAAAGCCTCGCTGAGCCATTGCTTAAAAGTGGTTATGGGCAATACTTGATGAGTCTGGAAGATAGGTAATCGTAAAAAAAAGAAACATTTAGTTAAAAATGTTTCTTTTTTTTGTATTAATTATAAAAATAAAAAATATTCAAACAGATTATTTTCCTGTTTTTAAAATTTTCATTTCCACACGACGATTCAAAGCTTTGTTATCGTCTGTTGTATTAGGTACAATTGGTTTTGCATCTCCGTGAGATTCAGTTTCGATTTTGATTTTAGCACCTTTTGAAAGCAAATAAGATTTTACTGCTTCGGCACGTTGTAAACCTAAGTCTTTATTTTTAGCAGGTGTTCCTACATTATCTGTATGTCCATCAAGGTCTAACACATCATTTTCATGTGCTTTGATTACCTCTACCACTAAATCTAACAAACCTAAAGAAGTTTTTTCGATGACCGCAGTACCTGTTTTGAAGTGAATATATTTTGCATTTTCT
This sequence comes from Bacteroidota bacterium, assembly GCA_004293265.1. Taxonomy (GTDB): domain Bacteria; phylum Bacteroidota; class Bacteroidia; order Cytophagales; family Microscillaceae; genus RDXZ01. Next base: position 18,975 of record RDXZ01000034.1, on the reverse strand, counting down.
AATATATTTCTTTCCATAGGAGTTAATTCTTTTACAACTGTTTCAGGGGCGCAACCTTGTAAGCTACTCACACCTTGCACATCTGGGCATTTGTCATCTTTATCTGCAATACCATCACCATCTCTATCAGGGCAACCTTTTGCCATTTTAGTTCCTGCTTCGGTTGGGCATAAATCTTCTTTATCAGTAACTCCGTCACCATCAGTATCAGGGCAACCAGCCATTTCTTTTGTTCCTTTTTCATCAGGGCAAGCATCATAAGTATCAGGCAAACCATCACCATCTTTATCAGGACAACCTGCAAATTCTTTTAAGCCAGCTACATCAGGACAGCCGTCATTATCATCTAAAACTCCATCACCATCTTTATCTTTGATTTCTTCAGGGACGACAGGTTTTTGAGGACGTAATTTCATAAAAGCAGAGATTTCGAAAACCCCACTTCTTTGAAACCTTGTTACATCTTTTGAATAAGGAATATCATAACTTAAACACAACAAATAGTTAGGTTGTTTAAATTCTAATGCCCCAATCACAGTGTTGTTAGAGTCCCACCAAGCACCAAAACCTAAGTGTCCTTCGTGTATAATTTTACTATGATGAATATCTAATAAATGATAACGTAACCACGCACCTGCATTGATAATTTGTTGATTGCCTTCTAAACCAATTTTTATATAGCGAGCAGTTGGCATCAAAGCAAATCTTTCTGTATAAATCACACGATAACCTCCTGTTACTTGAATAGAAGCAGGAAGTTTTGCACCGTTTGTGTTCAAAATATCTACATTAGGTTGGTTAAAATTCATAATAGAAGCACCCAAAAAGAAATGTTGTCTTTCTTTTTCATCTTCTTCTACCCAATGTACGCCCGCACCTGCGGTCATAAAACCTTTTCTTTCATCTCCAAAAAGTAATCCATTAGCATAAGTAGGGTTTAGAATAGTTCCGTCATATTGCACGTTGGTAGATAAACCTGCCACATCAATACTACGCATAAAATATCCTAATTGCGCCCCAAAACTTAAGTAACTTTTTTTAAAATTTAGATTGTAAGCAAATCCTAAAAATCCTCCTGTGGTACGCAAAAAACCTGCTGAGTTATCACTGACAAACGAGCCACCCACACTACCCCAAACTTTTCCTGTTTTTTTGCTTCTAAACGGAGACACGACAGAAAACATAGGGGTATCAAAGTTTTCACCTGATACTGCATTTTTTCTGCGGTAATTGAACATAATTGTCAAATCCTTTCTTGTACCCAACATAGCTGGGTCAGTCATAAAAGGAGTATATTGGAATTGAGAAAATACTGGTAAGGTTACTGCGTCTTGAGCAAATATAGAAGTTCCCAAAAAAACAAGTCCTAATGTACCAATAAGTTTACGTATAATTTTTTTCATGATAAAGTGAAGTTTTTTTTGATTAAATAAAATAGGGTGAGTTTTTCACCCTATTTTTTAGAACTATTATCTTACCAAACGAATTACACCGCTTGTTTTTTCATTGATTTTTAAATCTTTGCCATCAACAAACTTTCCTTGGATTGCCCACAAATAAGCACCCGTAGGAAGCATATTACCATCTTTATTTTTTCCGTCCCAACCAATGTTAATCATTCTAACCAAATCAGTTGTTTCATACAATAAATTATTATTTCTGTCATAGATTTTTAAACCAAAATCAGCCACTCTGTTTGGATTGTTACATAACAACTTGAAAGCATTGTTAGCGTCAGCAGTATTTGGGGTAAATATATTAGGGAAAAATAAATTATCTCCTGTAATATCAATTTTACCTGTATAACTATTTGAACTAAATGCACGTCCATCAAATACTTTGAATGTAAATCTGGCATAGTCAGTACGTACATCGCCTGGCGCTGGCGTGAATTTAAGTTTAGGAATATCTGCTACTTTGATACGTATGTTGGCAGGGTTTGCTGAAACCAAAGTTCCATCATAAGTAAAACTTGAACCTACTGCTGGTGAATTAGTTGTTTGTAACAAAATCTCTCTAAACACTCCACTAAATTGGTCAGGTGCGTTCAAATCTCCAAAAGCAAAATCAGTAGCACTAAACACATAAGGCGTATTAGTACGAATACTTACCGTAAAATCTGCAGAAGTAGGAGGTATATTTGCCCCGACAATTGTTTGGATGCCACCTGCCACTAATGTACCTGTTTTTACCCCTGTTAATAAAATTATATCAGCCGTATTAGCAGGTGCTGGATTCACAACATTTAATACTGGTTGTGTAATTTGAATAGTGCGTCCGATGGTTGCACCTGATTCTATATCAACAGAAACAATAAAATAACCTATTCGACCTTTTGGTACAACTTTGTTCATGCAATTAAATAAAATTTTACCACCTGTAGGTACGATTGCCCTTGTTGCCAATAATTCATCACCTGCATTCAAAGTTGTATCCATTGAATACCACAATTTAAAACTATTCGCTAATAAATCATTTAATTGATAACTTCCCGCAGTAGTTGCAATAAAATCTGATAAAGTAATATCAGAAGTTGGGTCTGCTCTCAATGACATTTTATAAATAGGATGACTTATTGTACCTCTTTCTACATATCTATCAGGTACAGGTGCATTTCCAAATGCTCCTTGTACGACTATAGATGGTGGAAGGACACCTGTTACAGAGAAATTGTCCATTGCAACTCCTTCACTTCTTATACCACCATCATTATAATGAAAAGCAATTAATACACTTGGTTTATTTTCGTATAAAGTAGGTAAATTGATAGTATAATTTGTCCAAGTATCACGTAAGATTGTACCACCTGGTAAAACTGCCCAAGTAGAACCATTATCCAAACTTGCTTTTACAGCATAAGTAGCAGGAGATGTTGCCGAAAATCTTTCAAAATAAGCATCAAATTTTACGACTATATTGGTTGTATTTGTGAAATTAAAAACAGGTGATATTAAAAATGCATTTGCATTATTACCCAAACCAGTACTAGATGGTAAATTTACACCATTTTTAGTAAAATCATCCAACGCAATAAAATTAGTAAAACCAGAACCTAATGCTGGTGTTCCAATTTGTATTGGAAGGGTATAATTAGATGTTCCACTATCAGGAAATGAATTAGGAGGTCCAAATCCATTTGTAGTATTGGCTGACGCTGTGTACCAATTACTACCAGAAGAAGGTTGTAACCAACCTGAAGGAATAGTGCCTAATGGTACTGCATCAAAATTCTGTGTATATGGTACAAACAAACCCGAACCACCTCCCAAAGAAGGAACAGCAATGTTAATAGTCAAAGGATTATTTACACTATTACCATCTCCAATCAATAAAGTAGTAGAGTTGATATTAATAGTCGCACCATATAAAGTCAAATCTACAGGGGCTATGAATGTATAAACAGCAGTCTTATAAGCGTCAATCGAACCTCTAAAAATTTCTGTTACTTGAGCACCACCATCTAAGGTATAACCTATCGGAAAATTACTAATGGCTTGAAAACCATAATTGGTGATTTCTACTTGTACATTAGCAAAACGTGGAGAACAACGAAGCAAATTAATTTTTGAAATACCTGCATCTTGTGGAAAAAGTGGCTGAATATTTACATTATCAATAGCAATATTTGTCCAACCAAAATCCGCAGTTCCTCTAAAACGAATCACAGAAGTCGCAGTGGTTGCTTGTGTTTGGTCTAACAAAATACTTTGTTTTGTCCAAACTGCCGCAGGTCCTGTTGGATTAAAAGGAGCATAACAATGTAGTGCACTATCATAGGCACCTGGAAAAGGTGGTGTGCCAGTAGCATACTCTATATCAGGAGAAGCTGCGCGAGTTTTTCCTAATTCTATCAAAGCAGTTCCATTAAAGGTAGTACCTCCATTAGTAGATAAAAATACTCTTAGTTTATCAGTACCACCATTATTCACATAACTAAAATTTAGCCTATGAACAAGTGCCGTGCTTAAATTAGCATATAAATCAAACGACGCAGATGGTGTACCAATAGCACCCCATGCACTATTAAAATTAGCACAGCCTGTTCCACCATCTATTGGATCTGGTGGGGCAATACCTTGATTTGTAGGAACTGCAAAATCATCCCAACCTCCTGCCGAAGTGTATTCGTCTTGTCTTCTCCAAGAAGTAGCACCAGAAGGGGGAGTTTGCTTCCAATGAAATACTCCATTAGGTGCAAAAGGGACATCTTTTATAGCACAAATATTTATCCAACCTGCCTCAAAATTTTCAGTAAAAGGTGGTAAGGCATAAGAAGGAGTATTAATTTTTACCTCTAATACACTTGAAGCACCTGTGGCACCTGAAACCGTACAAATCATCAAACGACGGTAACGAGTGGTAGCAGTTAGACCTGTTGTATTATAAGTAGCGTTTGTTGCCGTAGCTATATTAACCCAAGTAATTCCATTATCAACAGACGACTGCCATTGATAAGTAAAACCATAATAATCTGAATCTGAAGCGGTATTTACACTCAAAGTACCTGATAAAGGAGCGCATCCTGATGATACTGTACTTTGTGTAATACCTCCATTTAAGTTTGCCAAAGTAAAGCAAGGTAATATTGTTTTTACATTTACATTGTCAATAGCAAAATCTGTACCACCAAAGTCACTGGTAATGCTAAATCTTAGAATTGTTTGTGGACTATTGCTGTTAAACGTAAATGAAGCACTTGCCCAGTCATTTCCAGAACTTACAACACTACCAATACTTGAAAAAGGTCCTCCTGCAATTGATACTTGTACATTTAACGCATCAACATTGCTGGGAAACTGACTTGTGTTAGGATTAACATCAAGATTATTATACTTAAAACTTACTTGTCTAGGCTCACCAGGTGTTGAAGTGCTGCAATCTAAATATAAATCCATTGTACCCACTGTACCAGAAGTTGTTCCCCAAGTATGAAAGGTGGCTGCACCTTCGGTTGTACTATTGGGATCAGTAGAGCCAAAAGGTTGAATAGGAGCATAGTTAGGATCAGGTCCGTTAGGTGGTAAAAAATAAAAACGCCAACCTCCCCCATTTCCTTCATTTTGACGACGCATCGAATTATCACCAATTAAAGGTGTATTTTTCCAATAACTAATACCTGTGGTTGTTATTGAAGGTACATCCAAAGAATTAAAAGGTGTGCCTAATGTACAAAAAGTTTGCCATGAACTATTGAAATTTTCTGTAAATGGTAATGGTGCGTATCCTTGTACTTTTACCAAAACAGGTGTTGAATTAGACACAGTTGAGGTAGCAGTACAACTAGTAACTCTACGATAGAAACCTATTTGAATAGGTAGTGTCAATGTTAAATCAGGTAAAGCTGCACCCGCACCCGCAACAGCAGTGTAAGGAGCAATATTATCCGAGGAATATTGCCATTGGTAAGTTAAACCACTCGCTACGGTACCACCCGAAACTGACAAAATAGTAGGCGAAGAGCAAGGAGAAGATGTAGTAGCAGTACCACCGTTTACGGTAGTTCCACAAGGAACAAGTGGCATATCAAATCTAACACGTGCTTTTCCAGGTATTATAGTAGTAGTATTTGATGCGCATTGATTGGCACTGAGACTAGATGCTCCACGAGTAGAGTTAGCTACAAGTTGATTATACATCCAAACTTGCCCAGAACCATTCCAGCCCACATTTACCCCCCAACATACATCAACTAAAATATTGCTTGTTCCGTCCCAAGTAAAGGGAACATCGAAAGTAATTAGTCCCCAACCTACTACGGTAGGATTGTAAAAAAAAGCATTTTTTACTGTTGTCAATGCTGTGGCATTGTGAGTAGCGGCATCGGTAGCAGTTGTATGAGCCATTTTAACCACATAATTAGTTAAGCCAAGTCCACCTGTACCTGTTAATCCTATTTGAGATATATCCCAAGAAAGTGATGTAATATTACCAGGCGCACCACCTGCCGCACTTATTTCAGCCGCAGTATATACCATTTGAACACGACGACTTTCCCAAAATCGATTGTAAGGAGAAATCCCACTAGTTCCTGATTGAACATTTTGTGTTCCTATTATTACTTGTGCTTGTGTTTCTATAAAAGTAGATAGAAATAGAAGCCAAGTAAAAGATAGAATCGTAAATAATTTATTCATATTTTTTTATAAGAGAATTATTGATACTAATTTATTTTGTTTTTTGAAATTTGTTTTTTACTTCTATTTTATATTTATTTTTAGATGCTTCTGAATCGAATACCATTGTATCTGCTTCTTTGATAGCATCATCATACAACATTTGTGTTTCAATTGACCATCCGTTGTTTTTTGCATCAAAAAATAATTTTTCTTTTGCTGACATTTTTTTATTTGTTGATGGTTTTAAAACTTCCTTTGTTTTTAATTTTTCTTTTGCCGCTTCTTCTTGTTCTTCAATTTTTTTTAACTTAGATAATAGTTTGGTTTTCTCTTCCAAGCTAATGGCAGTACCAACACTTTGCTCAAGTTTTTTTTGTTTTTCTTGGAATTCTTTTTTAGTTTGAGCATTAATAAAATGCACAAAAAATAAAAAAGAAAATAAACAAATTATATTTTTTTTCATACGTTTTTTGAGTTTTTAAAACATTTATAATTGATTTTTAATTTATACTTATATATTCAAAAATCATCAAATTAGTAAACTAACTTACGTCAGTTATATTTTTAATAACTTTTTAAATTTTTATTGTTTTTCAAAGTGTAAAAGTAATATAGTTTTATTTTTTTTGCAAATATAACAACATTTTTTTTTTTTTTACGTATATGTTTTTTTTTATTCTAATAAATACATAAATTCAAAATATTATACTAAATTATAATAAAAATACATATATAAAATATTGAAAATATTGAAAATAATAAATAAAATAAAAATAATATTTGTTTATTTTATTTTGCAAAACCTAAAAAATAAAATAAATAATTAACACTTTTTTAGAAAAAAAAGAATAAAATAAGGATTTTTTTAAAATAATTTATGCAAAAATGGAAAATTTAACCATCAAAGAATGGGCTGCCGAAGACAGACCAAGAGAAAAATTGTTACTTAAAGGAAAAGAAAATTTAACAGATGCAGAATTATTAGCCATTTTATTAGGCACAGGAACACTGGACGCAAGTGCAGTCGAGTTAGGTAAAAAAATATTGGCATTGGCTGATAACGACCTCCATAAATTAGCAAAACTGACCATCAAAGACCTCAAAAAAGTAAAAGGAATTGGAGAAGCAAAAGCCATCACTATTATTGCCGCATTAGAATTGGGACGAAGAAGAAAAGAACAAGATTTTGCCAAAAAAATCAGTATCACAAGTTCACAAATCGCTTATGATACAATGATTCCTTATTTATTGGATTTAGAACACGAAGAGTTTTGGATAATTTTAGTTAATCGTGCTAATGTTATTATCAAAATACAAAAAATTAGTCAAGGAGGAATTGCTGGTACTATCGTGGATTCAAAAATGATTTTTAAATCTGCCATAGATAATTTGGCTTCTAATTTGATTTTGGTACACAATCACCCTTCAGGCAATATCAAACCCAGTGATGCAGATATTTCTTTGACTAACAAAATGATAGCAGGTGGTAAATTATTAGAAATCAATGTATTAGACCACATTATTTTTACAAATCAAGGCTATTATAGTTTCTTGGATTCAGGAATGATGTAGATTTTTGAGTATAGTTTATATCATTATACAACTTTTGGAAAGTTTTAAACTTTCCAAAAGTTGAAATTTAATTTTTTACATTCCACCCATCATCACTCTTTGCATACCTTTTCTTTCCGTAGGTTTTGAAATTTTTGATAACGAATAAGTAAAACTCAACATAAAAAATCTCCCTAACGAAGCGATACGTTCTTGTTGGATATAGTTTACGCCTGCGTTTTGTGTGATGCCTAAGTTGCGGTCAAGTAAATTGACGGCAGATAATTTTAATTCTCCTTTGTTGTTTTTGAGAACAAAAGCAGAAATAGAAGCAGTCCATAATGGCAATTCTTGATAAAAATCATTGGTTAAACTTCTATAAATCATATAATTCATATCTGTACTTATCCACATTTTTGTACCCAAATTTACATTGCTTTGCAAAGTATAAGTTTCATTGAAAAATGTTTGGTTTTGATTGGCATTAAAATCATATTTTGTTTGTTGATGACTCCAATCTCCACGCAAAGTAAAATCAAATTTATCGCCCACAGTCAAATCATAACGCAAATTTCCACCTAAATTTTGTTGATTGATATTGCTTTCGCGATTGTTCAAAACATTGATACTTTGGTTAAAAATAACATTTGTACCTATATTAAACCTATTTTGTTTGTTAATTCTAAAACCATAATTAAGATAATTCATCACATTCCACGAACCGCTTGTGTTGATAGGTTGAGAAGTGCGAATAAAATTTTCGGTAATTGTTTGTGCAGTAGTAATAGCGTTTTTAGTATAATTGGCATTGATTCCCGCAAACAAATTCGTAAAATTGACAATATCAAATTTATAAAAATTAACGCCTAATCTATGGTTATATTCTGGTCTTAAACCTGAATTTCCTTTTGAAATATTCAATGGGTCAGTATTGTTGATAACAGGTTGTAGTTGTTGAATAGAAGGCTCACGAACATCTGTATCATAATTTAGATTTAAAGCTTTATTCATCGCAAAATTATAATTTAAACGCATATTTGGTAAAATATTGTTAAAATCTTGACGAACAGAAGTTCCATTTGAAAAATTACCTTGCAAAGCCGAAAATTGCCCACTCAAACCAAAAGATATATTATATTTTTTTTGTGTAAATCTTATATTTGAACCTACTCTATTGTACTGAAAAACATTGTCAAAAGCATTTGTTAATTGCGTATTGACAGTACGAATATCACCATTGATATCAACTACTTCTCTTGAAACTTCGTTATTATTGAATTGATATTGATGATTAAATTCTAAAAAAACTTTATTTGCCAAAGGCTCTGTATAAACGGTTCTGATACCATAACCTTGACTATAATTGTTTTGTGTATTGCCCTGTGTCAAACGAATATTAAAATTAATAGGCACAAAAAATGAATTTGTTGCGTTTAAAGTACCATTTTGTTCTTGATTATTTCCTGTGGCAGTCAAATTAGTAGAAATTGTCCTACCTTTCTTTTTCAACCTTTGGCGATACAAAAGATTAAGATTATAATTCAAACCATCATTATTGTTAGCGGTCAATCTTTGATTTGTATTTTGGATTATGTCCAAATTATTTTTCGTGTCAGCATTGCTATTTAAGTTATTTTGGGTTTGATTATAGCCTATATTTCCTGTAAATTTCAAAGATTTAAGCGAATCAATTTTATATTCTACAATCATATTTAATCTATGATTATAATTAATACTGCGTTGGGAATCATTTTGATTAGCCAAAAAAGAATTATTAGGCAAAAAAGTTTCACGAGTTTGATTTTTATCCACCAAATTATTACTATTACTCAAAAAATAACTTCCATTCAATTCTAATTTATTTGAAATTTGTTTGTTCCAATTCAATCCACCTGCAATATTTTGTAAAATTCCGAAGTTTCCACCATTTCTATTTGAGTTAAAATTCATAGGCAAACCATTGCCCATTCCGCCTGCGTCCATAGTTGCTACACGCGCACCACCACGACCTCCACCGCCCATTCCCATACCACCTTGTCCCTGTCCCATAAAATCCATATAATCATTGAAAGTAAAACCTGATTGATTGATATTGTTTCCCATTCCGATGACAGAAAATTGATTATTTTTATCAAAAATATTAAAATTTCCTTTTCCTTCAAATCTATTTTCTGTTCCAGCACCTGCCATAAATTTTCCAAAAGACATTTTTTTGTCTTTATTTTTGGTTTGTAAATTAATGGTTTTCATTTTTTGTCCGTCATCTATGCCTGTAAAAGCGGCTTGGTCAGATTTTTTATCTAAAATTTGTACCACTTCTATCGCGTCTGCGGGCAAGTTTTTGGTAGCAGTTTTGGGGTCATTGCCAAAAAATTCTTTTCCATTTACCAAAACTTTCTGCACATCTTGTCCTTGTGCTTTAATATTTCCTTCTCTATCTACTTCTACTCCCGGTAATTTTTTTAATAATTCTTCTACTGAGGCATTAGGGCGAGTTTTGAACGAACCTGCATTAAATTCTATTGTATCTTGTTTGATAGTAATAGGATTTTTTTCACCTTTAATCACTATTTCTTTGAGCATTTGTTCTTTGAGTATGATTGTGCCAAGATTTAAACTATAATTAATTTGTAAATTTTGAACATAATTATCATATCCAACCGAAGTAATTTTGAGAATATAATTAGCAGGAGCAATATTTTGTAAATTAAATGCACCAGTATCATCTGTGGGCGTGAATTGCACCAAAGTTGAGTCAATCGGATTTAAAAGCATAATAGTAGCAATCGGAATGATGGCTTGGGTTGAGTCTTTTAAATTGCCTTTCAATGTAATTTTTTGGGCAAATGAAGCCAAAGACAAAAGTAAAAAAACAACAAGTAAAAATATTTTTTTCATTTTTTATGATTTTTTATGGGAGATACAAACTAATAACATTATAAGTGCAATAATGTTATTTTTTATTACTTTGATTGCGTTAAAAAAAGCTAAAAGATATTTTTTGTTTACATCAAAACTTTTCAAGATTTTTAAACGTTTGAAAAATTTGCATAATCTTAAAAGCATTACAAATATTATTCAAGTAAAAAATAATTATTTTTAATGTAAGAAAAATTGATAAAATACGCTTTTATTATACACAAAAAATAAAATAAATAGTAAAATTTAAAATAAATGAATTTTTTTTAAAAAAAATACATCAAAATTGAAACTTTTACATCTATATTTACGTTTTTAGGATATAAATAATGTGTGTAATGTTTTTGAATATAATACACTTATTATTAAAACGTAATCACAAAAATATACAGAAATTGTCTTTTTAACCCTTAATATAAAATCCTTGATTAGCTATGAAAACAACAACCCAATTCCAAGTCGAACAAATCAATTATGATTTGATTTTAAAATTACAAAATTTGAATAACCAAGAAAAAAATTTACTTCTTGGCAATCAAGGAAAGTATGTTGCCGTCAAAAAAAGTAACTCAGTGCTTGAAGCAATGCCCGAAACCATAGGAAAACGTGATGAGTGTACGAATACTTTAAAAAAATTATTAAACGAAGCTGAATAAAGTTAATTTCTTCTAAAAAAATAAAATAAGCACATTTCAAAAAAATGATGCTTATTTTTTTTGTTTTAATTATTATTGAACAAAAAATAAAACAAGAAAAAATAAACAATTTCACTTTAAAATAGTTTTTTAAGTATAAAATATCAAAAAACTTATATTTTTTTTCAATGAAAAACCTTTTTTTATCTTTATTTCTTTTTTGTATATTTATTCATCATACTAATTTTGCACAAAAAAATACATTGACTTTAAAAGAATTTTATGACCAGATTATGGCATATCACCCTTTAGTCAAGCAAGCAAGTACGCTTCCTGATTTTGCAAAACAAGAATTAAGAATGGCAAGAGGTGGTTTTGACCCTAAATTAGCCGCATCTTATTCCCGAAAAGATTTTGACAAAAAGACTTATTACGACCATTTAGAAGGAAAATTAAAAGCACCTACTTGGATAGGTAATGTTTTTGTTGGGGCTGAAAGAAATAGAGGAGATTTGTTAAATCCTGAGAGTACAACTGATAGAAACGGATTGGCAACTATGGGAATTGATGTGCCTTTGGGAAAAGATTTTTGGATAGACCAGCGAAGAGCGACATTAAAACAAGCAAAAATTTTTCAAAATATTGCCTTAGCAGATAAAATCAAAATAATTAACAAAATTTTATTGACCGCTGCCAAAGATTATTGGGAATGGTATTTTGCTGAAAGAGAATTATTTTATTTGATAAAAGGTTTGGAATTGGCAGAAGACCGATTTAAAGCCGTAAAATTAAGAGTAACTTTAGGTGAATTGGCAGCCATCGATTCGGTGCAAGCCAAAATTATTTATCAAGAAAGAAAAATTCAACTCAATCAAGCCAATTTAGAAGTTAAAAATTCAAGACTAACGGTAATGAACTATATTTGGGGAGATAATGATTTGCCTTTGGTTTTATCTGATGATGTCAATCCAGAAAATCCTAATTGGGAATCAAATCCAACCAATGAAATAGAAACTTTGGTAGCGTTTGCCAAAGAAAATCACCCCGAAATTTTAAAAATAAAAGGAAAAGTAAATCAATTAGAGGTTGAAAGACAATTAGGGCAAAATAGTTTATTACCAGTTGCCAATTTTCAATATGCACTTTTACAAAATATGCAACCCGCCACCGAATCAACCCGACTAAATTTTGAAAAAAATTTTAAATTAGGGCTTGATTTTGAGTTTCCATTATTTTTAAGAAAAGAAAGAGGAAAATTAGGACAAACTAAAATCAAAAAATTTCAAAACGAATTAGATTTAAGACAAACTCAAAGAGATATAGAAACAGAAATTCGAAAATCTTACAATGAATTATTAAATTTAAGATTACAAATCGCAGAGCAAACTTCGATGGTTCAAAACTATCAAATCTTACGAGATGGTGAGTACAGGCGTTTTTTGAATGGTGAAAGTTCTTTGTTTTTAATCAACACGCAAGAAACAAAACTCATCGAATCGCAAATCAAATTAGAATCTCAAAAAATGAAATTTGAAAAAGCAAGAGCGATGCTACTTTGGGCAATCGGAAAAGCAATGTGGGAATAATTTATTATATTTTAACACTTCTAAAAATATGATAATTTTTTTATATTTTTAGTAGTATAAAAATTACGCCCTCGCTTGTGTCACACAAGCGAATATTGTAACAAACAAATCCTACACCAACGATGACTGCTTGTGGGGACACAAGCAGGGGCGAATTGGTTGTCTAAATACATATTTTTTTTAACATTTCAATATATACAAAATTTTTACAGCAAGAAAAAAAATGACAACAACAAATAAAATTATTGTTAATAAAAAAAACACTTTGGCAGGACACAAAGATTGTATCTATAAAATATGTGTTTCTTCTTTGGATAAAAAAACTTTTTTCTCTGCTGACGGCTCAGGAATGGTGGCTCGTTGGAACTTAGAAAACCCAGAAATTGGTGATTTGATTATCAAAATTCCTAATTCTGTGTATGCAATGACTTTATTAGTTGATGAAGAAAATTTAACAGAAAAATTATTAGTAGCACAAAATTTTGAAGGCTTACATCTTATCAATCTCAAAGAAAAAAAAGAAGAAAAATCTATCAAAATTACCAATGATTATATTTTTGATGTGATAATTATTGAAAAAAATGCTTGGGTAGCTTGCGGTGATGGCACAATTATTATTGTCGATATAGAAAATTGGGCAATTAAAAAATACATCAAAACCACAGAAAAAAGTGCGAGAAAAATGACTTTTAATAAAAAATTGAACCAAGTTGCGGTAGGTTTTAGTGATTGTTTCATTTGTATTTTTGATGCCAATACTTTTTTGCCTTTGCACCATTTTGAAGCACATAAAAATTCAGTTTTTGCCATTCAATTTTCTCCTTGTGGACAATATTTGATTTCGGGAAGCCGAGATGCTCATCTAAAAGTTTGGAATATAAACGATAATTTTAGTTTATATCAAGATATTGTAGCACATTTATACGCTTTGAATGACATCAGTTTTCGCTCAGATGGACAATATTTTGCTACTTGTAGTATGGATAAATCAGTTAAAATTTGGAATAGTAAAACTTTTAAACTATTAAAAGTGATAGACAAATCAAGGCACGCGGGACATGCAACTTCTGTCAATACAATTTTTTGGGCTGATTTTGAGGATAATTTACTTTCTGCGGGTGATGACAAACTTATTTCTATTTGGGAGATTGATTAAAAAACAAAGACCATTTCTGGTAAGAAACAGCCTATTTTTCACTTAAACACTTTATATAATAAACGGAAAACTCTATTCAGTTACCAAAACTTTTCTTACTTCTCTTTCATTTTGTTTTTTGATAATCACAAAATACAAACCGGGCAAAAATTTTTGTGTTGGTACAATAATTTTTTTATCAACTTCTCCATATTCTCTAATCAACCTACCTAAAGAACTATGCAAACGAATTATAATTTTTTCATTTTTTGTATTTTCAACTTGAATTATCAAATTTTGTCCTCTTTTTACAATAGTTGGCGTTTCTAATTTTTTAATAATTACATCACCGATACCTTTTGAAATAGTAACACTTGTGTCGTTAGCAACCAAAAAATAAGAATTTTTAGCCTTTCCAATCATAGAAAAACTCATCAAAAAAACAAAAGACAAAAATAAATGATACATATTCAAAAGGTTTTATTTGTATTGTGGTGCAAAGTTAGTTTGAATATGTTGTTTAATAAAATTATAAGGAATTTGAGATAGAAATGAAAAGCAAGTTTTTAACAAAATTAGCATTTTTTATGATTTTAAAATTTGTATTTATTATACTTTTACGTAATAAAACATATAAAGTTTGATTTTTATCGATATATTCTTGTTTTTTATCTAAAATTATAAAAATATTTACCTTGTAAGAATTTTATTAAAAATAAATATATTCAAAAATAATTTTAGCCAAATAAACATAATATTCATCTGCAAAATGAATTTTGTCGGGTAATAAATTTTTCATTTCGATATCATTTTCTTTGGAGATTTTTTCTATATTTTCATATAAATTTACAAAAGGAATTTGATTTTTTTTGCAAAATTTATAAATTCCTTGTGTGAGTTCCCAAACTTTTTCGTTTTGAGGTGTAAGGATAGGAGTAGGGGAGGCAATGATTACAAAAATATTTTTTTCTTTTAATTTTTTATTGATGTCGGTCATTTTTTGATTAAAAAAATCAACAGAAAAGTTGCTATATACGTCATTAATGCCGTATTCAAGAATAACCAAATCAGGTTTTTGTGCGATAATTTGGGGTAAATATTGAAGTGCTTGGTCAATTCTTCGTCCATTTTTTCCTTCTTTGATGACTTTTATGCTATCATTTTTATATTTTTTTTGTAATAATTTTTCTAATTCAGAAGGATAATCGTTTTTGACAGTTTTTGTTGTTCCAACTTTATAACCATTTGTAATGCTATTTCCAAAGCAAATAATTTTTATTTTTTTGTTATTTTTTATTTTCAAATCAATAAAATTTTTGGTTTCTTTTGCAAACAAATGATTAAGTTTTGTGGTATCTTTTTTATGATGAAAGTTTGTGGTATCTTTTTTATTTTTTTGAATTATTTTTTTCAATTTTTTTTCAGAAAAACTAAAAGAAAATTGAAAAATATATAAAAAGATAAAAGCAAAAATAAAAGCAAAAATAAAAAAAGTTTTCATTTTTTTAATAATTTATTCGATTATCCATTCAAAAGCCTCTTCATAATTAATAAAAAAGCGTCTTTCTTGTGCTTCTTGTTTCGCTACTTGCGCATTGACTTGTTTGATGCTAAACCTTGCAAAAACGTCTTTTGGAGGAATTAAAGCCCTTTTTACGTCCCAAAAATTACGGCTAAAATCAATAGAAAGTTTTGCCGCATATTCTTGGTCTTCTGTAGAAATCACTTTATGCTCTGTAATATCAGTAATCGTTTTTTTGATTTGGTGTTGGTTCATCAAATCAAAAATATGATTTATTCCATCTCTAAATTCTTGGCTTGAGGTAAAGCCAATCCAAGAAATAAACAAAAAATTGTGTTCAGAATTATGAATAATTTTGAGATAGTTAGTTTCATATAAAGTAGTTTCCATTTTTTATTTGATAGTTTTAGATGATAGATTTTTCATTATTGTTTCAAATTTTTTGTCAAATTTAAAAAATATTTTTGAAAATTACAAATTATTTTTAATAAAAATCTTAAACAAGTATAAAACCATCGATATTTTCGCCTGCCAATGCTTTTTTAGTCATTTGTTCAATTGCCCATTCTTTATCTGCCTTCGTACCTACGCGTGCCAAGTTTATCAGCGTTTTTGTATCAATTTGTAATGTGTTTTCTACTCTATTTTTAATAAATTCTTTTGTTTTTCTGCCTTTATTTTTTAATCTTAACATTTCATCATCAAATTTTTCGATGAATTTTTTTGTTGAATTTGTTAAATTGTTTGCAGGAATTTCTGTAATTTCTTTTGATACAAAAGTTTGGACTAAGGTATCAGCATTTTCAGTCAAACATTCAAGGATAACTAAAGTTTTTTCAGCCAAATGTTGTTTTCTATTGTTAAGATATTCCAGTCCAAATTGACGGACATTTTTATTTGGACTATCGCACATTGCCAAAATAGCTTCTGTTTCTTCTATTGATTTTATTTTAATTTCATTAAAATATTTTTTAGAAAAATTAACCATATCAGGTGTATTGCTTTCAAAAAAACGCAAGGCAAAAACCAAAGTCATACCTAATTTTTCAGCGTGATGAAGCCCAAATTCTCTTACTTTTGGAATTTTGTGCATACACAATTTGAATAATTCTTGGGATTCCATTTCAAAATATTGTGTATTTTTTTGCACCCATTGCAACAACAAATCTTCATATTCTTGCTCTTGCATATCGAGCAAAGTCAAGTCTTTTTGTTGTAAAAATAATTCAAAAAAAGTAGGATTTTCGAGCAATCTTATTCCCAATTGTCTATTTTGACCTTGAATAACTTGTTCCAAGATTTTTTTCCAAAAACCAAGTTCTGCTTGTTTTTTTTCTAAAATTGGTAAAATAAATGGTTGTAAAATCATAAAAACATCATTATTTGTATTAGCCACTAAGTCCAAAACTGCTTCCCAACTTAGTTTTTTTACTACAATTTCTATATATTTTGAAGGAATAATACGAGCATTACTTTGAATATCTGTGATAGAAATATTTTCAATAAATTTCAAAACACGCGGATCTTTATCAGACAATGTTTTTAAAAATGTTAATAATTCTTTTGAGAATTTGGGATAATTAAACATATTATTGATAATTATTTTCCAAGAACTATCAGTTATTTTTATTTTTTCAAATAATTCCATCAAAAAACGTAAAGCAAAATCATTTTCTTCTGCGATTTGCAATGCTTGTTGCCCATAAGAATAATAAGAAAAAAAATTTTTTTCTTTTTTATCTTTATAAAGCGAATCCCATATTTTTATTATCAATTGTTGTTTTATATGTTCAGGATATTCTACCAATTGTTTCAAATAATATCCTAAATTATTGATAAATTGAGTTACAAATTGCTCAGTAAACATATTTTTTATTTTTTCGTTACCATATTCAAACAAAATATCTAAAATTTTGCCTGTAAGATAGGAAATATTATAGCTATAATATCGAAAATATCTTTCAAAAGCTATCCTTCCTGATGGACTTTGGCAGGAATACATAAAAACTTGTTCAAATTTTACATTAGAATAATAGCTTGTTATTTTGCTCCAAAGTTGATAATAATACCATTGATTATTATTTTTCAGACTCATATTCCAAGCAAACTCAACGAGAAAATAATGTGTATTTTTTGCAAAAATGAAAGGTTTTAATTCATTTGCAGAAATATTTTTGGGGCATTTTTCATAAAAAATATCTACAAATCTTTCATATTCTTTATAATCTTTGATAATATCTCTTTGTTTTGAAAGCCAAGCTTCCAACCAATAAAATGCCTGTGAAAAATCAGCCTTTTTCATAGCCGCAAAACCAATATTTCTCAAAGTAGTTACAGGCGAACTCATCAAGGCTTTTGCCATAGGAGTCCAATCTTTTTTTGCCAAAATATCAGGATAGATTTGTTGTAAAAAATCGATACTTCGCATCACTCTCTTATTGGCGTTACCATTTTTTAACATCTCAAAAGTATATTCTGCTAAGGCTTCTGCTAATTTTTTATACCAATCAGGTGCATTTTGATTTCTTTTTTTATTAATTTCATTAATTCTTTTTTCGGTTGATAAATCAGCATATAACCAAAGTCCTGCATATAGTTCAGGAGATACAACTCGAAAAGAAAACTCTGCATAAGTTTTTTGTACTGCCAATTTTTTCAGGGCAATTGAAGATGAATTAAAAAAACGAACTAACATTTTTTCATTTACCAACGGAATTCCCCATTCATTTCTGGTAGATAATTTAACGGCAAAGTCATAAACTTCATCTGGAAGATTATCTTTTTGAAAAATAGATTGTATAAATTCAGGGCTTTCGTCCCAATACTCTGCAAATCTTTCTTCTTTTTGATGCAAATGATAACTATTTATCCATTTATAACCTGTTCTTGAATCTATATATTTTAATCTATTTGATTTTCCAAATAGAATATCAGCCGCCACCAATTGTGATTGTGGATTAATTTTATTTTCTTTGGTATTTGAATTAAGGATAATTTGTTTTGCAATTTTGATATATAATTCTTTATCTTTGTTACCTAATTCTTTCATAAAACGTCTGGCACGTCTTTTCATATAATCCACAGTAAGTGCGGTTGGGAATTCGGTTTTTACATCATTTGAATGATTTAATACATCTAATCTAAGCAAAAAATTGCTCATTAAATTAGCAACACTAATTCTTTCTTCTTTTTGTGATAAATTAACTTCAATACTTAACAAATATTGCTCTGCTTTTTTATAAATTAATTTTAGAATATTCCAATAATCTTTGGCAAAAGGCTTTTGTTTGACAAATTGAATCATCTCAAACATATCCTTGTCATCTTTTGGAGGGAATTGTGCGTTAATTTCTGTGAAGTTCATTTTAAAATTCGTTTAATTTGAACACAAATATAGTATTTTTTTTTGATATTAGGAAAATAAATTAATTAAAATGATATTTTTTTATTATCTTTGCATGGTTTATTAATGTAAAATAAAGATGAAAAAATACGATATTACTTTAGAGCA
>RDXZ01000247.1 GCA_004293265.1 Bacteroidota bacterium | reverse complement strand
TTTTGTTAAAAATTAAAAAAGGCAGATTTTTCTTACTAATTTTAGATTATGAAAAAAAAACATAGTTTAGAAGAAATCTGCCAAGCTCTATTATGTTTGTCTATACCACCACGTATTAGACTTACTAAATCAACGTGAGTTCGGGATAACAATAGTTCAAAAAAGTATCTAATTTTTCAAAAAAAGAGGTCAGACCTCCGTAAACTTTAGTACAGACCTTGTTTTTTGAAAAATGTTTAAAAATATATCTTTAAATTCCAAACATATACAAAATGTTTACAACAACAATCATTTTCGATTATTTTTCTTTGTTCTCTTTTGCTTTCATTGCACTAATTTTATGAATTTTTTGAACAGATTTTTTAAATTCTTTTCCTCTTTCTTCATAATTAGCAAACAAATCAAAACTCGCACACGCAGGTGAAAGCAAAACAACTTCTCCTTTTTTAGATAATTCAAACGCTTGTTCGGTGGCATCACGAATATCTTCAGTTTGATAAATGATATGCACACAATCTCTAAAAAAATCTACTAATTTTGTGTTGTTTTTTCCCAAACAAACCAACGCTTTTACCTTTTTTATGACTAAATCTTTTATTTTTGTATAATCATTTCCTTTGTCAATACCGCCTGCAATCCAAATTACTTGGTCTTCAAAACTATCCAAAGCATAATAAACAGAATCTACATTAGTTGCTTTTGAATCATTGATAAAACGCACTCCTTCTATCGTTTCTACTTCTTCCAAACGATGCTCCACCCCATAAAAACTTTGGAAATATTCTTTTAAAGCTGTTTCTGGTACGCTCATACGCAAGCAAACTTGGATAGAAGCCATCACATTGACCATATTATGTTTGCCTTTGAGATGAATTTCATTGGTTTGAATGGAAAAACTTGTTTTTTGTTTTTTATCATAAAAATCTAAAAATTGTCCTTTCAAATAAGCGCCATTATCCAAAACTTCGGACAAAGAGATAGGAAAATGTTGTCCACCAATAACTCTTTTTTTCATTTCTTGAGCAATAGCAGGATTATCTTTTTGATAAATAAAAACTTGTTCTTTTTTGATATTTTGAATAATTTTAAATTTTGCATCAACATAATTTTGAAAATTATTTTCATATCTATCCAAATGGTCAGGCGTAATGTTCAAAATAATCGCTACATCAGGGGCAAATTCATAACAATCGTCTAATTGAAAACTGCTCACTTCCAACACCCAATAATCATATTCGTCTTTGACCAATTGTTTTGCCCAACTTTCGCCTACGTTTCCACCCAAACCTACCTTCAAACCTGCCGATTTAAGCAAATGATAAGTCAATAAAGTAGTCGTTGTTTTTCCATTACTTCCTGTGATGGCGATAATTTTTGCTTTTGTGTATCTTGCAGCAAATTCTATTTCAGAAATAATAGGAATTTTTGCTTTTTTTGCTTTTAAAACAATATCTGCGTTGGAAGGAATACCTGGGCTTTTGATAATTTCTGCGGCTGACAAAATAATATCCTCTGTGTGTTCGCCTTCTTCATACAAGATATTTTCATCAGTCAAAACTTGTTCGTATTTTGGGCTTAAAGGGTTTTTATCGGATACAAAAACTTCAAATCCTTTTGATTTTGCTAATAAAGCCGCCCCAATACCGCTTTCTCCTCCTCCTAATATCACAATTTTTTTAGTTGTACTCATAAAAATTTTAGTCCCAATATACCAAAGGGAATGTTTTTGATTTATATATGCAAAATTAATACAAAATTTTAATTTTTTGATGTATTGACTAAAAAAAATAACTTTTTGTAACAATTAAAAAATAATTCCTTGCTATAAACAAGTTCAAAAAACGTTTATCGACAACAAATTTTATTTCTCTCGCTCAATGACAGCCCGCACACTTCCATATTTTAATAACAATTCTTTTGCTTTTTCTGATGAAATTTGCAAAGATTCCATTATCATTTTTGTACCTCTTTCGATTAATTTTTCATTAGAAAGTTGCATATCTACCATTTTATTGCCTTTTACACGTCCTAATTGAATCATAGTAGCGGTTGAAATCATATTTAAAACTAATTTTTGTGCTGTTCCTGCTTTTAGGCGTGTGCTACCCGTTACAAATTCTGCTCCTGTAATAATTTCTATTGGAAAATTGGCTGCTTTTGCCACTTCCGAATCAGGATTGCAAACGATACAACCTGTCAATAATCCATTTTCATTGGCATTTTTTAAGCCACCAATCACGTAGGGAGTGCGTCCAGAGGCGGCAATTCCGACCACAGAATCTAAATTGGTAGGTTGATACAAAGCCATATCTTTCCACGCTTGTTCAAAATTATCTTCTGCAAATTCGACTGCTTTTCGAATTGCTCCATCTCCACCTGCTATCAAACCCATCACTAAATCGTGTGAAACACCAAAAGTTGGCGGACATTCAGACGCATCAACGATGCCCAAACGCCCACTTGTGCCTGCACCTATATAAAAAAGCCTTCCACCTTGTTTCATTTTTTTAACAATTTCAGTAATCAAAATTGTGATTTGAGGCAATGCTTTTTCGATGGCAAAAGGCACACTTTTGTCCATTTCATTCATTCCTTTTACTAATTCTTGCACTGATAACTGTTCTAAATTATCAAATTGAGAAGATTGTTCTGTGAATTGCATTTTTTTTATTTTAAT
Source organism: Bacteroidota bacterium (assembly GCA_004293265.1). GTDB lineage: Bacteria > Bacteroidota > Bacteroidia > Cytophagales > Microscillaceae > RDXZ01. The sequence goes on along the minus strand of RDXZ01000247.1, from coordinate 1,126 downwards.
ATTTTGAGGAGATATAAAATTAGAAAAGAATAACAACAAGATTTTGTTTACACTTTAATTTTCCCAAACATTTGTGTAAAATTAAACTATTTTTGTGTTAAATTGATTGTCAAGTCTATCTATATCCAATATAATTACCTATTACTTTTTTGAAAAGTATTTTTTTTTTAATACTTGGGATAAAACTAAAATTTATCCAACAATTTACTCAACGTAGTTTTATGTTTACTTATTTTCTTTTAAACTAAAAATAATTTTTATAATTTTAAATAAAGTATTATCTTTGCAAAAAAATAAAAATAAATCTTAAGGTAGACGAAAATGGAAATGTCTATAAAGAAGTATCTAAAAATAAAATTATTTTTTTTAGAATTCTCAACTTTTGGGTGTATGTTTAACTATCTATGCTTTGGTTGTTATTATTCAAAATGCTAAATTTATTTACTCATACTCTTTTTAATTTCTTAACCACTACAAAGAGTGTGATTTTAAAAATATCTAAAAATGAAACAATATGTAATTATTTTTTTCTCAGGTTTTTTTTCTATATATTTATTTGTGTATGTATTTGCATATATTATGGTTTATGGTGGATATGATGAATATATGATGGAAAATAATCTTAGAAATAGCATGCTTAAAAATTTATCTTATCAATCTTATTTGGATAATAAATTTAGACATATTCAAACAAATGATACCACATTATTGGTTTATACAGATTTTTTATTTGAGAAAGAAAAAGAAAATGTAATTTTTTTGATAGAAGAATGTAAAAAAAAGAATATAAAATATTATATAATCACTGAAGATAAAATATCTACTGCTGATATAAATAAAATAAATTTATACTATCAAAAACAAGTACAAAATAAAGTTTATAAATCATATTATTTGGTTGCTAATCAAAAGATTTACTATTCACAACCATTATTTGATAAGATAGAAAAAACATCTTTTATAAGACAAATAAAATAAATTATGGGAAAAAAAATATTAAAAATCATTGCTAAAATATTTGTCTTTTTCTTAGGAAAATAAATTAATTAAAATGATATTTTTTTATTATCTTTGCATGGTTTATTAATGTAAAATAAAGATGAAAAAATACGATATTACTTTAGAG
>RDXZ01000033.1 GCA_004293265.1 Bacteroidota bacterium | reverse complement strand
ATTTTCTTGGGCTGATAATGATAAGCAAGAAAGATAAGCAAAGGAAAATATTGCTAAAAGTTGTATTATTTTTTTCATACTACAAAGTTAATTATTTTTTGTGAGATTTTTTTTATATAACGTATTAATTGAGGATTTAAGAACAATTTTATAAGTTTGTTTAGAATATTTTATATAATCTACAAAAATTATACTAAAAAAGTAATCACAAAATTTTAAAGTAACTATTTATTTTTTGGGTATTTTTATGTGTGAATGATATAGAAATATCTTTTTTATTTTTATAAAAAACATAAAAACAATTGATTTTATAAGTAATTTTAAATTATTTATAATTTTTTTTGGAATTATAAAAAAAGATATTTATTTTTGTGAAAATAAAATCAAGAAATATTATGGCTCATTGTAGTTTGTGTGAAAGAGAAGTAAATCGAACTTCAAAACATCATTTATTACCAAAATCGCAGGGCGGAAAACATACAGAAACTACTGATTTGTGCCAACCTTGCCATAAAACTATTCATAAAACATTCAAAAATAAAGTTTTAGCAAAATTTTATACAGGTATTGATAGTTTAAAAAAATCACCTGAGTTACAGACTTATTTGAATTGGATAAAAAAAAGAAATATTGAAAAATTAAAATTTTAATCAAAAATATTTTTCTATTCAAAAAATATGCACTAATTTTGTTTGTTTAAGTTGTTAGTAAAACAAATTTATAATAAAAAAAAATAACTTTCACTGATTTTCGTAATTTTTACTAATTTTACAATATGTTACAATATGTTACAAAACTTTAGTTCCTTATCGGAGTATATGCAATTGATGTTGCCTGAAAATATTGTTTTATCTTACAAAGGTCCGATTACAACAAGTTTAATTTCTGGTTTAAATCAAGAAATCCAAACAAAATTTAAAGATAATCCACGCATCAATCGTAAACTGACTTCGATTTATATGGAGTTGGCTCAAAATATTTTTTATTATTCTGTTGAAATCAATCAATTTGGAGAGGGTGATAAAGTTGGGATGATTGTCGTTTCACAAGATATTGATAATTATTATTTGATTACAGGAAATTTAATAGAAACAAAACAAGGAGATTTTTTGAAACAACAAGCAGAAAAAATTAATAGTTTAGATGTAGAAGGATTGAGAAAATACCGCTTGGAAATTGTAGAATCACCCATCAACCCACAAAGCAAAGGAGCAGGAGTTGGGCTAATAAAGGCTTGTTTAGTATCTGAAAATGCTGTTGGAGTAGATATTCAGATGATAGATGAGCATTTGAGTTTTTATACTATCATCATCAAAATAAAAAAATAAATAATTATTCTAATAAAATTCGAATAATATAATTACTATAAAAAAATATGGAAAATCTTTATATAGAAGGTGCAAAAGGTGAATTTTATACTCCTTTGGTAAATCTTAACGTTTCAACAGGCATTTGTGAAATGTCAGGTGAATCTTATTTGGAATATACGGGCGAGTTTTATGCCCAAATTACACAATGGATTCGTAATTATGCACAGGAAATTAAAAAACAACTTATTTTTAATTTCAAACTTACTTATTTTAATACAAGTTCTTTCAAAGCATTGTTAGGTGTTTTAAAAGTTTTAAAAGAGTATCGCGCACAAGGGGCTGATGTAAGTATTAATTGGTTTTATCCGCCAGATGATGAGGATATTTTAAGAGAAGCACAAGATTTGGCAGAAGGTGCCGCCGTAGAAATGAATTACATTGAACAAAGTTTTTAAGAAAAACTGTAACTATTTAAGTATTTTTCTACAAACATTCACAATTACACTCACTATTTTCTTGTGCAGGCATCTATGTTTGCACAAGAGTTTTTTTTTGGTTCTTAGAAATCTTATACAGAAAACTATAGTAGAAAATACATAGATAATGCATATTTTACATATCAAAAAAGATTTTTTGTTTCTATAAAAATTTTATCTGCACAAATATTAGAAGAACTAAAAATTCTTAAACAACCTTTACCCAAAAATGATGGAGAATGACGTTTGAGCCATCTGTGCGGGAGTGGGTAGAGATAAATATATCATCTCTGTTGGGGTATTTCGTGTAAAGAATCTCAGAGTAGCACCAGCCAGCCTCTTTAATCCATTCATTTATTTTATCAAACCAATAATCAAAATCTTGTTCTTTGATGTAGGCTATCATTCCATTTTCGGGTAATAATTTTTTATCATTATCTCGTCCATGTTCACATTTTTTAAAACGTTCTATTCCTGCATTAATACCAACGTTTTTATAAACATATTCGTGGGTATCTCTTTTGGGTGTTTTTGAATTTGGTTTTGCTTTTTTTGAATCTGGAGTAGGTAAAAATTTTGCTTCAATATTAAAAATAACATCACTATTCCATAGAACACCAATATCTACAGTAAAACGCCCTGAGGCTTGCTCACGCATAAAAGTAAATTTACCTTTTGCTAATTGAGTCATAAAATCACAAAATGCCTCGCTATATTTATTTTCATTATTTTCTGTGTTGGTTATTCTTTTTATTGAACGTGATGTATTGAAATTTCTCAAATTAGTTTCAATAACATTGACTAATTCTATTCTTTCTATTGAAATTTGTTCTTCTGTTGATTTCAATTCATCATTTTGAAAGCCTGATATTCCTTGCATATTCGTTAAAATTTAGCATTTTTTAAATCCTTAAAAACATCTCCCGCATCTCTCAATGCAATAGACCTCAACCAATAACGAATATTGGCAGGTTTTATCAAAAATACACAATCATATCCATTTTCAGTATGTTGATAAATTTTGCATGTACGTACCCAAATAGCACCACGATTGCTTTCTGTATCAAAAATTAAATTTTTGATATAAGTTTCATCTACTTCTATTGTTTCTTTTTTAGAAGTTGTAAGCCCAAAACCAATTTGATAAACGATAAAATTTTCAGAAAGCGGATTATCATTACCATTATGTTTTGTTTGACAAATATTACCTATCTGCCAAGATTTACCATTTTTAGCATAAATTTCATTTAGATTATTACAAAAAACTTTTCCAAAATCATGTAAAATTTCTAAATCTTTTGATTTAGAAATGTTTAATTTTCTTTCCAAAACCTCATAAGCATCTCCATTAATAGATTTCCCCAAATGTTTGTAATGATTGAGTACATCATCACGCAAAATTTTTTCAGTTTCGGTCAACACCAAATATTCTTCTTCCTCTTTTGTGAAGTTAGGAAAAGGTAAATTATCAATATCTTCTTTAATAATAGAAGTTTCGTGATAAACAAGTGCCTTTGAACTTGTGGCTAATATAAAAGCACGATATAAATTTGATATATTCTCATCTTTATGTAATCGTTTATAGATTTTATAAAGGTCTTCTTTATCTATTTCGGGTGCTGCAATACCTACAAAACTGCTGTTAAAACACAAATATTCATCTATCCAAGCCATAGGAATTTTTTTATCTTCTACGACCAATTTAAAAACTATATGGGGAGGCTCATATAATTTGTGTACTCGTGTATTCCAAAAATATTTATTTTCGGGTATATCTTCTTTTATAAAATTACCAAATTCGTCAAATGTACGTGGTTTTATACGAGGTTTACCATTTAAAAAATCTACTTTTTTGTTATTAGCTTCATTACCATATTGCCCAATATAACCATTACTATAAATCCAATTATTTTTTTTCTGTTTTTCCTTGATAAAATCATTCAAATTCTGCAACAAACTCAAACGATAAATCAAATGAAACAAACGCCCACCACCTAAAAGGTTACATTTCCAAACAAATGGGTAGTTACAAGCCCAGTCAAAACGCACAATGTGGTGGTCATAATGGTCTATTTCAAAACGCAATTTTTTTTCAAAAGAAACAACACGTTTCACGATTATATGTTCAATATTTTTGTATTGGGGTTCTGCATTGTTTAAAATAATTGCACAAACAGGTATTCTACCTGATTTGTTGATATTTTCTCTATATTGTTTTAAATTATTTTTTACAAACAAAGCTTCTCTCAAATGTGTAAAATCATATATCTTTTCTACATTTGTATTTTCTAACAATGCTTTACGATAATTGATAGATGTATTTTGTGGACTATAAAGCAAAAGTGTAGAAGGGATAATCAAGCACACTTTTTTTTGAGGACTTAATACCCTTGCAAATTCCAAAAAGTAAAGAGCAGAACTATCAGGTATTCTTGAGCAATAATCAAAACTTAAATCATTTCTATATTGTTCTATTTCTTTTATATATGTATGATTAAACTTTATAAATGGTGGATTGCCAATGATTAAATCAAATTTTTTTTGTTTGTTTTCAGAAGCCCATTCAAAAAAATCGCTTCTATTTATATTTTTATTACTTAAATTCTGAAACTGAAATTTTCCCCAAAGTAATTTTGGGTCTATTTTATCCAAAAAAGCAATTGTAAGACTAAATATACTTATTTGTGTAGCAATCTCATTGATATCCACCCCAAAAATATTGTTTTCCAATATTTCTTTGAAAATATCAGAAATTTCTTTTTTAGATAAACTTTGAACTTTATCGTAGTTGTTGATAAACCACCAATCTAAAAGACGTTTGTATGCTGCTACTAAAAATACTCCTGAACCGCAGGTTGGGTCTAATATTTTGTAATGAATTTTATTATTTTTTAAATAATTTTCTTTGGGTAAATCTAAAGGCATTACTTCATCAATTAAAAAATTAACTAACAAAATAGGAGTGTAAAAAGCACCATTATTATCATCTTTTGAAAGAAATTCCTCATACACAGAACTAATTAGTTCTATGGGAATAAAATCAAAGTCATAATTTCGCCAAATAGAAACCTGTTTGGTTGCTATATCAGTTTTTCCTTCTACAAACAATAGTATAGATAATAAATCTAAGTCTTTTAAAATATCTTTTTCTATTTCTTCTAAATTAAAAATGTTTCCATTGTAATTATCACTCAACTTTTGTAAAAAATCAAGTAACATTAAATTATTTTTTAATACTTCGGAAAAACTATTAATTTTAAATTCATTAAAAATATTTTTAAGTGCTGAATTATTATTTTTATCTTTTTTTTCTTCCAAAAACATAATCAAAATACTCAATAAAAGTAATTTAGATGCAATTTCACTTTTTTGATCCTCCTTTTTATACTTTTTTTGTATAAGTATTTTTGCTTTTTGTAATTGTTCTAAAAGAATGTGAAAAGGCGTTTGTTTTTCGTCCAATTCCCACGTTCTATTTTCCTGCTCCCAAAACATTCCTTTCCCAAAAATATGGGCAGAAAAACGTTGGTCATTGAAATCTTTTAATGCTTCACTACACAATATCAATGTTTCAATAGTTAATCCTGTATTTTTATTTTCAGCAGGTTTGCGTGCATTGTAGATTTTTATATTACCATTATCTATAACCATATACACATCTACCTCACCTGCACTCCATACTTTGGCATGTAGTTCAATAAGTTGGTTATCACTAAATTTTTCTTTTTCAAATACATAAACACTTGGTTTTGCATTTGTAATCTCACCTTTATCATTCACATACCTACGAAACAGCACATAAGAAGCCCCAAGTTTAGAAGCACGTTCCGTAATATGCAATTTTTCTGAAATATGAAAAGACTCTTTGTCTTCACAATCAATAAAACCATTTTCTTGCGTATAGCCTATTCTTTTGAGGTGTTCGCTTATCATTTTCATAATTATTTATTTTACTTTTCTGTTAATTTCGAGTACTTCCCAAATTTCTAAAATATCTTCTTTTAAAAGTTTTGCAGGTTGGTATTTGTCGTTATCAGAATGCAAAATTATATATTTTTCTGATGTATTTATTAAATCTCCTAATCTTTTGCAAATAAAACCATTTTTTGTATAAAAAACGTATATTTTGGTTTGTTTAATTTCGTTTTCTTGTTTTCTTTCACATAGAAGATAATCACCTGAAAAAATATAAGACTCCATACTATTACCTGACACTTCAAAGAAACGATATTTTTTCCCATCTTTATAGTCATTATGAATCATTATTTGTAAATTTTCGTCTGAAAATTGCCCAAATAATGAAGAATATCCTGCTTGCACTTTCTCAGGAATTAAAATGATGGGAGGTGTAACTCCTTTACTTTCTAAAGCATTAAATTCTTTTGAATTGGTAAATTGACTATATTTTTTTATACTTGCCTTTGCTGACTTTCCTTTCAATATCCAATCAAGGTCAATTTCATCTTCGATTTTCATTAAAACATTCATATTTAATTTACCTCTTTTTTTCCAATTAGATAGCATAGATGGGTGTATTTTCAATTTATTTGCTAATTCTTTATTGGTAGAAAAATCAAAATGTTCTTTTAATCTCTCTATAATTTTGTCAATATCCATTTTTTATAATTTTCAATTTGCAAATATTATTTTCAATTTGCAAATTTATAAATTTTATTTCTAAAATAAAAATAATTGCAATATTTATTTTCATTTTTTTGTTTCTACCAAATTGCTTTAAACATTTAAAAAAAATAAAACCATCAAAAAATTTAAGCCAAACAAAAACTTATTTTCCTCAAACCCAATAAATCTTGATAACTTATTTTTATTTTCTTAAAAAAAAGACTATATTTGCACCAAAAATTAGAATAGAAAATGTTTCAAGAATATGATGTTATTGTTGTAGGAGCAGGACACGCAGGTTGCGAAGCCGCTCACGCTGCTGCACAAATGGGTTCAAAAGTACTTTTATTGACAATGGACATGACTAAAATCGGTCAAATGTCTTGTAATCCTGCTATGGGAGGAGTTGCCAAAGGTCAGATTGTAAGAGAAATTGATGCTTTGGGTGGAATGTCAGGCATTATTTCTGATTTGACAATGATTCAATTTAGAATGTTAAATCGTTCTAAAGGTGCTGCAATGTGGAGTCCAAGATGTCAATCGGATAGAATGAGATTTTCTGAAGAATGGCGTTTGGCATTAGAACGAAATCCTAATGTTGATTTTTGGCAAGAAATGGTAGAAGGATTATTGTTGGAAGGTAACAAAATCGTAGGAATAAAAACACAAATGGGCATCGAAATAAAAGGAAAATCTGTTGTTTTGACAAGTGGAACTTTTATGGGTGGCTTGATTCATATTGGAGAAAAACAATTTGGCGGTGGCAGAGTGGGCGAAAAAGCCTCTTATGGCATCACTGAGCAATTAGTAAAACTTGGATTTGAAGCAGGAAGAATGAAAACAGGTACGCCTCCAAGAATCGACGGCAGAACGATTGATTATTCTAAAACCGAAGAACAACCGGGCGAAGAAAATCCTGAAAAATTTTCATATTCCAATACTCCACATCTCACAACACAAAAAAGTTGTTGGATAACTTATACAAACCCCGAAGTTCACGCTATTTTGCAAACAGGTTTTGAAAAATCGCCTATGTTTGCAGGAAGAATCAAAGGTTTAGGACCGCGTTATTGTCCTTCGATTGAAGATAAAGTTACAAGATTTGCAGAAAGAGATAGACACCAAATTTTTATCGAGCCAGAAGGTTGGAATACGGTTGAAATTTACGTCAATGGTTTTTCGACTTCTTTGCCTGAAGATGTGCAGTACAAAGCTTTGCAAAAAATTGAAGGTTTTGAAAATGCAAAAATGTTTCGTCCGGGTTATGCTATTGAGTACGATTATTTTCCACCAACACAATTAAAAATGACGTTGGAAACCAAAATCGTCGATAATTTATATTTTGCGGGACAAATCAATGGCACAACAGGTTATGAAGAAGCCGCTTGTCAAGGCTTGATGGCGGGCATCAACGCACACCTAAAAGTTCACGAAAAAGAACCTTTTATTTTGAGCAGAGCAGATGCTTATATTGGCGTTTTGATTGATGATTTGATAAACAAAGGTACAGAAGAACCTTATAGAATGTTTACTTCGAGGGCTGAATACCGAATTTTATTGCGTCAAGACAATGCCGATTTGCGTTTGACCGAAATGGCGTATCATATTGGTTTAGCGGATAGTATTCGTTATCAAAATGTAATAGAAAAGAAAAGAAAAATTGCTGAAATGGAAAAACTTTTGCCACAATTAAAAGGCTCGCCTGATGAATTGAACGAAGGTTTGAAAGCATTGGACTCAGCAGAAATTCGTGAAAAAATACAAATTCAAACGCTTATCAAACGCCCTGAAATCGTTTTTGATAATTTAAAAACAATCTTTGAGCCTCTGAAAGCAGTCATAGAAGAATTTGGAAATGAAGTTACGCAACAAGTTGAAATCAATATCAAATACGAAACTTATATCGAAAAAGAAAGGCAAATGGTCAGAAAAATGCACGAATTGGAGGATTTTCGTATTCCTGATAATTTTGATTACCAACGTGTCAATGCACTTTCAGCAGAAGGAAGACAAAAAATGTTAAAAATAAAACCCAACACCATCGGGCAAGCCTCACGAATCAGTGGCGTTTCTCCTTCGGATATTTCAATTTTATTGGTTTATTTGGGGAGATAGTTTTTGGGATTGAAAGTGATTTGAAATAATAGTTTGTACCAAAACTAACGAATGGTCTAACTCTATTGTTTCAAATCATTTTTTTATGATTTATTCATCATTACCAAAGAAATAGGTAACGTAAAATAAAAAGTTGTACCTTTATTTTCTTCACTTTCAAACCAAATATCGCCTTTGAGTGCTTTTACAAAATCGCGGCACATTGACAAACCAAAGCCTGTTCCTTTTTCGTTGTTAGTTCCTGTGGTTGTAAACTTCACATCTCCAAATATTTTAGAATGATTTTCTTTGGCGATTCCAGTGCCGTTGTCTTTGATAGCAATAAAAATTTTATTATCTTTTACTTCATTAGAAATTATAATTTCGCCTTTTGAGTCAGTAAACTTAATAGCATTACTTATCAAATTTATTAAAATCACACTTAAAATATCCTCATCAGTACTACTCCAAATATTTTTATCAATTTGATTTTTTAATTTAATTACCTTTTTATTGGCTTGGGCTTCCAAAATATCAAAGTTTTTTTTGACCGTTTTTCTAACATCAACTTCCACAAACACTGGCGTAAAACCTTCCATTTGACTTTTTGCCCAAACCAATAAGTTTTGTAAAAAATCATAGGTTCTGGTTACATCAACATTTAATTGTTGGAAAATTTCTTTTTCTTCTTGTGGAGAAAGATGCCCGCCTTCTATTAAGCTCAAAACTGCTTTCAAATTTCCCAAAGGACCTCGCATATCGTGAGAAACTAAGGAAAAAACTCTATTTTTTACTTCGTTCAAATCTTCTAAGGCTTTATTTTTTTGTGTAATTTCTTCATTTTTTTTGTTCAAAAGCAATAGTATTTTTCTTTTTTTCAATCTTTGAGAAATCAAAATAACCAACGTAATAGAGGCAAGAAATAAAACTGCCACAATAATTCTGACAGAAAATTGAGCGTGGCTAAGTTGCTCTTCTTTTAATTGATTTATTTTTTTCAGGTATATATTTTCATTGTCTTGTTCTTTAGTATTATATTTCATTTGCAATTCTAACATTTCAGCGTCTTTTTTGTTGGTAATCAAACTATCTTTGATAAATTCGTATTGATTTAACCAATAAATTGCTCTTTGATATTTTTTTTGTGTTGTATCCAACACATATAGTTTTCGATATGTTTCTAATAAACTTGAATTTGACTTTACTTTTTTTAAATATTCGACTACTTTTATTCCCCATTCCTCTGCTTTTTGGTATTGTTCCAAAGCAATATAATTGTTTAAAATAATACTATATAAATAAGGAATATTTTTGTGGTCAGATTGATTAGCCAATTCTAAGGCTTTCAAAGCGGTATTTTGTGAACTTTGATATTGTTTTTGGTAATGTTGAATAACAGCCATTTTGGCAAAACCTTGCGATAACGCTTCCTTATTTTTCTTCTTCTCGAATAATTGAATGGCTTGATTTGTAATTTTTATAGATTCGCTGTATTCTTTTGTAATGTTATAAAAATCGGCTACTCTCATCAAATAATATCCTTCTTCGATGTAGTTTTGGGTTAATTTCATCAAATTAAAGCCTTTCCAATAATAATTTTTGGCTTCGTCATATTTTTTTAGTGTAATATGATATTTTGCTAAGGCTTCTAATGCAAAAGTAATTTGAATTGTGTCCTTAATATCCAAAGAAATTTGATATGCTTTTTGATAATATTTAAAACTATTTTTATAATTAACAGAGTCTTTTTTGTGTAAATACAAGTTTCCTAAATTTATCAAAATAATAATTGTATTTCTGTGAATTTTATTTATTTTTTCGTTTTTTTCTAAGGCTTCTAAATAATCTTTATTGGCGGCATAATAAAAACCCATATTTTTTTTGATAAGTCCCAAATTATTTTTGATACGCACTTGGTTTTTGTTATCTTTTATTTTTTCAAATAATTTTTCAACATTTTCCATTTGTTCTAACGCCTGCTTATATTCGCCTTGCCTTAGCAAATTAAGGGCAAATTGATTGAGTGCGAGTGCATAAGTTCGCGAATTAGTTCGTTTATTTTTTTCAAGAATTTCCAAAGCTTCTTTGAATAATTCGTGGGCTTTCGTAAATTTAGAAATATTACTATTAGCTGTACCTAAATCTCTTTTTGCGTTTGATATTTCTTCTATATTTTTTAATTGTATAAAAATTTCTAAGGCTTTTTCACTACATTCCAAAGCCTCAAAAGACCTTCCTCTGATACGTAAAATTTCACTAATAGCACTCAAAGCTTTTGCTTCTGATAATAAAAAGTTATTTTTTTTGCTTTCTGATAAACATTTTTGAGCCATAGACATAGCTTTTTGATTATCAAACTCAGCCATTTCTATCGATAGTTCGGATTGAATAAATAATTTTTCGGAATAAGATTGGGCTTGTGCTTCTTTTTCTTTTAGATTTTTATACCATTCATCATTTTGGGATAACAAAATTGTAGGAACAGACAATAGAATCAAAAATAAAATTAAAGGAAATAGAAAAAAAATATTTTTTTTCTGATGATAATCACACATTTTTTTAGGCAGTAGATTTTTTTTTCTATAGTTATATTGTTTCGTTAATTAAATTTTGAAAGAAAATAATAACTTTATTTCTTATGATTTATAATATTAGATTTTTTTTATTATTAATTAAAAAAAATCTAATATTAGTATAAGCAATAAAAAATGAAAGTTAAAATAATTTTATAATTTGTGCGTAATCGTACTTAAATAAACGAAAAATAAGAAAAAAAGTTACAAAAGTATTAAAAATAAATGTTATAACTTTTATTTTTAAATAGGTAATTTAATCGTAAAAGTCGAACCTTTCAGTTCTTCACTTTTCACTAATATACTGCCTCCCATAGATTTAATCAAATTATTTGACATGTGTAAACCTAAGCCCTTGCCCGGAATATCCAAATGAAATCTTTGATAAAATAGAAAAATTTTTTCTTTTTGAGTTTTTAAATCAATTCCTAAACCATTATCTTTGATGTGAAAAGAAACATGTTTATTGTTTTTTTCTAATTTGATATGAATAAGTAATTTTTTATCAGGATTTCTAAATTTAATAGCATTGCTTAATAAATTATTGAGAGCCGTTTCTAAATGTACTCTGATGACTGATATTTTTTTGACCTCACCCAAATCTGAAATAATTTTTCCATCTACCTCTTCTAATCTTTTTTGATACAACTCAAGCATTCTTTCCAAAACCGAAGCCACATTAACTACTTCTCTTTTGAACGTATCAGTGTTTCTTGTTTCTAAAATATCGTTTAAATCGTTACAAGTTTCGTAAAATTTCTGAGCAGAATCTTGGATTCTACTTAAGACATGTTGCGTATTATCTGTATCTTTAAAATCACTCAAAAGTGCTGTCAAGCCTCTTAATTGAGATACAGGTTGGTTCAAATGATGTGAAACAATACTCGTAAATTGCTCCATATCTTGTGTGTAGATAGTCATTTGTTCCATTAATTTTTTTCTTTCAAGCGATATATTTTTGCGTGTTGAAATTTCTTGTCCTATTATTAAATAAGAATCAACTTCCTTATTTTGATTAAGGATTGGATTAATAACCGTAGCTGTCCAAAAAGAATCACCTGATTTATTTTTACCTTGTATATCACCTTTCCAAATATGCCCACTGGAAATAGTTTTCATCAAGTATTTACAAAAAATATCGCTTTGATAATCTTTAATAAAATCTTCCCAATTTGCCCCTACCAACTCATCAAAATCAAATTGACAAACTTGGGTAAATAATTTGTTCACATAAGTAATTTTTGAATTTTTATCCATCATAATTACCAACGTACTTTCTTCGAGTGCGTTTTTTATTGATTTGTACTCCAACGAAGTTTTTTTGAGGTTTTCTTCGATAGTTTTTATTTTATCAATATCTATGCGTGTACCAATTATTTTTACTGGTTGTTGATTGGCATTTCTTTCCATCACTTTTCCCCTTTCCATTATCCATTTGTAATTACCACTTTTGATTTTCATTCGATAACTAATTTCATAGTTTTCTTTATTTTCGAGAAACATTTGTCTAAATGCGTCTGAAATTATTTCTCTATCTTCTTGATAAGTAACCCTCGCCCAATTTTCTTGTCGTGGTAAAAACTCGTGCGGTTCGTAGCCCAACATTGTATAATTTTGGTCGCTAAAATAATTAATATTTGCTTTTGAGTCAATAAAAAATAGTCCGCAATCAATGGCAGAGATAATATATTGTGTTCTTTTTTCTGTTTCTATTAGTTTTTCATAACTTTCTTTTAGTTTGGTGGTTTTTCTTTCCACTTGTTTTTCTAATTCGATATTTACATTTTGGATATAATGTGTTAAAGTAGTTAGTTCTTCATTTTTGCTTTCAATTTCTTGCATTCTTGCGCGTGCTTTTTTCTCTAAATTTCTATTGACATTTTCTTGTAGTTTAATAATATTTCTTTGTTTTGCTTCTCTGCGGAGCGTTTGCACGTTGCGGTAGCCTGTCAAACTAATCGAGAAAAACAATAAAATAGTCAAACCTCCTCCTGTGGTTACGCTATCAGAATACCAATGATAAGGCAACCAATCCGCATAATACAAACCCATCAAAAACACTTGCAATAAAACTAAGGCGTTTGGATAAATAAAATATTTTGCTTGCACGTATTTTTTACGAATTAAAATAGCAAAATACAAAGTCAAAGCCAAACTACTAAAACTTAAAGTGAACGCTAAAATATACGTAAACCACCAAACCTGAAAAAAAATAGTAAAAGCATAAATAGTTAAAATATAACCATAGTTCCATAATAACATTTTATATTTGGGTAAAAATGCTTTGATTTTTAAATAATTCCAAGCAAATAAAATATAAAAAAAGATAGAAGGAATGATATTGAGATATAACAATTCGGGTAAAAAAACAGGAGTCCAAGAAGGCAAAAGTTCTAACAAAATACCTGATAAATTTAACCTAAAAAACATCAAAGTTAGCCCAAAAAGACCTAAATACAAATAAGGACGATGCCTGACAGTGAAAAATAAAAATAAGTGATAAATAGCAAAACCTAACAAAATTCCTAAATATAAATAAGAATATTGATTAGCACTTCGCTCCTCTTGTTCAAAATCTCCAATCGGATAATAATTAAGCTGTTGAAAAATATAATGTATTTTTTCCTTAGAAAATGAATGTTTGTTTTGTAACTTGAAATATAAAGTTCGTTTAGGAGAAACAAAATTAATGGGCATCGTAGCAGAAACGCCTACTTTGAAAGGTCTATCTTTCCAAGCCAACATAAAACCCGCTTTACTCAGTTCGGTTCTTGTAACAGGGTCATACCAAATTACTTCTTCTGCACGCGTAAAATTAAAAATAAAAACTGACGTACTCGAATTTTCAGGCATCTGAAAATTTAATTTGAGCCAATATGTTTGAATATTATCTTGAATCAAAGATGGTTTGAATAATTTGAACTCATTTTTTTGTAATGCCTCCTCAAAAGTCATATTTTCCTTTGCGTCAGGCATAATATACAAATTATCTAACAATTCTTTATGTCTTTCAGTGTTCGAATTTTGTGCTTTTGTAATATATGTACAAAATATCAAAGAAAATAAAACTAAAATATATTTGAAATAGTGCATTGTGAGTAGTTTTCGTTTTTATTTTGATTTGCAAACTTTAAACCAAAAGTAATAAATATTAATAATAATGGTTTTTGATAACAATTTAGCTTCAAAAAAGCATTATATTACTTGGTTCAGACCACTATCGTAGTTTTATTAATAGTAATATAAGCAAAGTTAGTGAATATTTATTAAAAGATAAAAAAATTATAAAAAAAAATTATAAAAAACCTTAAAAAAACTGGTAATGCTACAAATGTAATGTTTTTGTCGTTTTGAACGAAGGGGAAAATATACTTTTTCATTCACAAAATGCTATTCAACAAGCAGTTGCTTCACTTCGTTCAGCAGGACAAAGCGGACATTAACAACAGCACCAATGAAAAAATAAAAACTCTATTTTAATATTTTTTCTTCAACTTTTTTTTTTCAGAGGTTTTAATTGAAATTTTCGCCACATCAATTCCATCATTCCGTCTGTCATTCCAAGTTCGGGTACTTCCATTTCGGTCGCCCCTACCCATTCCATTACCGATAAATAAATATAAGCTGCAGGACATATTGTGTCTGCTCTATCAGGGTTAAGTTGTAATGTATTGACTTTATGGTAAAAACTCATTTTGTTCAATTCAAAAAGGATTTCACGAATTTGAGAAAGTTGGACAAGTTGGTTTTTGGTACGCAATAGGCTTGCGATTTTATTGATATTTCCACCTGTTCCGATGGCAGTAATGGGAAGTTGTGTATGTATTTTTTTAAGATTATCTTCAATCCAAAGGCGAATTGTTTTTAGAATTTCGATATTTTCACGTGAGCCTACATTTCGTATAGAACCCATTGGAAAAGATTTAGCCGCAATTTTTTGTGTACCAAAATAAAGATTGAGTTCTGTACTTCCGCCACCAACATCTATATGCAAATAATTTTGAAAAGAAGTAAGTTGCTTGGTAATCACTGCGTCTAAAATTTCAGCCTCACGACTTCCTTCAATAATTTCAATTTCGACCTCAGTTTCTGTTTTTACTTTTTGTATAACTTCTTTTCCGTTTTTGGCTTCCCTAAACGCCGAAGTAGCCACGACCATATAATCTTCGACTTCGTGGAGTTCGAGTAGAAGTTTAAAAGCTTTCATTAGTTTTAATAATTGTTCAGTTTTTTTCTTTCCAATTTTTTGCTCTGTAAACACATCAGTACCCAAACGCAATGGAAAACGGGTATATTCTACATCTTTGAACTTTACTTGGTCAGTATTTTCTTTAAGTACACTGCAAATTAGTAATCTTGCTCCATTTGAGCCTATGTCAATCGCTCCGAATTTCACGAGTTTTTAAGAATTAAGTTTTGAAAAAAAGTTTTAATTGATGAGCAAAGGTAGAGCAGAAAAATATAAATTCCTACATTTGTTATCTTTTTTTTTGAGAAATGAAAGTTTAAAATAAAATCATATAAAAAATATCGTAATTTTTAATAATGCTCGATTGAAATTTACCAAAGTTTGACTATTGTTGAAAATTATCACTAAAAAAACACTTTTTTAATAAATAATCTTTTTTTTATTTTTATACCTTTTTTTATTTGTATATCTTTGCAACATGTAATTATTTTTGTAGTGATGTTAATGTAATGCTTTGTCCTGCTGAACGAAGTGAAGCAACTGCTTGTTGAAAGGCGTTTTGTGAATGAAATCGCATATTTTTCGCTTCGCTCAAAAAGACAAAACATTACACTTATAGCACTACCATTATTTTTTTTTATAATTATTTTTTACAAAAAAATGTTAGCAAAAAGAATTATCCCTTGTTTGGATATAAAAGATGGGCAAACCGTCAAAGGCATCAACTTTGAAAATTTGAAAAATGCAGGAAATCCTGTCGAATTGGCACAAAAATATGTGCAGGAAGGAGCAGATGAATTGGTTTTTTTAGATATTACAGCCACCATCGAAAACCGAAATACATTGATTAGTTTGGTCAAAAAAGTTGCCGCTACTATCAACATTCCTTTCACCGTTGGGGGCGGAATTAAAAATGCTGATGATGTAGCAAGATTATTAGAAGCAGGTGCTGATAAAATTTCTATTAATTCTTCTGCCGTTCAAAATCCAAATTTGATTGATGAATTGGCTTTAAAATTTGGTAGTCAATGCGTTGTGTTGGCAGTTGATACTAATTTTTATGATAATAAATGGTTTGTCTATGTGAAAGGCGGGCGAGAAATTACAAAATTATTGACTTTTGATTGGATAAAAGAAGCAGAAAATCGTGGAGCAGGAGAAATTTTATTGACCTCGATGGCAAACGATGGCACTAAAAAAGGCTTCGCCTGTGAACTTACGGCACATATTGCTGACAATATACAAATTCCTGTGATTGCCTCTGGTGGTGCAGGCACAAAAGAACATTTTTTAGATGTTTTTACCAAAGGAAAAGCAGAGGCGGCTTTGGCGGCAAGTATTTTTCATTTTGGAGAAATTCCTATTCCTATTTTAAAACAATATTTGAAAGAAAAAGGACTTACAATTAGATAAAAAAAATATAAAACCAAAATTTTTTATTTATCTTTGCAAAAAAAATTATACTATTAAATTAAAAAAAATTAAAAATGTCTATTCACAAAGAAGGTTATATTTCTATTTTTATTGCTTTTATGATTGGGCTTGCGCCTGCTTTATTGGGTGATTATTTGCAAGCACCTATTTGGTTCAATGCTGTTTTATTTGTTTTGGGCTGTATTTTGATTGGTTTAGTGCTTAATTTTTTTCGTAATCCATACAGAGAAATTCAATTGGATAGAAATATTGTTTATGCGCCTTGTGATGGTAAGATTGTGGTGATAGAGGAAGTAATTGAAGATGAATATTTTAAAGGAAAAAGAAAACAAATTTCCATTTTTATGTCCCCTCTAAACGTACACGTAAACCGAAATCCTGTGGCTGGAATTGTGAGATATTTTAAATATCACGCAGGAAAATATTTGGTAGCTTGGCACCCAAAATCAAGTACAGAAAACGAACGTACTACTTATGTTATTCAAGCACTCAATGGACAAGATATTCTTTTGAGACAAATTGCGGGAGCAGTTGCAAGGCGAATTTGTTGGTATGTAAACGTAGGAGAAAGCGTACAACAAGGTGAAGAATTTGGATTTATAAAATTTGGTTCACGCGTAGATATTTTTTTACCTTTGGATACAAAAATAAACGTGGAAATCGGACAAAAAGCAGTCGGTGGTAAAACTATTTTGGCTACTTTTTCTTAAAAATATTAGTTGTTTCAAACTTAACTTCTATTTAAACTTTCCAAAAGTTTAAAACTTTCAGAAAGTTCTCACAAAAATCATTTCAAAAAAAAAAATTATGTTATATATTGAAAATCAATTAAAAATAGAAATCAATAAAGCCATCGAAACGCTTTATAAAATAGCAGGCGAAGAAATTATTTTACAGCCTACACGCAAGGAATTTAAAGGCTCTCATACTTTTGTAACTTTTAATTTATCAAAAAAATTACAAAAAAATCCTGAATTAGTAGGTACTGAAATTGGCAATTTATTAGCAAAAAATTGTCCTGATTTGGTGGCAGAAATTGGCGTAGTGAAAGGCTTTTTGAATTTTACGATAACAAATAAAGTCTGGTTAAAAATATTTGCAGAAGCACAAAATAACGAAAATTTTGGCAAAAATCAACCTAAAAATGTGCGTGTAATGGTCGAATATCCTTCTCCTAACACCAATAAACCTTTGCATTTGGGACATTTACGCAATATTTTTTTGGGCGATAGTGTGAGCCGAATTTTGAGTGCCGATGGTTATGAAGTCATCAAAGCAAATTTGGTGAACGATAGAGGCATACATATTTGTAAATCAATGTTGGCATATCAAAAATTTGGGCAAAACGAAACGCCAGAATCAGCCAAAATAAAAGGCGACCATTTGATTGGAAAATATTATGTTGAATTCGAAAAACAACTCCGAAAACAATTAGAACCTTTGATGCAAAAAATTGAAAATAAAGATTTTAGTGATTTTTCTGCTGAACATCAGCCCAAAATAAAAGCATTGATAGAACAAATTGAAAAATCAAAAGATAATCCAAAAGAACAAAAAAAATTCAATGATGCCAAAAGTGATTTGAAACAATTGGTTCAAAATTATACGCCTTTGATGCGTGAAGCACAAGAAATGTTACAAAAGTGGGAAAAAAATGATACGGAAATTAAAACACTTTGGACAAAAATGAATGGTTGGGTTTATCAAGGTTTTGATGAAACATATAAAAATTTAGGTGTTAGTTTTGATAAATTTTATTACGAATCTAACACTTATTTGTTAGGAAAAGACATTGTAGAAGAAGGTTTGAAAAAAAATATTTTTTATCAAAAAGAAGATAATTCTGTTTGGATTGATTTGGTAAACGAAAAATTAGACCATAAATTAGTGTTGCGTGGTAATGGAACTTCTGTCTATGTAACGCAAGATTTAGGAACAGCGGATTTAAAATATGAAGATTTCAAGATTCAAAAATCTGTGTATGTCATTGGAGATGAACAAGAATACCATTGTCAAGTGCTATTTAAAATATTGGAAAAATTAGAACGTCCTTATGCAAAAGGTTTGTATCATTTGAGTTATGGAATGATTGAACTGCCTGAAGGTCGTATGAAATCACGTGATGGCAATGTGATAGATGCCGATGATATGGTCGAAGAAATGAAATCTGTGGCAGAAATAAAATGTCAAGAAGTTGGACATATTCAAGATTATTCTCAAGAAGAAAAACAAAAATTATATACTCAAATTGGCTTGGGTGCAGTAAAATATTTTTTATTAAAAATTGAACCTAAGAAAAAAATAATTTTTAAACCTGAAGAATCTGTAGATTTTGAGGGAGATTCTTGTCCTTTTATTCAATACAATCACGCGCGTACTTGCTCGATTATGCGTAAAGCAAAAGAATTAAACGTAGATTTTAGTGCGAAAAGTTATCAAAATTACACAAATTTACACGAAACAGAGCAATATTTACTCGAATTATTGTTGTCTTTTCCTTCACAAATTGCGGAGGCTTCTCATACATATTCGCCTTCGATATTGGCTCAATTTAGTTATGAAATTGCAAAAAATTATAGTAAATTTTTTACAAAATGTTCTATTTTTCAAGCAGAAACCGAAGAATCTAAAAATTTTAGAATTGCTTTGTCATCTTTTACTCAAAAAACTTTAGAAAAATCTTTGGCTTTATTGGGTATCGAAGCACCACAAAAAATGTAGTTTTTTTTGGTATTTTATAAAGTATGGTTTTATATTTTGCAAAAAAGCACACGAATAACGTAGATTTTATAGATTAAAAACGGATTGGTACTCTGACAATTTTGGTAAAAATATAGAGATTTTTGTTTCCAAAGGATTGAAATTAGACTATATCCGTTTTTTTCTAAAATTATCAAATAATCTATTTATTCAATACCCATCTCAAATATTATTCAAAAAAAATTTTATCAAAAAAAATTTGCAATTCTAATATTTCTAAGTTATCTTTGTTAAAAATACATAAAAATACCCTCAAAGTAAAGTAATTATGGAAGCAGTTGATATTGATATTCAAAACATTGACCTTGTTGCTGAAAAAAAAGAGATTTTGAATAGATACAGAAAAATGCGAAAATTAGCACAAACGCATATCAAAGACAAAGAGGAAGCAAAACTAATTACAGAGGCTTTTAAAGTCGCCGCAAAAGCACACGAAGGAACAAGACGGAAATCAGGCGAACCTTATATTTTCCACCCTATCGCTGTGGCTCAAATTGTAGTCGAGGAAATTGGTTTGGGACCTACCGCAGTAGCCGCCGCACTTTTGCATGACGTAGTGGAAGATACAGAATGGACAACAGAAGATATTGAAAGAAAATTTGGAAAAAAAGTCGCCTTGATTGTAGAAGGTGTTACAAAAATCCAAA
Organism: Bacteroidota bacterium; assembly: GCA_004293265.1. Taxonomy (GTDB): domain Bacteria; phylum Bacteroidota; class Bacteroidia; order Cytophagales; family Microscillaceae; genus RDXZ01. Next base: position 9,919 of record RDXZ01000033.1, on the reverse strand, counting down.
CTTCTCCTACTTTGAGCATTGCCGATTGGGGAGTATCCCAACAAGCAGAAAATTTTAGAAAAATGGTGCTTACACTCTCAGATGATGTGCGTGTGATTATGGTCAAAATTGCCGATAGATTGCATAATATGCGCACCCTTTCGAGTATGCGACAAGATAAACAACTCAAAATCGCCTCTGAAACGATTTATTTGTACGCTCCATTGGCACATAGATTAGGACTTTATCAAATTAAAACAGAATTAGAAGATTTATATTTGAAATATACACTGCCCAATGTTTATAAAGATATTGCCGAAAAATTAGAAAAAAATAAAATACAAAGAAATAAATTTATCAAAGAATTTATAGCACCCTTAGAAGAAAATTTAAAAAAATCTGGTTTTAAAGCCCGAATTTTTGGCAGACCAAAATCCATTTATTCTATTTGGAACAAAATCCAAACGCAAGGCGTAACTTTTGAAGAAATTTATGATTTGTTTGCCATCAGAATTATTTTAGATTCCAAACCTGAAGACGAAAAATCTGATTGTTGGAGAGTTTATTCGATGGTTACTGACAATTATCACCCCAATCCAAAACGATTGAGAGATTGGATAACTACGCCAAGAAACAATGGATATGAATCTTTGCACGCAACTGTGATGAGCAAAGAATTTGATAGCAAAGGCGAAAGTAGATGGGTAGAAGTACAAATCAGAACCGAAAGAATGGACGAAATTGCTGAAAAAGGTTATGCGGCACACTGGAAATACAAAGCATTAGGCAAAAATTCGGGACGCACCAAAGAATCAGGTTTAGATTCTTGGTTAGGATATTTAAGAGATTTGAAAGATAAAGAAGACCAATTATCTGCCAAAGAATTTATCAGTGCTTTCAAAGCAAATTTTTTGAAAGAAGATATTTTTGTGTTTACTCCCGCAGGACAACTTAAAAAAATGCAAACAGGTTCAACAGTTTTAGATTTTGCTTTCGATGTCCATACAGAAGTTGGTTTGACTTGTTTGGGAAGTAAAGTCAATAAAAAATTAGTCCCTTTGAGTTATGAACTAAAAAATGGCGACCAAGTAGCTATCATCACCTCAAAACAATCAAAACCAAATGCAGACTGGTTAAAATTTGTCGTTACGACCAAAGCCAAAGAAAAAATTAAAGAATTTATCCGAAACGAAAAAAAAGAATTTATAATCAAAGGAAAAGAAATTGTAGAAAAAAAAATGAAGCAATTTAAACTCGAAGTTTCTGACGCTTTGCTTAATACATTCAGAGAATTTTTGGAATATAAAAATTTATCAGATGTTTTTTTTGATATAGCCAAAGGATATATCAGCACCAAAACTATCAACAAATTTGAAAAATATAAACAAGATAAAGATAGGATAATAGAAATTGGTAAAAATAAACTCAATAATCCTACCACCGCAGAAGAAAAAAAAGTAGATAAAAAAGGACTACTCATTGTCGGAGAAAATAATTCAGGAATGGATTATTCCTTAGCCAAATGCTGTAATCCTGTGCCGGGCAATCCCATTTTTGGATTTATTACAATGGCAGAAGGGGTAAAAATTCATCGAACTGACTGCCCAAACGCTACTAATATGCTTTCCAATTATGGTTATAGAGTAGTGAGTGCGGTGTGGTCTTCTCAAAAACATACTATGTTTTTGGTCGATTTAGATGTGGAAGGCAACGATAGGACAGGTTTAATTCGTGATGTTACATTGGCTTTGAGTACAGATTTGCAGGTCAATATTGCGTCTTTGGATATGGGTTTGAAAGGAGAAGGTATTTTTTATGGGCATATTAAATTATATGTACGCGACCAAGAACATTTGGATACTTTGGTTGAGCGTCTAAAAATGATTGATGGAGTGGACACTATCACAAGACACGACGAAAGAAATGATGACTTAAATTGATTTGTCATATTTTGATTAAAATATCGTACTTCTATGCTTTTGCGTGTGAAATATCAGGTAACGGCAAGAAGTATATTTATTGTTTTATAAATACCAATTAACTAATATCAACAATTATTTTTCCAATATTTTGGTTATTTTCTAAATAATCGTGTGCGTGTGCGATATTTTCCCAATTCCAAACACTATCAATTACAGGAAATATTTTTTTATCTTTTAATAACTCAAAAGAGTACGTCCAAAAATCATTTTTGAGCGTAATTTGATAAGATAAAGGGCGGTTTCGCAAAGTCGAGCCTAACAAAGTTAATCTTTTTCCAATAATTTTCATTAAATTAATACTTTCAGTTTGATAGCCGCCTAAAATTGCTAACAAAACCATTCTGCCATCTAAGGCTAAAATATCGATATTTTGATGAAAATAATTGCCTCCAATTACATCGATGACTACATTTACTCCTTTTTTTTGGGTAATTTCTTGAATTTCAGCCGAAAAATTTTTTGTATGATAGTCAATGCAATCAGTTGCGCCTAATTCTATACATTTTTGATGTTTTTTTGGTGAGGCTGTAACAAAAATTTGTTGAGATTGATTGATTTTTGCCAGCTGAATCATGGCAGTTCCTATGCCACTTCCTCCTGCGTGAATCAAAATATTTTCATTTATTTGTAAATTTGCTAAGGTAAAAAGTGCTTGATAAGCCGTTAAAAATGCCTCAGGAATAGCCACTGCTTCTCGCATAGTCAAAAAATCAGGAAGTAACCAAGCCATTTTTTCAGGAATAATTGCATATTCTGCGTACCCTCCTCCCGAAATCAGCCCAAAAACAAACATACCGATTTCAAAATCAGTTACATTTTCACCAATTTCAATAATTTCTCCTACCACTTCAAGTCCTAAAATTTCGCTTGCGCCTTGTGGTGGGCTGTATTTGCCTTGTCTTTGCAAAATATCGGCACGATTGAGGGCAAAATGATGCGTTTTTATTAAGATTTCATTTTGTTTTGGAATAGGTTTTGGGGTTTCTCCCAGATATAATTGTTGGCTATCTCCAAAAGATTTTAATAAAATTGCTTTCATTTTTGTTTTATTTGGTTGAGAAAAATAACTAAAAAATATTTTCACAACGTTTAAAAGGCACTCGCGTTTTTTAAAAATTAAGAGAAATATAAATACAAAAACACCTTATCTACGCTTTCATAGACGAGTTTGTGTTTTTCTTCTAAACGTAATTCTTCAAGTAAGTCCATATTTTTGTGGCTTAATTTGTTACAAAGATAAAAAATAAAAAATAAATAACAAATATTTCAGTGTTTTTTTTTAAATTATTGACAGAAAAAATTAAATAAAAATAATCAGTTGGAATTTTGAAAAAAAAGTATTTATTTTGTAGAAAAAAATATATCTATCAAAAAAAGTAACTTTTAGAGTAAATATTTAGGTTATTTTGGTGCAAGTGTGGACGCTTTTGCACCAGTTAGTGAATTACAAAAAAAATTAAATAAAAGGTAAATAGTTTATTTTTTTAACTATTGAAGTCTATTTAGTAAAAAAAATTGTGCAAGTTTGATGTTTGCACCCAAAAATATCTAAATAATTACATTTTTTTATTAGTACAAAATCAATGGAAAACGAAGAAAAACATATTTTTTTTATGAAACAAGCCCTTGTTGAAGCACAAAAAGCATTTGACAAGGGGGAAGTACCTGTGGGGGCTATTATAACGGCAGATGATAAAATTTTAATTAGAACCCACAATCTTACAGAACAATTATTTGATATTTCTGCACACGCTGAAATGATGGCGATTACAGGACTTGCTCAAAATTTAAAAGCCAAATATTTACCTCAATGCACTTTATATGTAACTTTGGAGCCTTGCGTGATGTGTGCGGGAGCAATTTTCTGGTCGCAAATCAATACGGTTATTTTTGGGGCAAAAGATGAAAAAAGAGGTTTTTTAAGATTGAAAGAAAATGTTTTACATCAAAAAACAAAAATTATCAGTGGAATATTAGAAGAAGAATGTCAAAAAATTATGACCGATTTTTTTAAACAATTGAGATAATTTTTTGAAATTTTTAGTGATGTGCATAGACTTTTGTAATAATAGAACAACTTTTATTACCACAAAAATCTAAATAATCACAAAAAGCCCATTTTTTATTCTAAATTTCAAAATAAGCACTTCTGCTCTACTTTTGCTAAGTCTGTTTTGGGTGATGTTGTTTTGTTTAGCACTTGTCCGTTAGTTTGAGTAATTGTAAATTCTGCTAAGGCTTGTTTGTTGTAGGCTTTCCAACCACCTCGAAAATCACGACTTGACACTTGCATATAATCTGCCATTTTTTGAGAATTGAGTTCTGATAAAAGAAACTCAAAATCTCCCTTGTATTTGATGCAATAACCTGAATAAAAAGTACATTTTTCATTTTCAAACAATACAAAATTAGGTTTATTATTCATTGGAGAAAATAAAATTTTCTTGCCAAAACTTGTATCTAAACCTTGACTTCGCCCAAAAGCATACCACGCAACCTTATTAAGTTTTCCATTATCTCTTTTATCTAATTCATCTTTGATAGAAAGCAAATAATTGTAAGCAAGCGGAAAATTGTTTTTTAGTTTTTCTTCTGCAATTATTTTATGTTTTTCGTTTATTTTTTCGTAGGGGAATAAAATATGTTCGATTATTTTGTCTGTGCTATTTTTAAGTTTTGAGGCTTTAACAATAGGTTTTAAAATTGCTTTTTCTAATTTTATCAAGCCTTTTAATTTAGTATCTGCCCACACAAAATCAGGTTCATTTTCTATATCTTTTATTTTAAAAATATAACCTTTGTCGCAAAGTGTCGTAACGCCTACGTGAATATTACAAATATCTTTTAGTTTTGTACCTGTTCTGTTAATCATGTTTTCTAAGGATAATTGCCAAATTCGTTGGTTTTTAATTTCAGAAAAATCTATAGTTCTACTTTCAAAAGTTGTTTGCGTATTTGCTTGCTCAAAAATAAATTCATTTTTTACTTCTTTCCCAAAAATAGTGATAGCACTATACGTGGTTGCATTGTTAAAAAGTTGTATATCTCCATAATTTGTTATTTTGATAATACTCTGTTTATGGGCAAAATAAGCACGCATAATTTTGGCAGTTTCACTATAAAAAAAAGTATTGGGTGTTATCAAAGCACAAATACCATTTTTTACTAACAAAAAATTACAAAGTTCATAAAACGCAATATAAGTATCTGTTGAGCCACTTTTACAGAATTTATAAGTCATTTGTATAAATTTTCGTTCCGTTTCTGCTAAGTGTTGTATGCGAATGTAAGGCGGATTACCTACTATAAAATCAAATTTTTGTGTATTATCTTGTATTTTTTCTAAAGAATTTATTGCATATATATTCCAATTGACTTTCATATCGAGAGGTTTTATCAGTTCGTTTAAGTTTTCAATGCAATACGCAATGGCTTGATTATCAATATCCCAACCATATATTTTTTCTAAATTTTCTTGTAAATATTCTTCAGGTGAAAGTTGAATAATTTTTTCAGCCACAACAACCAAAAAACGACCATCTCCGCAAGAAGTGTCTAAAATAGTTTTACCTAAAATATCTACATTATCAAAACCAATGTCAGACAAGATTTTTTCCACCACAAAACGAGGTGTATAAACTTTTCCTAAAAGTTTTTGGTTGTCGTAATCTTTTGTTAATGAAGCCATTAGGTAATTTGAGTTTGATAAAATTTAGCAAATATTTCTACTTCTTTGAATAAATTAGCAACAGAAATTTTTGTTTCTAATACTTCTGCAAAGTTAGCATCTAAAACCGATTTTGGCAAAACCTTATTCACTTTACTATTACTTTCATCAATATCAACCAATAAAATTCCGATAGCAAAAGGTCTGTGGGCTTGTTGTGTATCAAACATCAAATTAACGTATTTGCTCAAATCTTTTTGATTGATGATTTCAATTTTTGCAGAAATTTTATCTTTCTGGTCATCTAAACCTTTTTTGTAATACGGTGTTTCGTGCCTTAAAACAATAACTTGTGCATAAGGAATGTTATTTCGTTGAATATTAGCAGTTTCGCCCATCATACCCTCAAAATAATTATTAGCATTTTGCTTGTAATTTGAGGTTACAAACTTCAAACCCAAACAAAAGATAACTTTTTCGTTATGTGTAACGGTTATGTCTATGTCTTTTGGATAATATTTACCTTTTACGGTTAGTTCTTTTGAGTTTTCGCCTAAATAATGTATTTCATAATTTTGCCCGAAAATATTTTGCAATGTTTCAGCCAAAAATAAGTGAATTGGTTTAAGTTTTTGCGTACTTCTTGCGCCATAAACCAAGTAATTAGCAAATGCTTGAGATATGGCTTCAATAAAATTATTTTCGTTATACATAATTTTGTTTTGGCGTTTTGTTAAAATGACATACAACAATTATTTAACCGCCAAAGTAATCATTTTTTTAACTTCTTTGATAATATTCTCAGGAGCAAAACCTGCTTCTTTGTGCAATTCCATTTGTGTTCCGTGTTCATAAATTTGGTCTTTCATACCCAATCTTTTTACTTGAATATGATAGTTGTTATCAGATAACCATTCCAAAACTGCCGAACCAAAACCACCTTGCAAACAAGCGTCCTCGATAGTAATAATTTTATCAAATTTTTGTGCTATTTCTTCCAACATTTCCACGTCCAAAGGTTTCGCAAATCGCATATCATAATGCGCAACGTCAATACCTTCTTTTGTTAAACTATCACAGGCTTCTACTGCATAATTACCAATGTGTCCAATCGTCAAAATGGCTACATCTTCTCCGTCTTTTATTTTTTTACCTTTTCCGATTTCAATTTTTTCAAAAGGTTTTCTCCAATCAGGAATTACGCCCTCACCACGCGGATAACGAATCGAAATCGCTGATTTATATTTTTTGAACTCATCTAACGAAACGGTATAAAGTATATTTCTCAATTCAACTTCATTCATAGGCGAAAAAACCATCATATTTGGAATACAACGCATATATGCAATGTCATACGCTCCGTGATGTGTAGGTCCATCTGCTCCCGCAAATCCACCTCTATCCAAACAAAAAACCACAGGCAATTCTTGAATACAAACATCATGCACCACTTGGTCATAAGCACGTTGCATAAAAGATGAATAAATATTACAAAAAACCGTCATTCCTTCTGCTGCCAATCCACCCGAAACCGTTACAGCGTGTTGTTCTGCAATGCCCACATCAATAGCACGTTCAGGCATTTCTTTCATCATAATATTCAACGACGAACCCGAAGGCATCGCAGGCGTAATGCCCATTATTTTTGGATTTTCTTTGGCTAATTCCAACAATGTATGCCCAAATACATCTTGATATTTGGCAGGTTGTGGTGTTGTATATATTTTTTTATGAATTTCTCCTGTAATTTTATCAAACAAACCTGGCGCGTGCCATTTGGTTTGGTCTTTTTCTGCTAATTCATATCCTTTTCCTTTTACTGTGATACAATGCAATAATTTTGGACCGGGAATATTTTTCAAATCCTCCAAAACACTTACCAAATGATGAATATCGTGTCCATCAATAGGTCCAAAATATCTTAAATTCAACGATTCAAAAAGATTACTATTTTTAAGCAATGCTCCTTTTACCATTTGTTCTATTTTTGCTGCAATACTTTGAAAACGTCCAATTTTATTAAATTTTCCTAATATTTTCCAAACATTGTCCCTAAATCCATTGTACCATCTTGATGTACTAATATCTGTCAAATATTCTTTCAAAGCACCAACATTGGGGTCAATCGACATACAATTATCATTCAAAATAATCAATAAATTTGTATCAGAAACTCCCGCGTGATTCATACCTTCAAAAGCAAGCCCCGCCGTCATCGCACCATCACCAATCACTGCAACGTGCTGACGATGATTTTCACCTTTTTGTTTTGAAGCAATCGCCATACCCAAAGCTGCAGAAATAGAAGTAGAAGAATGACCTACGCCAAACGTATCATATTCACTTTCTTTTCTTTTTGGAAACCCTGAAATACCTTGATAAAGTCTATTGGTATGAAAAATATCTCGCCTTCCTGTCAATATCTTATGTCCGTAAGCCTGATGACCTACGTCCCAAACGAGTTTATCGTCAGGCGTATTAAACACATAATGCAAGGCAGTAGTCAATTCGACCACACCCAAACTTGCTCCAAAATGCCCACCAAACACAGACACATTATCAATAATAAAATCTCTTAATTCTTGTGTTACCTGCAATAATTGTTCAGGTTTCAGTTTTCGTAAATCGGCAGGAATGTCGATGTTTTTCAATAGTTCTCCGGGAGTTATCAACATAAAAAGATGAGTATTTTTAGTATAATAATATTTTTTTTATACCTTAATAAATAAATTATTCAAAAAATAAGTATAAAAAAATATAGAAACGTTTTTTTTTTTAATTAGAATTATAACGCAATGATTGTTTATTTTGTTTAAAAAAATTAGTTTTTTTAATAGAATAAATAGTAAAATATCCTTAATTTATAAAAATTGTTGTATAAATTATATATTTTTTAGAAAAAACTAAATTTTATATGTTTTATTTATATTAAATTCCTAATTTTTTGATGGCTTCTTTGATTTTTTCTTCGGATAAAAAACCTTGATTTTCCCAAACTTTTTTACCTTTTTGAAAAATCATCAACATAGGAATTGCCTCAATTTTATATTTTTGTACAATTTCAGTATTTTCATCGTAATCAATAGGAACGATATTAATGTTTTTATTTTCCACACTAATTTTTTCTAAAATAGGTTTTAATTTTTTGCAGGGCGCACACCAAGCCGCCGTAAAATCAATCAAAACAAAATCTTTTTTACTCAAAATCTGTTCAAAATCTTTTTCAGTCATTCCGTTGCTTGCGTTGTTTTTTTGCTCTAATGGCAATTGATTTGCTTTCCATTTTGCTATTCCACCTTCCATGTTATACACTTCTTTGAAGCCTAAGGAAGTTAGTTTTTGAGCGGCTGAGCCACTTCTTCCACCTGATAAACAATATACAAAAACAGGTTTTTCTTTTTCTAAAAATTTTATTTTCTCTAAAAAATCATTGCCATTCCAATCAATATTAATGGCTTTTGTGAGATGGTTTTCTGCAAATTCACCCGAAGTACGTACATCTAAAATTTGTGCGTCCTTATTTTCATTGATTTTTTTTGAGAAATCACTCACATTCAAATACTTGACACTTTGGCTTGTACCTTGTTCGCAAGCAAACAAAAACAAAAGAGGAAGTAGAAAAATGATAGTTATTTTTTTCATTTTTTTATACATTGTATATTTTAGTGCAAAGGTAAGAAATTTATTTGGTAAAATAAAATCTATTCTTAAAATATTATTTTTTTCTACTATTCCGCCGTTGTCGGTGTGTCGAAAAGTGCAGTAAAATTTATTTTTTTTGTAAATATTTTTCCGCCGTTGTCGGTGTGTCGAAAAGTGCCCCAACTGGCTTAGTATCACCAACAGAATAATTATCATTATTGATTTTAAAACTACATTCTGTTGTATTGACCAACACACCAAAAATATAATTTCCTACAAAAACATCATTTTTGAATAATTGATAATTGACAGAAGATTGCACTAATATTTTGAATTTGGGAATAAAAATTAAATAACCTATCACAATTTTAAGACAAGATGGCATAAATGCCACCGCTATACATATTTTTTGGTATGTATAGAATAGGTATTTACGCCTATTTCTTATGCAAAAAGATGAATATGAATTGGAAAACACATATTTTTAATCAGTGAGGGTTATAAAATAGATAAACATAAAATATAAGTTTATTTAATTTTGAGTCCTAAAAACAATATGAGTGCCATTTTAATCATTATTAATGAGGTCATTTGGTATAAAGTCCTTTATTTTTTGTAAATAAAAATTGTTATTGTCTGAAATGCCTAA
>RDXZ01000246.1 GCA_004293265.1 Bacteroidota bacterium | reverse complement strand
CACACCATGGTTCAATACATAAAAAAGGTGCCTTTTGTTTGGTCCAAATTCCTAAATAGGGAAAATGATCGTAATTTACTTTTAAAATCGCTTTGTCTTTATTTTTTAAAGTAACTTCATTTGAATTTAATTGCTTAAAAACCAAAGCATCTTTTTCAAATAACGTATAGTTTAATGCAATTGTATTATTTTTCGTTTCTAGTAAAGTGGATTTTCCATTAAAACTTTCATTTTCTAAATGATGGGTTTCGAAAAGGTCTTCTTTATTAAATTGTAAGGAATAATTTTCAAAATTTCCTTCAATTGCAAAAGCTGGATGCGCGCCAATAGAAAATGGAAGTACTTCATCCGAATGATTTCGTACAAAGTATTCCATTACTAATTCGTTACCGATTAAGGTGTAAGCTAGCAACAACTTAAAAGTAAAAGGATATATTGCCTTTGTTGCTTCGGTTTCATTAAGCTCAAAAATAACTTGTGAATCACTTTTTTTATCGAAAGAAAATTCCATATTTCTAGCAAAACCGTGTCTTGGTAGTTGATAGGTTTTACCATTGAATGAATAACTATCATATTTTAATCGACCTACAACAGGAAATAAAACAGGAGAAGTTTTGTTCCAATAGGTTTCATCGATATTCCAGATGTAATTTTTATTGTTTTTAACTAGAGAAATTAATTCGGCACCGAGTGTATTTATGGTTGCTGTTAAAGTTTCGTTTGAAATTGTAACTATCATTTTTTAAATTCTTTTTTTAATAATCCATAATGTACCGAATCTAAAAACGTATCGTTCCAAAAGCAATCTTCAATAAAATGTCCTTCTTTTCTGAAACCATTTTTTTCCAATACACGAGCTGAAGCAAAATTATTAGGATCGATAATAGCTGTAACAGCATGTAAATGTAATACATCAAATCCGAACGTTAAAATTGTTTTTATTGCTTCTGTAACATATCCTTTATTATGATATTCTGGTAACGTCATATAACCTAATTCCGAACGTAAATTTTCGTGTTGTGTTCTAAAAAAACCAATAATTCCAATCAAAGAATCGTTGTCTTTTTCTGTAATTACCCAATTAATAGCATTGTTTTCTTCTTTGTTACTCAAAAGTAAATAAATATGAGCCAAAGCATCTTCTTTGGTCGTAATTAAAGGTCTTGGTATAAACTTCATCGTTTCAGGATTGCCTCGAAGAAGCATTACTTCTGGAATATCCCTTTCATCAATCTCTCTAAAACACAAACGTTCAGATTGTAAATTTGGAAACGGAAGTATGTTTATCTGTATCATAATTAGATTTAACTGATGTATTTATCACTGATTTTAAAAATTTTAATAATTTTAATAATTTTAATAATTTTAATAATTTTAATAATTTTTTTAATCTGTGTTTCAACTATTAATTTTTGATATTGAAATATCTTGACTTTTACTAAAAAATAATACCATACAAACAGCACCAATTGTAGCTAAAAGCATATCGGATTGTGTGTCCCAAACGTAACCCTGTGTGCCTAAAAAAGCATCGCCACCTTCTCCTGTAGAAATAGAAACCCACCACTCTATCCATTCATAAGCCGCACTAATTGCCAAACAAATGGAAACTATAATAAAATTGAAATAGGATGTATTTGCGATTACATTTTTTCGAATAAATAACTCTCGGATAATCATAGCTGGAACGAAACCTTGTGCGAAATGTCCTATTTTGTCATAATTATTTCTAGATTGCTCAAATGTTTCTTTAATCCATTCAAAAAAAGGTACCTCAGCATACGTATAATGACCGCCAATAAACAAAATAATACAATGTAATACAATAAAAAAATACGTGTAATTTGTAAATTGAAATTTTTTAAACGTAAATATCAAAATAAAAAAACCTAAAATAGCAGGTAGTACTTCTAAGAACCAAGTGAAATATTCTTTGGGTTGAATAGCTGAAAGCAGAAGTCCAATTAAGAATAATACGATGTAAATTGTAAGAGTATTGTTTTTGAACATAAGTGATTTATTTAAAACGCCGATTAAAGAAATTTCTAAAATTTTATTACTTTCTAAAATCTGTGTTATACCTATTTATTTTGGGGTTTAATTAATAATTCTACTTCTTTTTCTCTTCTAATATCCTCTAAAATCCAAGTCAACTCAGGATCGATATTATTTTTTCTATCATCTAAAGTAGGTGAAATTTCTTTATCTGGGAAAATACCTCTTCCTTCAATATTTGTTTTACCGGTAGCACTAACCAAAGCTAAACCTATTCTTAAATTCACTTTACTATTCGGTAATTGTACTAAAGGTATTTGAGCTGCAACCGTACCATTATAGGCACCTCCTGTTTCTTTTCCAACAAAAAAAGCACGTTGATTTGACTTTAAATTAGAAGAAATAATACTTGATGCTGAAAAACTACCACCATTAATTAATACATACATTTTCCCTTTAAAATTATTTGGTTTTGGGTTACATAACTTAGAATGACGATTACTTAAATAGGTAACATTTTCTTCTTTTCTGGTTTTAAAATAAAATAAAGGATAAAAAATAGGCGCGCCTAAAATCTTAAAAAACTTAGTAATATAACCACTCCCTTTAAAATAATTCATATGTAAAAAACTGGTTTTTGAAACTACTTCGTAATCGTCAATAAAAACATAGGGCTCTGAAACTAAATAACTATATAAATCAGCAATTTCATTCAATCTTCCGCCACCATTATTCCGCAAATCAATAATTAAATTTTTAGTATTTGCTTCGGATAATTGGTTAAAAGCGTCTTCATAAAAATCATGGGAATTTCCATTAGAAAAAGCTTTTATCGACATCATTGCTGTGAGACTATCTTTATCTAAAAATTTTAGTTCTCTAGTAAACGTTTTAGTAAGACTATTAAAACCGTATTTGCTATTAAATTTAGCTTTTTCTTTTCTTTCTTTTTTTGATAATTTAAGCTTTTTTTGATTTGAATTTGATCCGAATGTATCTCTTTTTACAACAAAAAGGGAATCTTTACCATCCAATTTTAACAGTAATTGTAAACTGTCTTGAACTTTTCCTTTATCCAAAGTAAAATATGTACCAAAATGTTTTCCTAAATAAGTAGAATAGAATGTAGTATTAAAACCGTCTGAAGCTATTCTTTTCGAATATATGGGAATCAAATCAGATGGCCTTTCTGAATTTATGGAAACAACTTCGGTATTCTCTTTTATATTGTGTCGAGAGCGATTTTTCGAAATAATTAATTTATTGTCTATATATTCAAAATCAAATTGTAGAAAAGGTAATTTTCCTTTTTTAGTAAGCACTTGTATTTCTTTTTTGGTGAATTTTGGCAAACTTGGTGAAACACTTAAATGTCCTTGACCTACAGACTTAACAACTTGACTCAATTCTTTATAGAAAGCCAAACCTGTCATAGGCTGCTGAATAGCTTTTTTTAAACTATCAAACTTATAATCTAATTTTTCTTTAGATATGTACCAATATAATTTTGGATGTAATTGTTTGAGCTTTTGATACGAATAATCTACATCCTTTTGAAGTTTATCTACTGCAATAGGCGCTGTTAATTGCTGATTAAATTTCTTGATAGATTGACAAGAAAACAGAAATAGCGTACCGAAAAGGATAATAATGTTCTTCATAAATTTAGGGTTTTTTCATGAATAACAAATTTAACTAAAAAAAACATCATATCCATAACGAAAAATCATGATGACCACAACAAATAAAAACAATTTTCGAATAAACTGATTGCCTTTTAAAATGGCCATTCTGGCTCCAATTATACTTCCTGAAATATTGGATATCGCCATAATAATTGCAATTTCTAAAATATAATTTCCTTGAGAAATAAACACGTAAAGCGCCGAAATATTAGTGATACAATTTATTGTTTTCG
>RDXZ01000245.1 GCA_004293265.1 Bacteroidota bacterium | reverse complement strand
ACGTAATTGAAGATACTTATATTCAATATGACGAAGTAGAAATTTCTTTTGGAAAAAAAGTGGCTGATGGAGTTTTAGCATTGACAAAAAATGAAAAACTACCCAAAGAAACTCAAATGATAGATAGTTTGCAACGAATTTTGTTACAGCCCAAAGAAATACGAGTCGTAAAAATGTGTGATAGAATTGATAATCTGCAACTACCACCAGACCATTGGACAACTGAAAAAAGAAAAAAATATCAACAAGAAGGGCAACTGATTTTAGATACTTTGCAAGGCGTGTGTCCCTATGCGGAGGAAAGGTTATCCACAAAAATTAAAGCGTATTCTAATTATTTTCTTTTCTAATTATTTTTTATTATGATTTCAAAATCAACTTTATTGCATTTGCGTTTCCCATTTTCATTTTTTTTGATGCCTGTTTTTGGCTTTGCACTTGTGGTGGCTTCAAAAATTGAAATTTGGCGTTTTTTATTGATTTTTTTTATTTGGCATATCTTGGTATATCCTGCAAGCAATGGTTTTAATTCTTACTTTGATAAAGATGAGGAAAGTATTGGTGGGCTTGAAAAACCACCACCTGTGAGCAAAGAACTGTATTTTGCATCTTTATTGTTGGATATTATAGCGTTATTGTTTAGTTTATTGATAAATATTTATTTTTTTATCGGTATTTTGATATATGGTTTGGCATCAAAATCATATAGTCACCCGATTATCCGCCTCAAAAAGTATGCTTTTTGGGGACTTTTGACGGTTGGTTTTTTTCAAGGTGCATTTACTTTGTGGATAAGTGCAGTGGGTTTGTGTGATGATATAAACGTTTTTTGGGATAAAAAAGTCATATTTGCGGGAGTTTTGAGTTCTGCTTTGTTATTAGGTTCTTATCCGATGACTCAAATTTATCAACACAATGAGGATTTAAAAAGAGGCGACAAAACGATTAGTATTTTACTTGGCATCAGGGGAACATTTTTGTTTACTTTGTTGATTTTTGGTGTAGTAGGAGGGGGGTATTTTTTATTTTTTTGGACGTATTTTAATTTTTATATAGCTAATTTTTTTATGTTAAGTTTGTTGCCCTCTGTATTATTTTTTTTATATTGGTTTTATAATAGTTGGCAAGATGAGAAAAATGCAAATTTTAAAAATACTATGCAGTTAAATTTATTTTCAGCATTAGGAATGAATATTTTTTTCTATGGTATATCTTTTTTTAGAGATAATATATGAGTATTTTTTTTGAAAATTATTACTTTTTACTTATTTTTGCACAAAGTATTAAAAAAAGATAGAAAAAAATGAAAAAAACTTATATTTTAATAATTTTATTATTTTTGATAAAGGCTAATATCGTATCTGCACAATTTAAACCTCCAAGAATCTTAAAACATAATATTCCTATTCAAATTCAAAATCTTTATACCTTAAATTCTACGTTCAAAGAAAGTAATATTTGTATTTCCCCAGATGGACAATATATTTTTTTTATGTCTTTGAGAGGCGGACAACCTTGGTCAAAAGGACGTATTCAAAACGGTATAAAAAGCTTTGACGGGGATATTTGGAGAGCCAAAAAAGCAAATAAACAATGGGAATTTCCTATCGTTTTAGGAGCTAATATAAACACAAACGATGGAGAAGACGAACCAAATATTTCTCCAGACGGACAAAATGTTGTCTTTCAAAGTTGGGGAAGAAATTGGGAAACCACAGGCGGACCTTATTATCAATCTGCCTTGACAGGAACTCAATGGGGAACGGCAGTAGGGCTGGGCGGTGGCATTAATCAGTTTTTTAATCAAATTGCTTTGATGGATTCACAAAATAGGTCAATTATATTGGGTGAAAAAGAAAATAATTATGCTACTGATGGAGCAACTCTCTCTGCTGATGGTAAAATATTTATAGTCGCAGTAGGACAATATACAGGAAAAATGGATTTATATATTTCTCGAAAAAATGATGCTAACGTTTGGTCTTATCCAAAAAGATTACCTATTAGTACATTGGGCAATGAACGCTCTCCTTTTTTGGCGGCTGACGGCAAAAGTTTATATTTTGCCTCTGATGGCTATGGCGGTTGGGGCGGTTTGGACATTCATAAAACGACTTTGAACGATGACGATACTTGTGGGGAAGTAATCAATGTAGGAAGTCCGTTTAACACTTGGCAAGATGATTATGGTTTGGTTTTGATTGCCTCAGGTGATGAGGCGTATTTTGTTAGAGAGGGCGATATTTATTTTGCGAACACACAAAACGCTAATTCTGAACTCAAACCAAACGCTTCTACTTTGATGCTCACAGGAAAAATTATGCTCAAAAAAACAAAACAACCTACAAGAACAAATATCAAAATTATTGATGCATCTACCCAAAAAATTATTTCAGAAACAAAAAATGATGCCATTACAGGAAATTATGCTATAGTAATTCCGACTAATACTCAACAAATTGAAATCGAAATCACCAAATTAAAACATAGAAAAGAAACAAAAGAATTGCAAATTCCAATACTTTTGAAAGGATTAAATAAAATAAATACAGACTTTTTTTTACAAACAGACGAAGAGTATTTAGCAGAAATTCCCAAAGAAAATGCCGCTTCTTTTGAAGAAGAAACAAGATTAAAATAACAACAAAATGGATTTAAAAGACCTTGCACTGACACCTATTTATTATCTTTTGATATATATTGTTTTGAATAATATCAAAAATAATATGAAAGACGAAATACTAAAACAATATTTTATACCTGCCTTTAATGTAAAAGTAGTTGGTGGAATTGCTTTTGGAATGGTCTATTATTTTTATTATGGTGGTGGCGATACAGTCAATTTTTATAATGATACTTTACCAATTTTTGAGGCATTTTTAGATAATCCTGTGCTTGCTTTCCAAATTATCACTATAAAAGTAGGAGAATATCCGCCCGAATTATATTCTTATCTCATTAGAATTTTTTATTATGTTGAAGGTGATAAAGATACTTTTAATGTGATTCGAATTTCAGCAGTACTCAGTATTTTTACTTTTAATACCTATTCTTGTATTACTTTAGGATTTGCTTTGTTGAGTTTTACAGGAATGTGGAAAATGTATAGAGTTTTTTATGATTTGTATCCACATCTTCATCGTCCTTTGGCGTGGTCTATATTTTTTATACCTTCAGTTTATTTTTGGGGTTCGGGTTTGATGAAAGATAGTATTTGTATAGGGGCATTAGGTTGGATGATGTATGGGTTTTATTTTGGTTTTGTAAAAAGAGAAAAAATTATTTTACATATATTTTATGTTCTTTTTGCCGCCTATTTGTTATATAATTTCAAACGATATATTTTATTTGCAGGCTCAGCACCTATGATTTTATGGGGTTTTTTGCAGTACCGAACACAAATTAAAAATAAATTATTGAGAGATATTTCTTTGCCTTTTTTATTAGCAGTTGGTATTCCTTTTGGATTTTTTGTTCTTACCAAAATATCCGAAGGCGATTCAAAATATAGTTTAGAAAATTTAGGAAATACCGCCAAAATATCTTCCGAATGGTTACACACAGTTGGGACTCAACAAAAAGGTTCTGCTTATTCACTTGGAAAATTAGATGGAACATTGGCAAGTACCATTACATTAGCACCGCAAGCGATTTGGTTGGGTTTGTTTCAGCCGCATCCTTGGCAGGCTCGTAATATTGTAATGATTATATCCTCCTTAGAAACTACGTTTTTGTTGATATTGACAATAAAAATATTATTAAATAGTGGATTTTTAGCCATTTATAGACTCTTTTTGGCGCATCCAGTTACACTTTTTTGTTTGGCTTTGGCGGTTTTGATGGCTTTTGGTGCCGCAATTGCTTCTGCGAATTATGGTTCTTTGGTGCGGTATCGAATACCTATGTTGCCGTTTTATTTGGCTAT
>RDXZ01000032.1 GCA_004293265.1 Bacteroidota bacterium | reverse complement strand
TGCGCCAGTATTTTATTTTTTTTATTTTAGAATATACTTAAGCCAGTTGGGGCAGAAATGAAATATTTACAAAAAAATAAATTTTACTGCACTTTTCGACACACCGACAACGGCGGAATAGAAAAATTTATTTTTGTCGGTTATAGTAAGTTCTCAAGCGTGACGCTTGAAATTTGTAGGTCTTAGCGGGACGCTAAGACCAGTTGGGTCATTCGAAGAATGACAATGTTTCGTCCCAGCATGTTTTTTATTTTGAACAAAAGTAGATATTTTTTCTTATTCAACAAAATATTTATCCAAATAAAAATAAAATATCCAATAAACCTTTTCCAACCTGATAATCAATAGCACTACTATAAGGATACATTTGTGGCTTTGATAGGTCTTAACTTGACGCTAAGACCAGTTAGTGTTACGTAGGTACACTTGCACCAATTGGAGAAAATTATTTTAAAAATTAATTTTAATTCATTCAAATCAAAAAAAAATAGCAAACATTTTTTAAAAATATTTTTTTTATTTATCTTTGCCAACGATTGCAAAAAAAATATTAAAATACTAAAAATAATTTAAAAATGGCAGATATATATGCTTCTGATTTTTTAACAGAAGAACAAAAAGCAGTGCGTGATGCGGCACGTGATTTTGCACAAACAGAACTTTGGGACGGCGTAATTGAAAGAGATACAAAAGCAGAGTTTCCACACGAAAAAATGAAAAAAATGGTGGACTTAGGTTTTATGGGTATGATGGTAAGCCCCGAATACGGCGGAAGTGGAATGGATACCGTTTCTTATGTATTAGCCTTAGAAGAAATTTCAAAAGTTGATGCCTCTTTGGCGGTGGCAATGTCTGTCAATAATTCCTTAGTTTGTTGGGGCTTAGAAAAATACGGCAATGAAACACAAAAACAAAAATATTTAAAACCATTAGCCAGCGGAGAAAAATTAGGTGCATTTTGTTTATCCGAACCCGAAGCAGGCTCTGATGCTACTTCTCAAAAAACAACTGCGGTAGATATGGGTGATTATTATTTGTTGAATGGCGTAAAAAATTGGATAACCAATGGCGGAAATGCCTCTACTTATTTGGTAATCGCCCAAACTTATCCCGAACAAAAACACAAAGGAATTAATGTGTTGATAGTTGAAAAAGGAATGGAAGGTTTTTCAATCGGAAAAAAAGAAGATAAAATGGGTATTCGTGCCTCTGATACACATTCTTTGATGTTCAATGATGTAAAAGTACCCAAAGAAAATAGAATTGGAACAGATGGTTTTGGTTTCAAATTCGCAATGGAAACTTTAAACGGAGGTAGAATTGGTATTGCGGCACAAGCGTTGGGCATCGCATCAGGCGCGTACGAACTTTCAGTTAAATACTCAAAAGAAAGAAAAGCATTTGGAAAACCTATTGCCGAACATCAAGCCATTCAATTCAAATTGGCTGATATGCTTACATCTATCAACGCCTCAAGATTGCTTACTTTACAAGCCGCAAAATTGAAAGACTCAAAAATGGACTACGTAAATGCCGCCGCTCAAGCAAAATTATTCGCTTCACAAACCGCAATGGACGTTACAACCGAAGCAGTACAGGTGCATGGAGGTTATGGATATGTCAAAGAATTTCACGTCGAAAGAATGATGAGAGATGCAAAAATTACTCAAATTTATGAAGGAACTTCTGAAATTCAAAAAATTGTAATTGCAAGAGAAATTTTGAAATAATATTTTGAAAAAAAATACTTGCCTTATTTACCAAAAAAATAAGGCAAGATTTCAAACCATTAAAAAATATCTTTATTAATAAAATCAAATATTTTTTGAGCCACTTTTATATTATTTACTTCTACATTATTGGCTTTTGTGCGTGCAATTTTCACTGCTTCTGCCAATTCGTCAATTCTTTGTAAAAGTTCATTTTTTTGTGCAGGAGTTATTTTTCCTGAGGTATAAACCGTTACATATTTTCCAATTTGAAAATCTAAATACAACAATTCAGTTTGAGCAGGGTGTTCCTTGGTTGCTTCATATTTCACAATCACTTGTGGACGTTTGATACTCCTAAATTTCACTTCTTCTTCTGTACCAAATAGTCCTTTTTGTTTGTCAAAAGACCATTTTCGAGTCGTGTCCAACGTTGGAATTACTTTATACATTTCTCTGATTTTTTGCAATTGTCCTTCCATTGCCAAAAGAGATGTTGCTGAAAAAGTGCCTAAATTGGTGCTTCCGACTACTAATTCTGCTTTTGCTACATTCGAAGCATTGGTTTCTTCTTTTGAGATATGTGCATCAAGTCCTGCCACGATTGCCTCAATAGTTGCGTTCAATTTTTCTTTGACAGTCCCAACCATTTCTTTACTCTCATCAGGGATTAAATCAGAATTTTCTTCCATTGCGACATAGCGTTTTACCATTCCATCAAAAGTTGTATCTTGTTTGGTAAATGTTTTGATGGCTTCGCCCAATGCCAAGTTTGCTTTGTTTTTGCGGTCTTGTTCGACTGCCAAAAGTTCGTGTAATTTGTTTGCCATTATTTATTTTAAGTAAGAATATAAAAAAAGATATATTTTGATTTTAAAATAATTAAAATCGTTTTTTGAATTACAAAGTTAATAAAAAAATATGAATAATAGACAAAATAAAGAAAATTATTTTAAAATAATTTGGTTCTACTAAATTTTATACGAAAAATTATCGCAGGAAACACGCAAATAAGGCGAATTTTATGGATTAAAATGGATTTTTTATTTTTATAAAATTTTATCCGTATAAATCTTCATAGAACCAAAAATTTTTTTTTAAGCGATTATTTTTTTGGCGACTCTTTTTCTTTTTTGGGTGCTTCTACAGCTAATTCTTGTCCAACTTTTATTGATTTTTCTAAATTATTCCATTTTTCGATATTTTGTGGAGTAGTTTTATATTTTTTAGAAATACTAAAAAGCGTTTCACCTTTTTTTACAATATGTGTTTTGAGTGTTTTGTTTGGTTCTTCTTTTGGATTTTTTTCAGTGATTTTTTCTTTCTCTTTTTCTCTTTCGTCTTCTTTTTCTTCATCAGTTTTTGGAGCGATACTTACTTCTACAGGGAATTTTTTTCCTTTTCCTAACAAACCATCATAAGCAAATTGAGAAATTTTGACGACAACTTTTTCATTGATAGCAATATCAGGTATTTTTCCGATAACTTTTGCTCTAATTTTTCGTCCATTTGTTGTATTTTTTACAGTAATAAAAGTACCATTTGGAAAAGTTCGGTGCAAAGCCAATAAATTTTCAGATGTTTCTTCACTTGGTATCAATTCAGCCAATCCTCTTTCAGTTTCTTGTGCTTGAATCTTAAAAATTAAACTAATAAAAATAACAAAAATAAAAATATTTTTTTTCATAATTTTTTGGATAATGAGTTTTAAATAAAAAATCGTGTTTACATAACGCAAAGATAGTTTTTTTAGTTTATTAAAAAAATGATTTTTTTAAAAAAATATTTTTATTTGATAAATAATCACTAACTTTGCGTAGGTTTTTATCAAAAAACATTCCATTATGCAAGATATTATTCAATTGTTACCTGACGCATTAGCCAACCAAATCGCCGCAGGGGAAGTGGTGCAAAGACCTGCTTCGATTGTCAAAGAATTATTAGAAAATGCTATCGATGCCAAAAGTTCAGAAATAAAACTTGTCATCAAAGATGCAGGAAAAATATTGGTGCAAGTAATTGACAATGGCTCAGGAATGTCCGAAACAGATGCCCGTATGTGTTTTGAAAGGCACGCCACTTCCAAAATAAAAACAACTGATGATTTATTTGCCATTACCACTATGGGTTTTAGAGGAGAGGCTTTGGCTTCGATTGCGGCGGTGGCACAAGTAGAACTCAAATCTAAAAGAGCAAATGACTCAATCGGTACACAAATTTTGATAGAAGGCTCAAAAATAAAGTCGCAAGAAGTAGTTTCAGCACCTACGGGAACATCTATCGCGGTCAAAAATGTTTTTTTTAACGTCCCTGCAAGACGTAATTTTTTGAAATCAAATGCTATCGAAATGAAACATATTTTAGATGAGTTTCAAAGAGTGGCTTTGGCACATCCCGAAATTGAATTTTCTTTGTTTCATAACGATACCGAAATTTATCAATTATTAGCAGGAAAATTAAGCCAAAGAATTGTTGGAACATTTGGAAAAAATTATCAAAAAATTTTAGCACCTTGTCAAGAAGATACAACATTTTTGAAAATTCAAGGATATATCGGCAAACCAGAAAACGCCAAAAAAACAAGAGGTGAACAATTTTTTTTCGTCAATAAAAGATTTATCAAACATAATTATTTGCACAATGCAGTGGTTCGCGCATTTGAAGGGCTGATTCCAAACGATTGTTTTCCTTTTTATGTTTTATTTTTAGAAATCAATCCAAATGAAATTGATATTAATATCCACCCAACCAAAACAGAAATCAAGTTTATTGATGAAAGAATGGTGTATAGTTTGATACAATCAGCCGTAAAAAAATCGTTGAGCATCAATCATTTTGCTCCGTCAATTGATTTTAATGTTGATGTTAATTTTAAATTTGATAACGAATTGAGCAGAAAAGCAATACAAGAAAATCCTTTGCAAGATAGAGGAAGCAGTTTTTCGATGCCAAAACAAACCACAAGAGAAAAAAATAACCAAGATAATTGGCAAGATTTATACAAAGTATTGGCGGATAAAACCAACGAAGGAGAAGAAACCAAATGGCATATCAATCAAGAAACAGGCGAAATGAGAATCGCAAGCAAAATAAATCAAATTGTACCCAAACAATCTAATTTATTTGAAAATGAAGATTGGAAAAATACTGATAGACCTGTTTTTCAGATTTTAAATCAATATATTGCTACGCCTGCCAAATCAGGTTTGTTGCTTATTCATCAAAAATATGCACAAGAAAGACTTTTTTATGATAAATTTTTACATATTTCAGAACAAAATAATGCTACTTCACAACGATTGCTTTTTCCAATTTTGATAGAGTTTAATCCAAAAGATTGGGTTGTTTTTCAAGAAATAAAAACTGAAATTACAAATTTAGGTTTCGTGTTTGATTATTCACTTACAAAACCAAAAAAAACACAGGAAAATCAACAAACAAACCAAGAAACAGACCAAGAAAATACAAAAAAATTAATGATTATTTCTGTACCAAGTGATTTAATTGACCAAAATGAAAAAGAAATTTTGGAAGAAATCATCGAACAATATCAAAATTCAAACTTACAAATTACCATCGATAGACGTAAAAAAATCATTGGTTTGTTCTCAAAAAGATTAGCAAGTAAGAAAAAAACGTATCTCAACAAAGAAGAAATGCACAATTTGATTGATAAATTATTTGCTTGCTCCAATCCAAACTATACTCACGATGGACAAACGATTATTACTTTGATAAATGCCAATGATTTAGCAAGTTTTTTTTCACAAGCAAGGCTACAATTTTAAATGTTTCAGTTTAACGTGAATTCGAAAAAACAAGGTCTGTACCGCGCAGTGTACGAAGGTCTGACCTCGTTTTTTTGAAAAATTACATATTTCTTTGAACTATTGTTATTTCGAACTCAGATTCAATAATCACAATTTATTTATAAAACTTTAATTTTTTTAAATCGTCTTTGTTTGCCAATTTAAAACTAACAGCACAACCACCGCCATTTGCCAAGCCAATTTTGAGCGTATTTGTATTTTTTACTAATATATTTTGAATTTGATATGCTTTTGGATTTTTTTCCCAATCAGCGTCTTTTCCATCTTGATAAATGGTGGCTACATACACTTGGTTTTTATTCAAAAAATCTAAAGAAATATTGGTTATTCTTTTGTTTTCGTCTGTAATTGCTCCCAAAAACCAATTTTCAGTATTTTTTTCTTTGCGTGCTATCGTGATATAATCAGCAGGTTCAGCCTCAATAATTTTTGTATCGTCCCAATCAGTAGGTACATCTTTGATAAATTGAAAAGCACCAAGATGTTTTTCGTAATTTTCGGGCAAATCTGACACCATTTGCAAAGGACTATACATTGTGATATACAAAGCCAATTGTTTTGCCAAAGTAGTATGGACTTGTTGTGTCGAATTAGGATTATAATGGCTCATTTTAATTTCAAAAATACCCGGAGTATAGTCCATCGGTCCTCCCATCAATCTTGTGAAAGGCAAAATAGTTTCGTGTTCGGGTGGATTTCCTACACTCCAAGCATTAAATTCATTGCCTCTTGCCGCTTCACAAGCCATAAAATTAGGATAAGTTCGGTGCAAACCTGTCGGTCTTACAGGCTCGTGTGCATCAACCATAATTTGATATTGTGCGGCTTTTTCTGCTACGTGAACATAATGATTGACCATTATTTGCCCATCGTGATGCTCTCCGCGTGGGATAATTTTTCCTACATAACCTGTTTTTACGGCATCATAATCATTGTCTTTCATAAATTTAAAAGCCTCATCAAGTCGTCTTTCATAATTGCTGACAGCCCCAGAAGTTTCGTGGTGCATAATCAATTTTACACCTTTGCTTTTTGCATAATTTTGTAACATTTTGACATCAAAATCAGGATAAGGCGTTACAAAATCAAAAACTTCTTCTTTCCAATTACCAAACCAATCTTCCCAACCTACATTCCAACCTTCGACCAATACGCCTGCGAAACCATTTTTGGCAGCAAAATCGATGTATCTTTTTGTGTTTTCATTGTTGGCAGCGTGTTTTCCATTGGGTTTGAGTGTTTTGAAATCAGTAGTTTTGAGTTTGATATTTTTTGTATCAGAATAATTCCAAGTGCCTTTTCCTACGTGCATTTCCCACCATACACCTACAAATTTTTGAGGTTTTATCCAAGCAGTTTCTTTTATTTTAGAAGGTTCATTGAGGTTTAAAATTGTTTTTGAAGCAAGAATTTCAGTGGCTTTATCACTGACAATAATCGTTCTCCAAGGCGTTTTTGCAGGCGTTTGTAAATAAGCTTTATCACCCAAAGCATTTGGAACGAGATGCGAACTAAGACTAAAATTTTGTTTATCAACCATCAAATTCATCGCAGGATAATCTACTAAGGCAGCTTCGTGAATATTGATATACAAATTATCTTCGGTTTTCATCATCAAAGGTGTTTGGACTGCATTGGCACTAAAAAAAGTTCTTACACCTATTTCAGTAGCATTTTTGCTTTTATGAGCATCAATTTCGCTTAATTTTGAAGTAGTATAAACATATTCATTCGAATCATAATCGCCCGGTATCCAAAAAGTTTTATGATTACCAACCAAATTAAATTCTGTTTTTTCATCACTGATTATAAAATATTGTAAATTGGGTTGCTCAGGAAATTCATATCTAAAACCAACACCATC
Organism: Bacteroidota bacterium; assembly: GCA_004293265.1. GTDB lineage: Bacteria > Bacteroidota > Bacteroidia > Cytophagales > Microscillaceae > RDXZ01. The sequence goes on along the minus strand of RDXZ01000032.1, from coordinate 23,391 downwards.
ATCAAATAATCTAAACTCAATGATAATCATTTGTTTATTTTTATTTTCGAGATTGACTACCAAATTTTGATATTGATTGCGAATTGTTTTTGTTTCTCCCCAAGCGGGTTGCCAAGTTTCGTCAAATTTTTTTTCTTGGATTGATTTGAGTTTAAAATTATCAACAAAATCATTTCCATTTTTCATTTTGATACCCAATTTACTTTTTTTGATGACATTTTTATTTTTATAATTGAGTTGATAAATGGGTTGTGTTTCTTGATTTAATTCAAAAATCAATTCGAGATTTTTATTGGGTGATTGGATTTTATACAAAGTTTGTGCTTTTGTTGTATTGATTATCCAACCAAAAAATAAGATTGTAATTATTATTTTTTTCATTGTTACTATTTTTTTTTAAAATTTGACAAAATTAGTGTAAAAAAATAAATTGTTTGATTATTTTTTGTTTTTTTACATAATTATTATTTATTTTAGTGCAAATATTTACATTTTACCAACTACTTTAAAAGTATATATTTTTAAAATTTACACTAAATTGTTTTAATAAAATCACCAAACGAAACATCATCATCAAGCCCAAGTTTTTGTTTGATGCGATATTGTTGTTTTCTAACGCTATCTGCGTTCATATTGAGCAAGGCACTTACTTCTTTGCGACTTAATCCCATTTTTTGGTAGGCACAAAGCCTCAAATCATAATTGGTAAGTTCAGGATTTTTTTTGAGCAATTCATTGAATAAATTGGGGTGAACTTGCTCAAAGTGCATTTTTAGGGCTTCCCATTGTTCATCAATGTTTGTATTTTGGTCTATTTTTTTGAGAATTTCTTTGTATTCTGTGTATTTTTCTTCGGAAATATTTTTGATAGATTCTTTGATAAATTTGCCTATTTGTGGCAATAATTCATTTTTTTGCACGATTTGCAAAGTATTGTTCATCAGTTGTCTATCTTTGAGTTGTGCCAAAAGAATAGATTTTGCCTCGATTTCTTGTTTTTGAATTACCAAAGACTCCGATTGTAGTTTTATTTCTTCGTTTTGGGCAGTTATTTCCTCATTTAGTTGTTGTAGATGAATAGTTCTTTGTTTTACCTTTTCTTCCAATTCTATATTTTTTTGGGCGGTAAGTTGTTGTATTTCGATGGCTTTTTGTTTTTCTAATCTTTCTTTTTCCAATTTTTCTTGCATAATATTTTTTCTAAGCGTGTTGATTTTATCTGCTAAGGCAATAGAAAAAATGGCAAATTGTGAAACAATGCCTACTTTAAGGGCATTTTGATTGTAAAAATCAATCCTATATAACCACAAATAATCATCAGCCCCCAAATGATACAACGCCAACACAAAGGCAGACATATTAGCATAAAAATAAAATTTGACTTCTTTCTTTTTGATTTTGAACATTATCACAAAAACAAATACAACCAAACCAACCAACATAATGCTATACAAAATATTGGTTATAAATGTAAGGATATAAGAGTAATAAAATTTTTCACCACTCAACAAAGGCAAAAACAGATGAATAACATTTAAAAAAATATTCAATAAAGCAATTATTTGAGTAGTTTTATAAAAAATATGAACGATTTTATGCGTTATTTCCAAATAATATTTGGTAAAAAGAAGAAAAAAGAAAAAAGCCAATATTCCCATCAAGTTTGCTATGTTATGAACAAACATCAAAAAATCAGGACTTGCATCAAACAAAGAATCTATAAATCTATGTCCTAATACAAAATATAAAATAAATCCTGCAATCAACAAAATATAATAACGATACACTTTGTCTTTGATAGACGCATAAATAAACGCATTGTATATGAACATAATGAGCAACATTCCCAACAAAACCGCATCAAAAAGGTATTGTTTGGCTACTTTATACAACACAATTTCGTAAGGGGCTAACCTAAATGTTTTTTGAAATGCTTTTCTATCACTTACATTTTGGTAAGGCATACAAACATAGATATATGTGATGCCTTTTGGCAAAGTTACCAATATTTCGCTCAAAGAACCTGCAAACACGCGTTCATTTTTTTTGATATTTACGCCTTGTTTGGCTATTGTAGTTTGATTTTTTCCATAATCAATATAAACAATACTATTCCAATCAAATTCTACATTCAAAAAAAAATGGTTGTAATGCGTATTATTTTCTACCCGAAATCGTAACCAAAAATGTCCATTGGTGGAGGGTAAAGTATGTGTAAGGGAGAATAAATGGTCATATTTTCCGCTTTTTATTTCTTCAAAAGTTAATTTACTTGTTTTATCTGTCCAAGATTCTATGTATGGATAGCCAAATTTTTGAACTTCATATACATTTTTGAGTACAAAAATTTTACTTTTTGGGCTTGTAATGGTATCTGCTTTGATTTTTTGGTACGAAAATAAAACCAAAAATACCCAAAATAAATATTTCATTTTTTGCTATTGTCTTTTTAAAATTTTTTTAAATCTTATAAAATTACATACACTATTCTTTAAAAAAAAGAAATTATTATCCAAAAAAATTACCAAAGTTTGATTAATTTATCTAAATTAGGTAAATATTTTTTTTCATTTAATCTTGATTTTTCGTATTCGTACAAACCTTCGCCTAATTTTTGCATAAAAGGAAAACTATATTTTTGATACCCTTCGCCCTCGCTAATTTCGTTATGATTGATACCAATTTGAGCAGAAACAAAAAACTCGATTTTATTTTCAAAATCTACAATATAAGCACAATCAGTTACTACGCCACCCCACCAGCCGACCACATTAAAAATACGTATATTTTTTTTGATTTGTGCGTCTTTATTTCTGCCGTAAAATAAATATTTTTTATAAGCAGGGAAAAAATCTTTTTCTTCTTCTTTGATTGTCAATTTTCTTTCATCGGGAAAACTTCCTAAATTTCGCCATAAAAGTTGGTAATCTTTATTCTTTAGTTTAAAACGCTTTTCAAATTCGAGGCTTTCAGGCAACATAATAGCAATTAAAATTGTGTGAATATCGTCCAAACTCATTTCATTTTCGTAATCTCGATTAAAAATATTCATATAAGTTGGTTTTTCGGGCATTTTCCAATTTGTTTTTTCAGGATAAAATGGGGTATTATTAAAAGCCATTTCTTGCTCGTATAATAATTCTCCTGCATCATTATAAAAAAAAATTGGATTGGTATAACGATTCTGTAAAGTATCACAATTGTTAAACCTGCGAATGATTTTTGTATGTTGATATTTTTTTTCTTCTAATTTTTTTTTGATATATTTTTGCCCCAAAAATTCATACAAACGCGTATATCCATCATTATCGCTTACCAAAAGTAATTTTTCGATATATCGGGCAATTGTTGGTGGATATTCTAATTTTATTTCTTTGGCATCAACTTCTGTTTGACATTCAAAACCTTTTCCTGCTCCTATGCGTGTGTGGGCGTGAATGGTAGGTTTTTTCATTTCGTTCAATTTTTCTAAACTTAACGCACAAATTGGCAGTTTGACAATACTTGCAGGATTAAAATATAAATTAGAGTGAGTCGAATAAGTATGATTTTCTAAACTTGGTTGGTTTAAAGAATCTCTTATAATGCGTGTAAAAATAATTTCTACAGGATATTTTTCTTTATTATTGTTGATTTCTTTAAAAACTTCGGGATATTTTTCCATTACTTTTTCTATTTCTGTTTGAGCATAAGAACAAGCAGAAAAAAGCATTTGAATAACCAATAATATAATTTTTTTTATATTTTTCATATTTTTCAATTTTAGGAGTTTGGATAAGATTGCATCAATATCAAACAAAAAATAGCATAGTTAATAATATCTTGATAGCCACTTTCGATGCCTTCTGATACCAAAGTTTGTCCATTATTATCTTCTATTTGTTTGATTCTCAATAGTTTCATTAAAATTAAATCTGTCATCGAGCTCACACGCATATCTCTCCAAGCCTCATCATAATCGTGGTTTTTGTTGGCTAATAGTTCCCAATTTTTATTGGCTCTTTTTGTATATAATTCATCAATAAATTCTGCGGAAAGATTCAAAGCGGTTTCGGTTTTTAAATCAATCTGAATCAAAGCCATAATACAATAATTAATAATTCCAATAAATTCAGTTTCGATGCCGTCCTCAATTTTTTGTGTACCTTTTTCTTGAATTGACCTAATTCTTTTTGCTTTGATATAAATTTGGTCAGTCAAAGAACTTAGTCTTAATATTCTCCACGAAGTTCCATAATCTTGATTTTTTTTTCGAAACAAATTTTGACAATTTTGTATTATGTTTTGGTAGTCTGTTGCTGTGTTATTTTTCATTTTTTTGTTTTTATTAAATCAATAATAATTGAGTTGAAAAGATTTTTTTTTGATTATATGTAAGATTTTATCTACACGACTTCACAATTTATTTTCAAATTTTCTAATTTAGCAATCAAATTATAATCATTTGCATTTACTTTGTATTTGTTCGAAGTAGCAATGGTTTTGATTTGAGGATTATTTTTATCAAAAAATTCTAATTTTACAAACATATCACCTGTAAAAGAATTTAAAATATGCGTCAAATCTTTGATAAAAACTGGTGTAACTTCTTGCAAAGGGACGCTGATTTTGATACCTGCGGCACTATTCGTTTTTAATTGAGATAAATCTTTAATTTCTGATAGTTTTAATTCAAATTTATCACCTCTGTAACTTTTTTGTATTTTCCCTTTCAGCATTACGGTTGCCCCAATTTCTACCTGATTTGAAAATTTGTCGTGGTCTTGTCCAAACAAAGCAATTTCTAAATTTCCTTGATAATCTTCAATAAAAAAAGTCGTAAAAGATGTTCCTTTTTGTGTTTGTTTTATATTTTTATTGCCAATTGTGCCTGCGATATAGACTTCTTGTTTGTCATAATTTTCTAATTGTGTGGTAGCAATGGCTCTATATCGGTTGATAACAGATTTGTATTCGTCAAGCGGATGTCCTGAGATAAAAAATCCAACTACTTCTTTTTCTCGATTAAGTCTTTCGATTTTGCTCCAATTTTGAAAGTCAGTAGGTATGGCAGGCGTAGAAACTTTGATTTCGGTTTTACCACCAAAAAGAGAAGTTTTAGAAGAATCTTTGTCTTTTGCTAAGGCATTTCCATACTTAATTAGTTTTTCGATAAAGGGTGTTTTGTCGTTTCCTTCTGCAAAATAAGCGGCTCTATCAATACCAAAACTATCAAAAGCACCTGCTTGTGCCATACTTTCGAAAGATTTTTTATTGACGCTTTTTGAACTCATTCGAGAGGCAAAATCAAAAATAGTTTTAAAATTTCCTTTTTTTCTTTCTTCGATAATGCTTTCAATGGCGGCATCGCCTGTTCCTTTGATGGCGGCTAATCCAAAACGTATTTTTCCTTCTTCATTGACAATAAATTCTGCACTACTTTCATTCACATCAGGTCCTAAAACATTGATACCCATTTTATTACATTCATCTAAAAAGAAAGTAACTTTTTCGATGGTCATATTATGTGTAAGCACCGCCGCCATATATTCCGCAGGATAATTGGCTTTGAGAAATGCCGTTTGGTAAGCGACCACAGAATATGCTGCAGAGTGAGAACGATTAAAACCATATTCAGCAAATTTTTGCATAATATCAAAAATTTCATTTGCTTTTTCAGCAGGAATATCGTTTTTTTCTTTTGAACCTTTGACAAAGATTTCTCTTTGTTTGTCCATTTCTTCCTTCTTTTTCTTTCCCATTGCACGCCTCAACAAATCTGCACCACCCAAAGAATATCCCGCCAAAAGTTGTGCAGTTTGCATAATTTGCTCTTGATAAACCATAATTCCGAAAGTATCTTTTAAGATTTTTTCGAGCAGTGGGTGAGCATATTCTACTACTTCTCGCCCATGTTTTCTTTCGATATAGAGTGGAATAAAAGCCAAAGGACCAGGACGATAAAGCGAGTTCATCGCAATCAAATCTTCGATATTGGTTGGTTTGAGTTGTCTGAGATACATTTGCATACCTTCGGACTCAAATTGAAATGTACCATTTGTATCTCCATTTTGATAAAGTTTGTATGTTTTTTCGTCCTCAAAAGAAATTTTATCTATGTTGATGTATTCTTTGGTTCTTAATTGAATTAAATTGAGGCAATCTCTGATAATTGTCAATGTTTTTAAGCCCAAAAAGTCCATTTTCAACATTCCTGCTTCCTCAATCACTTTTCCATCAAATTGAGTTACAAACAAATCTGCATCTTTGGCAGTGCAAACGGGGACACACTCCAAAATATCATTGGGAGCAATAATCACACCTGCGGCGTGAATACCTGTGTTACGTACTGAGCCTTCTAAAATCAAAGCATTTTCTAATACTTTTTTGTTCAAACTATCAGCACCATTCAAAATATCTTTGAGGTCTTGAATATCATTAAAAGCATCTTTGAGTTTTGTGCCTGCTTTTTCGGGGACAAGTTTTGCTAATTGATTGGATATTCCCAAATCAAGTTCCATTACTCTTGCTACGTCTTTGATTGCCATTTTGGCAGCCATTGTACCATAAGTAATGATTTGTGCGACTTGGTTTCGTCCATATTTTTTGATAACATAATCAATCACATCTCCACGCCTTTCGTCATCAAAATCAATATCAATATCGGGCATCGAAACCCTTTCTGGATTTAAAAAACGTTCAAAGAGTAAATTATATAAAATCGGGTCAATGTTTGTGATGCCAACGCAATATGCTACGGCAGAACCTGCGGCTGAATTATGAACTAAAAATGAAGAAGTGAGATAATTATGATGTTTTTCTACTTCAAAATCATATACAAAATTATCTTTGTTTTCGATTGTTTTTATTTCACGAACTTTGAGTAAAAGACCATTAGGAACTTTTTTGTAAAAATAATTTCTATTTTCAAAATTGATAAATAAATGAAAAATTCCTTTTTGATTTGAAATAAATGCAGGAATAGAAATTTTCCAAGCCAATAATTTTAATTGTTCAGCAAAAATTTTAGATTTGATTTTAAACAATACATCAAATTTAGATTTTTGACCGATTTTTTTTATTTCATTCAAAAAAGCAATGATTTCTTTTTCATTATAATTCAAAAAATTATCCTCAAAAGCAATTTTATTATCATTAAAAATAACAGAAATATCTGCTAAAATTTCTGAAAAAGATAAAAAATTATATTCTTTATTTTGATAATTATTTTTTTGGATTGATGAAATAGCAATTTTTGGAACAAAAACCCAATCATTTTTTTGAATGTCTTTTGCTTGTTTCCAAGATAATTTTTCAGTAGTATATTTTGAAGATAAAATTTTATGGTCTTTTGTCAAACTAACACCTTCTACATCACCATAATAACATTTTATATTTAATAATTCTTCTTTTGATTCATATTTAAAAGTATTTTTTACTTTTTGAACCGAGCCATCAATAGTATAAACTTCATCATTAATTTTTATATCTTTGATAGATTTTGTACTACCATTTTTCATTACAATTTTAGAATCTCCTATCAAACAACCACGCCCAGGTCCGACAAAAACACCCATTTTCCTTCCTGCATTAATAAAATCTTGCACAATCAAAAAATAGCCGGGAAAACCCATATTTTTAATTGTATTCAATTCAAAATCAAGCCTTTGTGCTACATCATCAGGCACAGGATTTCCATATCTTTCTTTGGCACCTTCATAAGTCAAATATCTTAAATAATCGTCTTCCGTTTCAAATTCTGCGGGCATTTCGAAACGAGGCATATTAATTTTTTCTTTTAATGTATAACTTTCACATTTATCCGCAATTTCGATAGTATTTGTCAAGGCTTCAGGAATATCCTCAAAAAGTGCGTTCATTTCGTCTATTGACTTAAAATAATAATCGTCATTAGGCAAAGAATAACGTTTTCCACGCCCATAACCCACAGGAGTAGAGATTTTTTCTCCATCTTTGACCGCCAACAAAATATCGTGTGCTTCTTTTTCTTTTCTTTCTAAAAAATAAATATCATTGGTAGCAATGACTTTGATGTTGTATTTATCAGCAAAATCCAACAAAACATTGTTTACATAATCTTCCGCTTCTAAACCATGTCTGACCAATTCCAAATAAAAATCATCTTGAAAAGTATCCAACCACCAAAGCAATGCTTTTTCGGCTTTTTCTTCGCCTTCATTCAAAATCAACTTCGAAATTTCACCCGATAAACTTCCTGAAAGACAAATCAAATTTTCTTTGTATTCTTTTATCAAATCTTTGTCCACACGTGGAAAGCCTGAATAAGAGCCTTCGATATAGCCCAAAGAAACCAATTTAGAAAGATTTTTATAACCTGCTTTGTTTTTTGCTAATAAAACTACCTGAAAACGCTCATCTTTTTCATTTTTTGTAAATTGCAATCTTTTTCGCTCTTTTGCCACAAACAATTCACAGCCAATAATTGCTTTTACCCCAAATTCTGACGCATAATTAGTGGCATTGTACGCACCATGCAAATTTCCTAAATCAGTAAAAGCAACCGCAGACATTCCTTTTTCTTGTGTTTTTTTGAGAATATTTTTGATTTTTGCGGTACTTTGTAAGATTGAAAATTCGGAATGGACGTGCAAATGTACAAAAGGTAATATTTCGCCATCTGCTTTTTTGGTGCGTATTTTTTTTTCTTTTTTATTGACTAATTTTCTTTTTGCAAAATTAGAATCCTCTAAAATCGGAGGTTCATAAACGATATTTGCAATCGGAGTATTGTCTATTGGCGAGATAATTTTTTGTTCAATCAATCCAAAAAATGCTTTTGCGGTTGCTTTTACGTCATAAGCCGCATCATGCGCATCTTCAAAATTTTCGTTAAAAAGTTTGAAATACAATTCAGAAAGTTTTGGAAACTTAAATTTTGTACCACTTTTTCCACTCGGAATTGCCACAAAATCAGTGGTTTCTTTTTGTGTATCAAAAACTTTTACATTTTCTAAATGATTTTTTTGTCCCAATCTCAAATATTCAGCCCCAATCACACTCAAATCATAAGGAGCATTGTGAGCAATCGCCAACGGATTTTTTTCTAAATCATCGGTAAATTCTGCCAAAACTTCTGCCAAATCTTTGCCTTCTGCCAAAGCAATTTCAGTCGTAACGCCATGAATCATTACCGTATTAAACGGAATTGTAAATCCATTTGGTTTTACGATTAAGTTTTTGGCGTTCAATAATTTTCCTGTATTATCGTGCAGTTGCCACGCAATTTGGACTAATCGAGGCCAATTATCAGCATCAGAAAGCGGTGCGTCATAATTTTTTGGTAAGCCTGTGGTTTCGGTATCAAAGATTAAATACATAGAAAAAAATGAAAAGAATTTTTATAAAATCGATACGCAAAATTACTAATAAAATGACGAAAAACAAAATTATGGTTTAATTTTTTAATTCTTACTTTAAAGTAAACTGATATGGATTATTTTAATATTTTTTAATATTTAATTAGTTCATAATCAAACATTTATAAGTTCAATTATTCGTATTAGTGAGTATTAGGTAAGAGCCAAAATTAAAATGTTATATCAGTCGAGAATTATTAAAAGTTATGAAAAAATATTTATAAATAACAATTAACTTAACTTTTCTTAACTTTTCTTTTCTTTTTGTGAGTAAAATTTTATATAATCATTATTTTGATTATTTTTTATATTTTCTTTCAGTTATGAAATTTTCAACAGCAATTGTAAATTCATTTATGAAGTTTATAGTTTCATCTTTGACTTTCCGCATATATTGTATAGGTTTGTCTTGACAACCTTCTTCAAAAGAAACTTCTCCGTGAGCAAGTTTGTTGCGCATTTGTTCTACAAAACGTATTTCTTTACTTTCTAATTCAAAAGAAACGCCATATTTTTTGGCAATTTTTCTAATTTCTTTTGCATCTAAGTTTCCTGAATACAAACTTTCAGACAACTTTTTTGAATCATCTAACGATATTATAACAGTCTTATTTGTAGAAAGTATCTCAACCATTGTTTGCAATTGAGATATATTTCGGTCGTTATTATTACCATTGTCATTCAATAATTCATAATGATATTTAAGCCAAATTTTTTGTAAATCATCACTCATTTGAAAATAACTTAGATTTTCATCTGTCAAACTTTGATGAATAGCACCTAAGCATTTTGAAATAGATGATTCAACTAAATTATATAATAATAAAATCAAACCTGATTTTAAAGTCAAGCCAAGTCGTATATTTAAGTTCTCTCTACGGTCACTTTCATTTGGAAAAATGAGTTGAGCATCTTTTTCTGTAATATTTTCCAAGAGTTGAAAGTACCTATTTATTTCATCAACTCTATCGGAAAATTCTTGCTTTATTATTTGCATCATTTTCCTAAAAGTTGGTTTTTAACAATTTCAATACGTTTAAAAACCTTGTCAAGAGCATAAACTACTTGCGAATTTCCAGACCAAGTTTCTCTAAGCTCTTTCGATGTAAGAATGGATAAAATTTGACTTTCTTCACAAAATAAATCAGGTTTTTCAAGCAGTGTAAAATGTACTCCCACCGATAAGGCTTCAAAAATTACTCTTTTCGTCTTTTTTCTGTTATTTTCTCTAAAACCAAAAGTAGTATTAGACTTTACAAAATTCAAAATTTTTAAAATTTGTTCGTAACAATCTTTAATTAAATCAGGATTTTGCTCAACTTCTTTATTTTTTTCCTCTAAGTAATTATCTAAAAACTTTTGAACGTCTTTTTTAGGCAACTCTTTGCCATAAATATCTACCAATGCAAAAAAACGCAACACAAGTTCGGTACGTTCATCTCTTTTCTCAGACCAGTCATCAACAGGAGTTAATTCTTTAAGCAAGGTATTTACCTCTTTCCATTCGGTTTTAATTTCAGCTTCATCTCTTTCTGTAATCCCAAAAATAAAATCAGTAAATTTTCCTCTAATATTTCTACGCATCTGAATAGGTTTTAATAAATCACTACCACGATTAATACGCTCAAACATATCTCTTTTTACTTCATCATCTGCTTCTTCTGAAAGTACAATCATTCGCAGTGGAGTATCCATAAACTTACCCTGACGAGAAACATCTAAATCCTTAAATTGAAAACCATTTAAAGCATCTATCTTTTCAAGACTATTAAGTGTTAATTTATTACTTAAAAAAGCGTGTAAGGTTCTAATTCTCTGTGAACCATCAACTATTTCCCAAGCACTATCTTTATTTTCAGCTACAAATACAAGAGGAATTGGTAATCCAAGTAAAATAGACTCAATAAATCTTGATTGTCTAACTTTGTCCCAAGTGAAATCTCGCTGATAATCAGGAATAAAAAGTACATTGTAAAATTTAGATTTATCTAAAAGTTCATCTTCTTCCTGATACTCTAAACCTTTTTCGTACTTGTTTACTATGATTTGAACTGTAAGTTCACGAATATCGTAACGGACGCTTTTCCTTAAACCATAAATTTGTTGCTCTGATTTAGCAACTTGTTCTTTTGTAACCATTATTATTTATTTTATTTATAAAATAATTTTTCGTGTTTTTTTAGCAAAGGTAATGATTTATCAGTAATTATAAATATTATTTATTCAATTTAACAAAAAAATATTTCAAAAAAAATATTCCGCTTCTTAGAAAGTTTATACAGAAAACTATCATAGGAAACACGCCCATAACTTGGATTTTACAGATTAAAACGTTTTTTATTTTTAAAATTTTATTCGTAAATATGAGAAAAACTAAATAATAAACAACAAAATCAAAAAAAAATCAAAACTTTGATAAAACAAGGTTTTGATTTTTTTTGTGGATAATTTTACAAAAAAGTTTTAAATTTTTGGAAAGTTAAAAAACTACACATAATAAGGACTTATCATCAAATAAACAATCACGCCCGTAGAGGCTACATACGTCCAAATTGGGTACGTCCATTTTACAATTTTTTTATGTCTTTCAATTTGGTTTGTCCAAGCAAAATAAATGGCTGTCAAAACCAAAGGAACAACCAAAGTCGCCAAAATAATATGTGTAATTAGAATAAACAAGTACACAATTTTGATAATTCCTTCTCCACCAAATTTAGTATGTTCTGCGTTATTATGATAAATCACGTAAGAAACTAAAAAAATTGATGACAACACAAAAGCAGACATCATCAATATTCGATGCCATTTGATATTTTTTTGTCGAATGGCTAAACCTCCAAAAACCAAACACGCAAAAGTGGAAGCATTTAAAATAGCGTTCAAATGTGGTAAAATTGATACATCTAATCCATTTATTTTTGTAAAACTTTTGCTTAAACCAAAAAATAAAATGGTAACAACCAAAGGAATTAAAACAGAAATAATTGTGATAATTCTTAAATAAAACTTATTATTTTTTTCTTGTAATGAAATTTGTTCTGACATTTTTTTTTTTATTTTTATGTATGTTAAATTATTGAATTTTATATTCTCGTAACAAAATTTGAGTTTCTAAAATCAGTTTATCTACACTTTCTCGCTCTGTTCCGTCATAATATCCTCTGATTCGATGTTGTTTATCAACCAAAATAAATTTTGTGGCGTGCATAAACTCAGGCGTAACTCCTGTTGTTTCTTCTCCCGCGTTGATTTTAAAACCTTTGTAAGCAAGTTGATATATTTGTTTCTTTTCGCCTGTCAAAAAATGCCATTGTTTGGTGTCAGCATTATATTTTTTAGAATAGTTTTTTAATACTTCTGGAGTATCATTTTCGGGATCCACCGTAAAAGAAACAATTTGAACCGATGGAATTTTAGCAAAATGCTCTTGCACACGCGCCAATTCTGAACTCATTTTTGGGCAAAGAGTAGGATTTCCACATTTTGTAAAAAAAAACTCCGCGATGTATAATTTGTCTTTTAAATTTTTTTTACCAAAACTTTGATTATTTTGGTCTGTAAAATTAAAATCAGGTAAGGTATGATATTGATTGACTTGCCATTTGTTGCCTACTTTTGTAGAATCCAAAGGATAATAAATTGTAACTTTGTAGTGATTAGTAACAAAAAATTGTAAGAATAAAAAGCCAAAAATTGGCAATATCAAAAGAGCAAATAGGATTAAAAATTTAGTATTTTTCATTATATTTTTTTACGAAATATTATCAATTGACCGCAAAGGTAAAACAAAACAACATTTTTTGAAAGTTTTATTGATTGTTTAACTAAATATTATTTTGTTTTGTTTGATATTTTTATGTTTTTTGTTGTTTTTTGCAAAATATTATTTTTTTTAAGCCAAAAATTCCTTGTCTATAAAAAGATTATAAACAAGGAATTTTTTAAATCAAAGTTATCAAAAAATTATTTTCCACCAATCAAATTCAAAGCAGAACCTGCTTTAAACCAACCGATTTGTTGTGTATTATAAGTATGATTGACTTTGAATTCGTCTTTTGAGCCATCTTTATGATTCAAAACAATTGTCAAAGGTGTTCCCTCTGCAAAACTTGTCAAACCTACAATATCAATCGCATCATCTTCTTGAATTTTATCATAATCAGCTGCATTAGCAAAAGTCAAACCTAACATACCTTGTTTTTTGAGGTTTGTTTCGTGAATACGTGCAAAAGATTTTACCAAAATAGCACGCACACCCAAGAAACGTGGCTCCATAGCTGCGTGTTCTCTTGATGAACCTTCTCCATAATTCTCATCACCAATCACAATACTTCCAATGCCTGCCGCTTTATAAGCACGTTGAACGGCTGGTACTTCGCCATAACTTCCGTCTAATTGATTTTTAACAGAGTTAGTTTTGTTATCATTGAAAGAATTGACCGCACCAATCAACATATTATTAGAAATATTATCCAAATGTCCGCGATATTTTAACCAAGGTCCCGCCATCGAGATATGGTCAGTGGTACATTTTCCTTTTGCTTTAATCAACAATTTTAAGCCTTTCAAGTCTGTGCCTTCCCACGCTTTGAATGGTGCCAAAAGTTGCAAACGGTCAGATGTGTCGCTTACTTTTACTTGTACTTTTGAGCCGTCTTCTGCGGGTGCTTGGTAACCATTGTCGCCTACTGCATAGCCTTTTGGTGGTGCCATTAATCCTTTTGGCTCGTCTAATTTTACTTTTTCACCTTTTTCATTGGTCAAAGTATCCGTCATCGGATTGAAAGTCAAATCACCTGCAATCGCAAAAGCCGTTACAATTTCAGGCGATGCCACGAATGCGTGTGTGCCTGCATAACTATCGTTTCTTTTAGCAAAATTACGGTTAAACGATGTGATGATAGAATTAGCACGATTAGGATCATCGATATGTCTTGCCCATTGTCCGATACAAGGTCCACAAGCATTTGCCAAAACTACCCCGCCCATTTTACCAAAAATATCTAAAATTCCATCTCTTTCTGCGGTAAAACGCACCGTTTCAGAACCCGGTGTAATTGTAAATTCTGCGTGAACTTTCAAATTTTTATCTACTGCTTGTTGTGCCAATGATGCGGCACGTGTCAAATCTTCATAAGAAGAATTAGTACAAGAGCCAATCAAACCTACTTCTAATTTTGCAGGATAATTATTATCTTTGACTGCTTGTGCAAATTTTGATAAAGGCCAAGCCAAATCAGGTGTAAAAGGTCCGTTGATGTATGGCTCTAATTCTGATAAGTTCAATTCTATTACCTGGTCGTAATATTTAGAAGGATTGGCAATTACCTCGTCATCAGGTCTAAGATTTGCTTTGTATTGATTTGCCAAATCTGCTACATCTTTTCTATCTGTCGATGCCAAATAATCATACATATTTTGGTCATAACTAAACAAAGAAGTGGTAGCACCAATTTCTGCACCCATATTACAAATCGTCCCTTTGCCTGTGGCTGATAATGAATCTGCCCCATCGCCAAAATATTCTACGATATAACCTGTACCACCTTTTACGGTCAATTTACCTGCTACCCATAAAATAACATCTTTGGCAGAAGTCCAGCCTGATAATTTTCCTGTTAATTTAATACCAATTAATTTAGGAAATTTTAATTCCCAAGCCATTCCCGCCATTACATCTACAGCATCAGCCCCACCAACGCCAATAGCAATCATTCCCAAACCACCTGCGTTAGGTGTATGTGAGTCTGTTCCAATCATCATTCCACCTGGGAAAGCATAATTTTCTAAGACAACTTGGTGAATAATACCTGCACCTGCTTTCCAAAAACCAATGCCGTATTTATCAGAAACAGATGAAAGAAATTCATACACTTCTTTGTTAGATACATTGGCAGTATCCAAATCTTGTTTTGCACCAATTTTTGCTTGAATCAAATGGTCGCAATGCACCGTACTTGGCACAGCCACTTTTGGTTTTCCTGCTGACATAAATTGCAACAAAGCCATTTGAGCGGTTGCGTCTTGCATAGCCACTCTATCAGGAGCAAAATCTACATAATCCACGCCTCTTTTGTGGGCGTTTTTGGGTGTACCTTCGTATAGATGTGAATATAAGATTTTCTCGGCTAAGGTCAATGCGCGACCTTCCAATTTTTTAGCAGCCTCAATGCGTTCGCTCATGCGTGCATAGACTTGCTTTATCATTTCGATATCAAATGCCATAATGAAATAAGAGAATATATATTTTAATTTTATTTATTTTAGTGAAATATAAAAATAGTTTTGAATGAAGTTAGGATAATAAGTTAGAATAATAAATTAAAACAGAAAATATTTAGTTTTACTTTTTTGGGCAATACTTTTTACACATTTATTATTTTCTACGCAAAAATAATACATATATTGAAAAAAACAAAAATATAGACAAAAAATACATTTTTTTATTTTGATAACTAAAAAAAATTGTCGCCAATTTTAATAAAATTAAAAAAAAATTTCATTAAAATTGATGACAATCAATTGATTTTTTAAAGCATATAAAGGTGTTGAAAAAATGATATTCAACATCTATAAAATTATTTTACATTATTTCAGCAGAAATTCCCCTGCGACAAATATCATTTCGCATAGGTGCTAAGGTTTCAAACGAACCTTCTTTTACAGCATACTTTCCTTTTGAATGAATAATCCAAGCACATTGTTCGGCTTGCTCTTCAGTGTGTCCACATACATCTATCAATGTATCTATCACGTGTTCAAAAGTATTTGTATCGTCATTAAAAACGACTAATTTACTTTCCTCAACTTCAATAACATCTGTATCAAAATCGGGCATTTCAAATTCTTTCACTTTTCCCATTGCAAATATTTTTGTTTGATTTGACACCTCAAAGGTAGGTGTTTTTTTTGAATTTTCCAAATATTTTTACATTTTTTCTTTATTTTTTTGATTTGTATGCTTATTTTTATCTAAAAAATAAAGAAAAATGCTTTAAAAACTTTGCTATTGATGTGTGTCATCAACAATCAGAAAAACTATTCAAAACCTTCCTGCTTTTGTTTGTCAAAGATATACAAAAGCAAAAAAAACGACAAAAAATATTATTTTTATGTCGTTTTTTTATCAATTAGTTTGCAAACAAAGGAATAATTTTTTTAAAATCTTCAAAATAAAATTGATTTTCTATATCTTGATAAAAACTAATTCTTTCAAAAGCATTTTTTGAATAATCAATTTTTTCAATACGGATATTACCAATTTTGATTTTATCATCTATTGTTCCTTCTTCATAATGAATTTGAAGTTCCATTTGTTCTTTGATATAAATTTGAAATAATCTATTGAGTTGAAAACTATATAAATCATCTAAAAATTTAACAACTGTTTGATTATCATTCATCACAGTAATTTGCATTCTTGTTTTTTTATATTTTTCATCAAATATATATTTATAAGACGAACTAAAAGAAGCCATAATTAATGTTTTTAAAAAAATATATTCTTCTTCAGAAATTTGTGCCTCTTCATTCACTTCGCAAGGCTGAATAGAAGACTCAAAAGCAACTGCATAATCAGCATACCAAATTTGATTTTTAAAATCGCCTTCGATTTGACCATAGATATTTTCATATTTTTCTATTGTTTCAGCATCATTATTTCTTAACTCCTCAATATAATCTATAAATTTACTATTCATATTTTGATTGACGCAAGCGGATATTTAGTAAGTAAGTTTTTTAATAAAAAGATATTTTTTTATCATTTAAATAACGTTTAAAACTAAAAAAAGTTAGGTAAAATGCTTAATTTTTTTAGTTTAGCAAATTTAAGTTTGAAGTATAACAAAAAATAAATAAAAAAAATTTTGTTTGTCCTTTTTTCTTTTTAAATTTGCCTTATTTTTAGAAGTAAAAAATATAAAAATATAAAAATAAATATAAAAACCGATAAATCATCACAAAAATTGTTAGAACACTAAAAAAAAATATTTTAAAATAATTGATTGATAATCAAATGGTTAAAAAAATATCAATAAAAATATATTTTTTCTTTGATTTTTTTTACTTACCTTTGAAGTATGGAAAACAAAGCTACACAAAACACTCAATTTGTCGTTTCTGCTCGTAAATATCGTCCTGCTGTTTTTAATACTGTGGTCGGACAATCGCATATCACTACGACACTCAAAAATGCTTTAAAAAATAATCATTTAGCACAAGCATTTTTATTTTGCGGTCCGAGAGGAGTCGGAAAAACGACTTGCGCAAGGATTTTAGCCAAAACTATTAACTGCAATACGCCTACGGCTGATTTCGAAGCCTGTGGAAAATGTGATAATTGCAAATCATTCGAAAATAATTCGTCTTTGAATGTATATGAATTAGATGCCGCTTCTAACAATAGCGTCGAAGATATTAGAGGTTTGGTAGATCAAGTTCGTTTTCCACCGCCTGCAGGTAGCAAACGCAAAGTATATATCATTGATGAGGTTCACATGCTTTCTAATGCCGCGTTTAATGCGTTTTTGAAAACCTTAGAGGAGCCACCAAGTTATGTTATTTTTATTTTGGCGACTACCGAAAAACATAAAATTATTCCTACAATTCTTTCACGTTGTCAAATTTTTGATTTCAAAAGAATTGAACCTTTCCATATTGCTGACCATTTAAAACATATTGCAGAAAAAGAAAACATAAAATTTGAATATGAAGGTTTAGAACTCATTGCTCAAAAAGCCGATGGCGGTTTGAGAGATGCCTTGTCTTTGTTTGATATGTTATCAACTTTTGGCAATGACGAAGGCATTACTTATCACAACGCGATTGAAAATTTGCATATTTTAGATTATGATTATTATTTCAAAATTACTGACGCAATTTGGCACGAAAATATCGCAAAAGCGTGGTTAGTTTTTGATGAAATACTAAAAAAAGGTTTTGACGGACAAAATTTTATTATTGGTTTAGCCAAACATTTCAGAGATTTGTTAGTCTGTAAAGATGAAAGTACGCTCAAATTATTAGAAGTAGGTGAAAAAATACGCGAAAAATATAAAATTCAAGCAAAAATGGTTTCACTCCCTTTTTTATATTCTGCTTTACAAATTTCTACTAATTGCGAAGCACAATACAAAGCAAGCAAAGCCCCAAAATTACATATAGAATTGGCTTTATTGAAATTGGCTCACGTAAAAACCGCTTTTAATTGGGACGAATTGGCTGAAGAAGTTGAAAAAAAAAAGCTAATACAAACCAATAATAACACCATAAATCAAATACAAGAACCTGAAACAACTTATGAAAAAACAACAGAAATAGTAGAAAAAGAAATCATAAAACCAACTATTTCAACGCCTAAAATAGGTATAAGTTTGGCAGAACTATCCAAAACGGTCATAGAAGAAAAAAAAAATGAACTCGTAAAACAACCTGTCCAACTTTCTGATGATTTGGTAATGAAAGCCTTAGATAAATACAAAAGATTGCAAAATAATCCAAAATTTGAAAGAGTTTTAGCAAAAATTCCGACAATTGTGGAAAGTAAAACCTTGCATTTTAGATTAGAAGAAGAAGAAATTGAAACTTTTAATGGATTTAAAGAAAATTTATTGGAAAAAATTAGGTATTATTTTTCAAATCCTGCTATTCAAATAACCACAGAAACTTATGTGCCTGAAAAAATAGAACCTGTTTATACCAATCGTAATCGTTATGATTATTTAGCAAAAAGATTTGAAATTTTAGAAAAAATCACAGAAGATTTAGGTTTGATATTAGATGTATAACTTTTTTGTTGTCTATCTCACCACTGCCACTAAGTAAAAAACGCATCAACGGACTTTAAATCACAACAAGCTAAAGCCCGTTGGTACAATTTTCGCCATTGCCTTTGTCCCAAAGGCAACCACAAAACCGCCGTTGCCTTTGTCCCAAAGGCAACCACAAAACCGCCGTTGCCTTTGTCCCAAAGGCAACTAATTATCTAATTTCGATTACAATAATTTTATATTTTTCATATTCGTTTCTTTTGTGTGCCACCCAAAATTTTTTCTCAATGGTGCGTATTGCTCCATTTTTTTGTGGTGGTTGTTCGCTCAAAATTGGTTCAATTTCTGTTTCAAAAATAGGCTGTTCGTCTATATTAAACCAAACAATTTTTAATTTTAGATAATTAATATTTTTTTTCATTTGGTTATCAATTTCAAATTGTAGGCTGTGATAAAATCCATCGGCATCAATTTCTATCAGTTGATGCCTTTCTTTTATTTTGAGATGGCGCGTTTTAAGATTTTGATTTTCCCATTCTAAACTAATTTCTTTACTATTTTCGTATTTTTCAGGTTTATTTGATTTGATTTTCGTAATAATAAGCGTTGCGTTTTTGATATTTTCAGGGATATTTTTAATTGTTTTTTCCAATGGAAACTCATCGTTAGGTCTTATTTCGTATCGGAATTGGTTTTCTAAATTCCATTCTTCTTCTTTTATTTTTTGGTTATTTTCATCAAAAAGTTGTAATTTAGCTTCAAAAGATTGCAGTTCTAATGTTTTACTTTTGATAATAAATTTAGCATAATAATCTTTGGTTTCATTGTTTTTTCTCCAAAAAGAATTATACACTTCTACATCAATTATTTTTTCTTTGGCAGGAGAAATTATTAATTCGAGAGGAATTTCGCCTTGATTATCGTAAATATAGATGTCTTTTTTTTCAACAATATTTTTTTGTTGTTTTTCTTGTTTTTCCTCTGTATTTTCTTTGAAAAACCACCACAAAAAAACACTTATAACTATTGCAAAGCCCACTACACTCACAATTACCAAAAAAGTTTTTATTTTTTGGTTTCTTTTTTGATTTTTTTTGGTAATCTCACTAATCAATTTGATAGCGTTTTGATGTCTTGCGTCAGATTGCAAAACCCTTTCTGCGTATTGTAAAGCATTGTCTAAATCTTTTTTGGCGTGATTTTTTTGCCAGCGCTTTGCGTAGGCTTGTGCGGTGGCGAACAACGCCTCTGCGTGCAAAGGTTTTAAAGTAACCGCCATTTCGAGTTCTGGGATTGCTTTTTCAAGATTATTATAATACAAAAAACCAGTTCCTCTATCCAAAGAAGCCTTAAAATATTCTTCAATTTGTGTTAAATCTTCTTGGCTTAAGCCCAAATTATTAGAAATATTTTCTAATTCAGCCAAACTCCAGCGTGTATTTTGTTTTTCTTGTTGAAATTTTAATACCGCTTCTACATAATTTTTTAACAAATCTTTTTCCATTTTTTTCTTCTTCAAAAATAAATTTTATTCCTAAATTTCGTCTAAAATCCATTGTAAAACATCTAAAACTTGGTGTGGTTTGGTAAAAGTAAGTGGAATATAATTGTTATCAATCCATAAATTTTCTTGCTGTAAAAATTTTGTATATATTTGAAATTTAAAAAAAAATATGTATTTACACAACCAATTCGCCCCTGCTTGTGTCCCACAAGCAGTCGTCGTTGGTGTAAGATTTATTTGTTTTACGCCCTCGCTTGTGGGACACAAGCGAGGGCGTAAAACAAATATTTCGCCATTTTGATTAATATACAAAATTTTTACACTAACTAAATTTTTTTCTATCCAAAAGCAATCTTATCTTTATTTTCTAATAAACTCACAAATTCATCAAATAAATAAAGAGAATCAGAAGGACCAGGTGAAGATTCGGGGTGATACTGCACCGAAAATGCTCTTTTTCCTTTGATTCTGATACCTTCTATTGAGTTATCGTTCAAATTTAGATGCGTAATTTCTACCAAATTACTTTTAGCAACATCAAACTCACTGACTCCAAAACCGTGATTTTGTGAAGTGATTTCACATTTGTTACTAATAATATTTTTGACAGGGTGATTCAGTCCACGATGTCCGTTAGGCATTTTGTAAGTAGAAATATCGTTTGCTAATGCCAACAATTGATGCCCCAAACAAATACCAAAGATTGGTTTTCCTGTTTCCAAAAAAGTTTTTACTTGTGCCACCGCATACGGCATAGCCGACGGGTCGCCTGGGCCGTTTGAAATGAAAAAACCGTCTGGATTCCAAGCTAATACTTCTTCGGCGGGTGTTTTGGCAGGAAATACCTTACAATAACAGCCGCGTTGGGTAAGATTGAGCAAAATACTTTTCTTAATGCCGTAATCCATCACGGCCACGCGCCAGCGACTCTGCACTTCGTCCCCCATAAAATAAGGTTCTTTGGTACAAACCACCGACGAAAGCTCCAGACCGTCCATATTCGGCAATGCTTTCAAACGGGTCATCAGTTCTTCAACGTCCAAAATCTCGGACGAAATAATGGCGTTCATCACGCCTTTTTCGCGCACGTGCCGCACCAATTGGCGCGTATCTACTTCGCTGATTCCAACCACATTGGCCTTTTCAAAGTAGGTTTGGAGTGAAAAATCGGCTTGTTTCCGCGAAAAAACGTTAGAAAAAGAATTGCAAACCATGCCACTAATCGTTACCCCCGCCGATTCTTCTTCCGTTTCCAATTGTACGCCATAGTTGCCAATGTGGGCGTTGGTGTTCACCACAATTTGCCCAAAATACGAAGGGTCGGTGTAAATTTCTTGGTAGCCCGTCATGCCCGTATTAAAGCATATTTCGCCGCCCATTGTGCCAATCTTACCCAATGCAAGACCTTTAAACAATGTGCCATCTTCGAGCAATAGTAATGCTGGTGGGTGGTTGTTCATGTAGTTGCTTAGTTTTAGTGGTGCAAAGTTCACAAAAAAGGGCTAAACTTTACGTTTAACCCTTTCTGTATTTTTATTTTTTTGACATTTTCTAAAAAGTAGCCATCAAAAGTTATTATTCTTCTGCTTTGCCACTGTTCATTTCGTCTTGCCAAACTTTCAATTCAGCCATTTTTCCATCACGAGCCATAGCGGCTTGTTGTGGCCAAGTTTCTGGGTCTTTTGAAGAAATCCCCGATATGATTTCGCGGAGGGTTTCAGCGTTAGCATCGGCCAATTGGGCAAACGTACTGATGCCAGCAGCAATAAGTGCTTCGGCAGTTTTGGGGCCAATTCCTTCCACAATTTCCAAATCGTCGGCAATTTCTTGAGTAGCTTCCGTTTCACTTGATTCTACTTCAACGGGTGCTTCTACAATCTGGGTTTGTACTTTCGGCGTTTCTGCAACAACTACGTCGGCACTTTCCGTAGCCGATTTTTTGCCCGAACGACGACCACGACGGGTCTTAGTTGCTTTTTCGGCAACAGCAGCCAGCATTGTTTCATTAAAATCTACCAATTCTAAGATACACATTTCGGCGTTATCACCTTGGCGTGTTCCCAATTTGATGATTCGAGTGTAACCGCCTGGACGGTCAGCAACTTTATCAGCTACGTTGGTGAATAACTCCGTGATGACATCCTTCTGTTGGATATTTGAGAATACAACGCGACGGTTGTGCGTACTGTCTTCTTTTGAGCGAGTTATCAATGGCTCAACAAACTTTTTTAGTTCTTTGGCTTTTGCCAGCGTTGTTTCAATTCGTTTGCTGATAATCAAAGAAGCTGCCATATTGCTCAACATAGCCGAGCGGTGCGACGATGTACGACCGAGATGGTTGTTTTTTTTACCGTGTCTCATTACTTTACAATTGTGATTGGCTTCGAGCGGCGGTGTAACGCGCTTCAGAATACCAATCGGTTGAACATTTATTAAAAAAAGAAAGAGGTTTGTAGGCATTGCTGCTTCCAAACCTCTTTACCAATGTATTATTAATCTTCGTCGAGGCGATATTTGGCCACATCCATACCAAACACCAAGCCCTTTTCTGAAATCAACTGCTCTAATTCAGTCAAAGATTTCTTACCAAAATTACGAAATTTCATCATGTCTGAAATATCCAATCTGGCCAAATCTCCCAATGTTTTCAAATCAGCAGATTTCAAGCAGTTGAAGGCTCGCACCGACAAGTCAAGGTCGGACAAAGCTGTTTTGAGCAATTTACGCATCCGCAACATTT